>JBFGDF010000052.1:0-17937 GCA_041580775.1 Gemmatimonadales bacterium
CAACCGAGATCGCGTTGGGTGGGAAGATCTTCACGGCCGGTCCGGGCACGCAGACGTCGGTCGGGAGGTCGAGCCGGCCGTCCGGCCGCGGGACGGGCGTGAACGGCCCAGAGATGATGACGGTCGGCTTGAGCGACGGATTGAACACACCGCTATACGACGGCGACGGCACGAGCGGGGGGAGGAAGTAGAACCGCGTGTTCGCGGGCTTTCCGTCCACCGTATTCCCGGTATGCCCCCCATCGGAGACCGCGAACGACGGCTGGGACGGCTCGGAGAGGTTTCCGGTATCGGTGCACCCAACCAGGGTTCCGACGACGAGCAGGGCAGCGGCAGTCCGTTTCATGCACACTCCATCCGCGTGGACAATCCCGGGGAGGCCGACGCGACGGCGACGACCAGACGATCAGCAGGGGATTCGGGGGGCCGGGTCCCGATCAGCTAGGACTTGTATCGCAAAACACACGCCACCGCAAGCACGGGCCGTGGGCGGGGGCGGGGGGGCTAGCGCCCGACTTCCTCGATTTCGGCCCAACGGGGGTGTTTGCGGAGCTCCCGCCACCACCACACCGTGCCGGCCGACTCGAGAAAGGCGTGATGCGGGTTGGCGGCCACGTGCTGCTTGAGGAGGTCGATCGCCTTGTCGGGGTCCCCCGCCAGCGAGTACATGTATCCCAGGCGACCGATCAGGGACTGCTCGGGATCGATTTCGTAGGAGGCCGCGCGCCGGGCCCGCTCCAGGACGCGCGCGGCGCTGTCGCGCAGCCCGGCCCGACCGACGATGCCGCCGAACACGGCTTGCGACTCCGCCCGCAGGTACTGACCGGATCGGGAATCCGGCAACTGCCGATCGAGCTCGGCAAGCAGCTGCTGCGCCCGCGCCACATCGGCCTCCGTGGCCGGGGTAGCCATCAGCCACAGCTGGCAGCGGCGGAATTCGGCCCGCTCGGGGAACCGCGCGGCGCCATCGGCACACCAGCGGCGCGCTTCGGCAAACTGCTCGAGATCGAGCGACGCCCAGAACATCCGCGCGACCAGCCGATCCGCGCCCTTGAGGAACGCGTCCTCGTCGTAGCCGCGCCGCGCGGCGACCAGCGCCCCGGGCACGTCGTCGATCTGCGGCTCGTAGAGCACCTCGCTCAGCGTCACCCAGGCGGACGCGCGGGTGGGATCGGTCCGCGTGGCCGCCTCGAGATCCTCGCGCGCGCCCGCGAGCAGGCGCTCCCACTCGGCGCGGTCCGTCGTCACACGCAGGTTGTACAGCTGGTACCGCAGCCTTCCGCGCAGCTCGCGCGCCTCGGCATTGGCGGCGTCCATGGCGAGGGCCCGGCCGGCGAGCTCGAGCCCCACGCGCGCCACGCGTGCGCCGGCGTCTCCACGCAGCGCCGCGGCCCGTCGGGCAGCGACCCACCCGCGCGCGAGCACGGGCTCGATCCAGCGGCTGTCCGCGGCCTCCGCCTCGGCGAGCACGGAGTCCGCGCGGATCAACAGGCTGTCTCCAGCCTCCGCCGCGCCCGCGTCGATCCGCGCCTCCGCTTCCTTGCGCAGCCGCTCCCCGCGCTGAAGCCCCGTCCACGCCGCCAGACTTGCCGTTCCCGCACGGCTGTCGCGCAGCTCGACCTCCTGCCCTAGCCACTCCCGCAGCGTGCGCGCCATATCCCGCGCGATCGAGTCGCGGGCACCCAGCAGCGCATCGCCGGGGACTTCGAAACTCGTGCGGCGCCCGACGTCGGCCCCGCTCGCGCCATCCACCAAGCGCGTGGTGACGCGCACACGGCCGGCAGCCGCCGGCTCGACACTGCCGATCAGCAGTGTGCCGGCGCCGAGGGCGCGGGCGATGCTGTCGCGCGGCAGGGACGACCCGCGGTAGGCGGCGACACCATTGCGGGACACCACGTCCAGACCCGGCACGCGATCCAGCTGGCCGATCAGGCCCTCGGTGAGCCCGTCGGCCAGATAGCCGAGCTGCCCGTCGCCGCTCAGGTCGTCGAAGTAGGTTACGGCGATCCGCCGCAGGTCGAGCTCCCCGCTCGTCGCGGGCCGCGGGGCGCGCGTGAGTGCCAGCCACCCGACGCCGGCGAGGAGTACCGCCACACCGCCAACCCCCACGAGATACGGCCAGCGGCGCCGGGGCGCCGGCTGCTCGTCGAGGGCGAAGCCGACCTGCGACGCGCGCATCCCCATCTGCGAGGGCCGCATCCCCGCGCGCGAGGCTCGCATCGCCGTGGAGACCCGTGCTCCGCTGACCTCGCCCCGCTCCACCGCCTTGAGCGCCTCCACCATCTCGTGGGCTGTGCGGTACCGGTCGGCCGGCACCTTCTCCATGGCCCGCAGCACGATGTCCTCGAGCTCGGGCGGGATGGACTGCCGCATGATGGACGGCGGGGTCACGTGATCCATCGTGTGCCGCGCCATGATGGCCATGGCGGTCGGGCCCGTGAACGGCACCTGTCCCACCAGCATCTCGTACAGCATGCACCCGAGACTGTACACGTCGCTCCGCCCGTCCACCCCGGGATCGCCCGCGGACTGTTCGGGACTCATGTACGCCGGGGTCCCCACCGACATGCCCGTCTGCGTGAGCTTGTCCGCCCCCGCTTCCGACAGGGCGCGCGCAATCCCGAAATCGGCCACGATCGCGTGCCCGTTCGACATCATCACGTTGTCCGGCTTGATGTCGCGGTGGACGAGGCCGTAGCTGTGCGCGTAGGCCAGCGCCTCGGCGACCTCGCGCGTGATGCGCGCCGCGTCCTCGAGCCCCAGCTGCTTCTCCCGGGCCAGCAGGTCACTCAGCGACTCGCCCACCACGTAGGGCATGACGTAGTAGAGCAGGCCGGCGGCCTCCCCTGAATCGTAGAGCGGGAGGATGTGGGGATGCTGCAGCCTGGCGGTGACCTGGATCTCGCGCAGGAAACGATCGGCCCCGAGCGAGGCGGCGAGCTCGGGCTTGAGCACCTTGACCGCGACCTCGCGGTCGTGCTTGACATCGCGCGCGAGGAAAACGATCGCCATGCCACCCTCGCCCAAGAGGCGATCGACGGCATAGTTTTCGGCCAGCGCGGTTTTCAGTTGTTCGAGAATGTCGGCCACGGACCCCTTCCCCGTCCGGCGAAGGCGAATCAACCGTGTAGCTTACCGCCGGACGCCGTCGGCGTCTACGGCGCGCAGGGGGGGGCGACCTCAGCCGCGGGCCGCCTGGCGGAACCGCGCCGCGGCGAACGCCAGCAGAGATCCGCCGATCAGCAGCAGGGCGAGCGACGGGGGCCACAGGGCCTCGAGCCCCACGCCCTTCAGGAACACGGCGCGCACGATCTCGATGTAGTGGCGCACCGGGTTCAGCAGGGTCATCCACTGAAACACCGCGGGCATGCTGCTCACCGGGAACATGAACCCGGACAGCAGAATCGCGGGCTGAAACACCAGGAAGGTGGTCATGAACGCTTCCTGCTGGGTCTTCGAGACGGTCGAGATCAGCAGCCCGAGTCCCAGGCCCGACAGCAGGAACAACAGGCTGGCCAGCAGCAACATCAGCAGGTTTCCGCGGAACGGCACGCCAAACCACGCCAGCGCCACCGTCGTCACCACCACCAGGTCAACCAGGCCGATCAGGGCGAAGGGAATCGTCTTCCCCGCGATCAACTCGCCGGCCGTGAGCGGGCTCACCTTGAGCTGCTCAAGCGTGCCGATCTCCGCCTCACGCACCACCGCCAGCGAGGTGAGCAGGAGGCAGATCAGCAGAATCAGCGCGCCCACCACGGCGGGGACGTTGTAGTCGCGACTCGAGAGGCTGGCGTTGAACCAGGGCCGTTCGCGGAAATCCACCGCGGGGGCCGTGGCCGGTCCCGCTCGCAGACCATAGTCCCGGATGATCCGCTCCGCGTAGCTTCGGGCGACGGACGCCGTGTTCGAGTTGGTGCCGTCGAGCAACAGCTGGACGGTGGCGCCAGTCCCGTCCCGCAGCCGCGTCGAAAAGTCCGGCAGGATCTCCACGCCCACCACCGCGTCCCCATGATCGAGGGCGCGTACGAGATCGGCGGGGCGCTCCACTTGCCGGACCACCCGGAAATAGCCGGACGCCGTCAGCACGTCGACCAGCTCGCGCGACGGGAGGGACTCGTCGTGATCCACCACCACGGTGGGGGTCTGCCAGATGTCGGTCGAGACCGCGTAGCCGAACACGAGGAGCTGGATGAGGGGGGCAACGAAGATCACCCGGGCCATGCGTGGATCGCGGAAGATCTGGCGGAACTCCTTGCCCACCATGGCCGCCACGCGTTCCCCCCGGTCGCGCCACGCCATGGTCAGGCGATCTCCTTCCTGAACACCCGGGTCGCGGCCGCGAGGCCCACGATCGCGAAGGCGATCATCAACAGTCCCTGCACGCGCAGCACGTCGGCGCCGACGCCCTTGAGGAAGATGCCCCGCGTCACCACGAGGAAGTACCGCGCCGGAATCAGGTAGGTGAGGGCCCGCAGCGGCGCCGGCATCACGTCGATCGCGTACATGAACCCCGAGAGCAGGAAGGCCGGGAGGAACGTGGCGATCATGGCCATCTGCGTGGCGAGCAGCTGCGACCGGGCGACGGCCGAGATGAACATCCCGAGCCCGGAGGCGCCGATGATGAACGCGAGCGACAGCACCATCAGCAGGAACACGCTCCCCCGAAACGGCACCCCGAACAGGAACACGCCGATCACGCTCACGACCACCACGTCGATGAGGCCAATTGCCACATACGGCAGGAGCTTACCGAGGACCACCTCCGCACGGCTCACCGGGGTCGCAGCGAGCTGCTCCATCGTCCCGCGCTCCCATTCCCGGGCGATCGTGAGCGACGTGAGCATGGCGGCGATGATCATCATGATCACCGCCACCAGGCCCGGCACGATCATGTTGCGGCTGGTGAGCTCCTCGTTGTACCACACCCGAGTGCGGGACTCAATGGGGAGCTGCGCCAAACTTCCCTGGAAGCGCACGCGAGCCGAGTAGGCCTGCACGATGGCCCCAGCGTAGCCGAGGGCGATGGTGGCCGTGTTCGCATCGCTGCCGTCCACGATAGCCTGGAGCTGCGCCGTGCCGCCCGCATCGAGTGCCTCGGCGAAATCCGGAGGGATGACCAGCACGATGCTCACGGCCCCGCGATCGAGCAGCCGATCGACGTCGGCGCTGCGCTCGAGTCGGGTCGTGAGCGTGAAGTAGCCGGAGGAGCGGAACGCGTCGAGCAGCTCGCGGCTGCGCGCCGACTGGTCCTGATCCAGCACGGCCGTCCGGATGTTATCCACGTCCCAACTGATGGCGTATCCAAAGAGCACCACGAGGAGCGCCGGCAGGAGAAACGCGAGGTAAAGGCTCCGCGCGTCGCGCCGCAGTTGCGTCACTTCCTTTCGCGCGACCGCAAGCAGGCGCATCCAGTTCAGCATGGCCGCTCAGTCCACCGGCGCGCCGCCCTCGGCGCGCACGCGGGCCACGAACACGTCTTCGAGCGAGGGGGTGATCTGCTCGATCCCCTCCACCGCGACGCCGTGCTCGGCCAGCCGGGCGGGGAGCGTGGCCTCAGCCTCGGCGACGTCGGCCACCGCCACGTGCAGCGCGCGCCCGAACATGCCGGCCTCAATCACCCCCGGTGCGCCCGTCAGGGCCTCCACCGCCCGGGGCGCGTCGGGTACGCGGACCTCGAGTATCGGCTCCTGCATGCCTGTCCGGAGATGGGTAGGCGTATCCAGCGCGATCAGCTTGCCGCGATTCATGAGCGCGAGCCGGTGGCAGTACTCCGCTTCCTCCATGTAGTGCGTCGTGACGAAGATCGTCGTCCCCTGCTCCGCCAGTGAGTAGATCAGGTCCCAGAAGGTCCGCCGGGAAATCGGGTCCACGCCCGACGTGGGCTCATCGAGAAAGAGGATGGGCGGTTCGTGCAGCACGGCGCAGCCCAGCGCCAGGCGCTGCTTCCACCCCAGCGGCAGCTCCGCGGTGAGGCGCCGCCGGTGCTCGGTGAGGCCGGCCATCTCCAGCACCCAATCCCGACGCGCCGCCCGCCGCTCCCGCGCGACCCCATAGAGACGGGTGAAGAACGCGACGTTCTCGTCTACCGTGAGGTCGCCGTAGAGCGAGAACAGCTGCGACATGTAGCCGATACTGCGCTTGATATCCCGGGTGTCGGTCATGATGTCCAACCCGGCCACGGTGCCCCGACCCGACGTGGGACGCGCCAGCCCGGCGAGCATCTTGATCGTGGTGGTCTTCCCGGCGCCGTTGGGCCCCAGGAAGCCGAAGATCTCCCCCCCGCGGACCTCGAAGCTCACCTGGTCCACCGCGACGAAATCGCCGAAGTGCTTGGTCAGCCCGTCGGCGGACACCGCGGGGCCGCCCGGTGCCGCAGTCACGCGGCCTCCGCCAGCGCGATCCGGGTGATGAACACGTCCTCGAGCGACGGCATCACGGACTTGAGCTCGTGCACGGCAAAGCCCGCTGCTCGGAGCGCCGCCTCCACCGCCGGGCCGGCGGCCGCCGCGTCACCCACACCCACGTGCAGCCGGTCGCCGAACACCGTGACGCCGCGGACCGCGGGATGCCCCTGCAGCACGGTCCGCGCCGCCCGCACCCGGTCCACCTGGACTTCGAGCACGTCGCCCGCGAGCGAGCGTCGCAGCGCCTCCGGCGTATCCAGCGCCAGCACCCGACCGCGGTGCAGCAGCGCCAGCCGGTCGAATCGCTCGGCTTCGTCCATGTAGGCCGTGCTCACGACCACCGTGACGCCGCGCGCCACCATCTCGTGAATGATGAGCCACAGGTCGCGACGCGAGATGGGATCCACGCCAAACGTGGGCTCGTCCAGCAGCAGGATCTCCGGCTCGTGGATCAGGGCGCACGACAGCCCCAGCTTCTGTTTCATCCCTCCGGAGAGCTTGCCGGCCAGGCGGTCCTGGAAGGGTCCCAGGTTGGAGAACCGGAACAGACGCTCCAGACGCGCGGGCCGCTCCGACCGCGGCACCTGGTACAGATCGGCGTAGAACTCCAGATTCTCCCGCACCGTGAGGTCGGTGTACAGGCCGAACCGCTGCGACATGTAGGCGAGATCGTGCTTCACGCGCTCGGGGTCCTTCCGCACGCTGACGCCGTTCAGTGTGGCGTCGCCCCCGCTGGGCCGGAGGACACCGGCCAGCATCCGCAGGGTGGTGGTTTTGCCGGCGCCGTCGGGACCCACGAGGCCGAACAGTTCGCCCCGCACGACCGTAAAGGCGAGGCCGTCCACCGCCCGCACGTTCCCGAACGACCGGGTGAGCCCGTCCACCCGGATCGCCAGCTCGCCAGCGCCGCTCACGGCGCCAGCTGGAGGCGCACGTCGGCGGGCATGCCGGGCTTGAGCTCCTGGCCCGGGTCGCCCACGATGCGCACCTTGACCGCAAAGACCAGTTTGACCCGCTCTTCGGTGGTCTGCACACTCTTGGGGGTGAACTCCGCCTCCGACGCAATGAAAACGACCTCGCCCTCGTACTCGCGTCCGGGATACGTGTCCGAGGTGATCGTCGCGGGGCTGCCGAGGCGCACCGCGCCGATGCGATTCTCCTTCACATAGATGCGCACCCAGCGGTCCGCAGGATTCATGATGGTGAGCACCGCGATCCCCGGAGCGACGATCTCGCCCGGCTCGTGATGCCGGACCGTCACCACGCCATCGAACGGCGCCGCGACGCGCGTGTTGGCCAGTGCCGCCTCGGTGGCGTCGCGCGCGCCCTGGGCCTGTGCCAGCTGCGCGCGCTGCGCCTCGATGCGCTCGGGCCGCGGACCTGCCTCCGTGAGCTTGAGCTGCTCATCGGCCTGGGCGTGCTGGCTCGTGGCCACTTCGACCGCCAGGGCCGCTTTGTCGTAGGCCTCGCGACTCACGGCTCCGCCCTGGTACAGCCGCTCCGTCCGTGCCAGATCCCGCTCGGCGTCGGCCAGCCGCTGGCGGGCCGCGTCCCGCGCCGCGCGCACCTGCGCGATTTCCTCCCTGCGGAAGCCCCGTTCCATCTCCCGCAGCAGCGCCCGCGCCGCGGCGACCTGAGCCGCGGCCTGCGCGCGGCGTGCGCGCCACTCCTCGCCGTCGAGCACCGCGAGCACGGCACCCGCGGTTACGTGGTCGCCTTCGCGCACCGCGACGCTGTCGATGCGTCCCGCCGCCTGGAAGCCGAGCCGAGCCTCGGTAGCCTCGACCGTGCCGGCGGCCGTGAGCCCGTCCGCCTGGTCCCCGTTCTTCAGCCCCCCGAACCAGAGTCCCATGGCCCCGAGCACGACCACGCCCGCGATCACCACCGCACGACGTCGCTTCGTCATCGCTCCATCTCCACGTGCTGCTCGACCCACGCGAGGTCGAGCGTCCCGGTCACGCGCGCCAGCTCGACCCGCGCCGCAATGGCCCCGTGCCGAGCTTCGGCCAGGGCCGCCTGCGCGGCCAGGAGGTCCGCCTCCGCGTCGAGGTAGTCGGTCTGCGTGCCGGTGCCCGCATCCAGGCGGAGGACCTCGATGCGCACCACCTCGGCAAACCGGCTCACCGCCGTCTCCAGGGCCGTCACGCGCGCACGCGCTTCCTCGATGGCGGAGGTCGCCCGATCCACCTCGCGACCCAGCTGCTGCTCGACACCGCGCACCCGCGCGGCGGCCGCGTGTCCCTCGGCGTCCGCGCGCGCGATTGCCTTGCGGATCGCACCACCCGTGAAGATCGGGTAGGACAACTGGACGCCCACGTTCCACTCGAGCGCGTGCTCGGTGTCGAGCCCACCGCGGTCCACGTACGCGCCGACGAGCTCGAGCGTCGGCCAGCGCGCGCTGGTGGCCACCGCCCGCGTGGCTTGTGCCGCTGTCTGCTCGCGCCGCGCCCGCGCCAACGCAGGACTCACGTCCCTTGCGCGCGCGATGAGCGCCTCCCGCGTGGGGAGCACCGTGTCGGCCGCCGTAACGCGCATCAGCCGTTCCGCCCGCGTCTCCTCGGGATGCGCCCCCACGAGCCGGGCAAGCTCGAGCTCCGCCATGTTCAGGCCCACGGCGGCCTGTACGCGATCGGCCCGGGCGCTCGCGGCCGCGGCTTCGATCCGCAGAACCTCGACGTCTGCCGCACGGCCCACCTCGCGGCGCTGCCGCACGCGTTCCAGCTCCGACGCGAGCGCGGTGAGGCGCCGGTCGTGCGCGTCGAGCACCTGGCGGGCACTCAGGACGCTCACGTAGGTGCGCACCACCCGGGCGACGAGTCCCTGCGCCGCTTCGTCGAGCGCCGCGCCGGCTGCGTCGGCCCGGGCCCGGGCGCTGCGCACCCGGGCACCCCGGGTGCCGCCATCGAACAGCGTGTAGTGGAGTTTCACACCGGCCTGAAAGAGCGTCTCGTCGAAAGGCGGCGTCTGCCCGGGCTCGAACCCGTGGATCGGGATCGCCACCATCGGCTCCTGGTACTGCATGGCGGCTCCGGTGATGGCGACCGTCGGGAACCATCGCGCCCGCGCCTCACCCACGGCCGCCCGCGCAGCGTCACTGCCCGCGGCGGCGGCCCGCACGCCGGGATCGTGGTCGAGGGCACGGCGCACCGCCTGCGCGAGCGGCAGCGGCGGCGTACCGGACGGGTGCTGCGCCACCAGGTGTGCGTCCCCGGGGGCGGCGAGCATGACCGCGGCGGCGAGTGGCACCGCCCCGATCCGCGGACGACGGATGAGTCCCATGATCATGCGTCCTCCGGGATCATGAGTGCTCCGGGCGGGCCAGGGCGGCGCGGACGAACCCCACGACGCTGTCCCGGAGATCGGCGGCGACCTGGGGATCATCCTGATCGAGGTCCAACCCCTGCCTGAGAAGACTCCGCATGAGCGAGAGAAACATCGGCTGTGCGAAGATGCTCACGGCCATCAGGGTCGGATCACCGTGGCGGATGGCGCCCTCGCGCTGCCCCTCGGCAATGAGGCTGGTGATGAGGCGCAGGTTGTTCTGCATCGTGTCCCGGGCGACCGCGGCAATGGGCAGGCCGGCCGCGAGATGATGGGCCAGCACGCGCGGCAGCTGTGGGTGCAGCGACAGGTACTCGAACAGGCCGCGGACCAACCGCTCGATGCGCTCGAGCGCCGATCCGGGGAGGCTCGACGCGCGCGCGAGATGCTCCGTGCTCGGCCCGAGCACGGCGGCGATGGCCGCCTCGTACAGCGCGCCCTTGGATCCGAAGTGATAGGTGATGGCGCCGAGGTTGACGCCGGCCGCCCCCGTGATGGCGCGAACCGAGGCCCCGTGATAGCCGTGGCGGGCGAACAGCTCGATCGCGGCGGCCACGAGCTGGTCGGCAGTCCGGTCGGAGGTCATACGTATGACTTTTTCATACATACGTATTATATATTGATCATTCCCACGCGTCAATGGTCCTCTTCCTACCATACATCTCATTGTCAATTAACAAGTTATGTGATAGTGCGCGCTCGGGCCGCCGCGGGCTCCTGCGGATTGAACCCACCCGCTCCGGTTGACACCACGCCCCATCAACGCGCACTGGAGAGCACCGGCCCTCGGCCGGCCGGTCGCCCCCGCCCGCATGCGCCGGACACCGCACGGGGTCGCGGCACCGTGCGATATTCCGGTATGCCTACCACGCTCCCCGACCGCGCGTTCGAGTTCCGGCTCCGGGACGGCAGTCCCGTGCTCATCCGACCCGTCCGATCCGACGACAAGGAGCGGCTGCGCGAGGGCTTCGAACGTCTCTCCCTCGTGTCCCGCTACCGGCGTTTCATGAACACGCCGGCGGGCTTGAGCGACGAGCAGTTGCGCTACTTCACCGAGCTGGACTACCACGATCACATGGCGTGGATCGCGCTGGATCCCACGCAGTCCGGGCAGCCCGCGCTCGGGATCGCGCGGCATATCCGGCTCGCCAATCGGCCGACCGCGGCTGAGGTGGCCGTCACGGTGATGGACTCACACCAGGGCCGGGGCCTGGGCACGCTGCTCCTTGGCGTCCTCGCGCGCTCGGCCGCCGAGCAGGGGATCGACACCTGGGTGGCCTGGGTGCTGACCGAGAACACACCCATGCTTCGCATCTTCAAGGAACTCGGGGCACGCGAGGCGCAGTCGCAGGAGCCCGGCGTATTGCGGATCGAGGTTCCCGTCCCCGAGGATCCTGCCGACCTTCCGCGCACCGCGGCGGGCCGCACGTTCCGAGCAACGGCGAAGGCCGTGGGCGGCGAGCCCGCGGCGCCGCGACGGCCGCGCGGGGCCAAGAAGACAACGAAGCGTTCCCCCAAGCGGCCGTGAGCGGCGCCCCGGCCGTCGCCGAGCGGGTGCTGCTGACGGGCGCCACTGGCTACGTCGGGGGCCGGCTGCTGCATGCCCTCGAGGCGCGCGGCCTCCCGGTCCGCTGTGTGGCGCGCCGCCCGGAACATCTCCGGCCCCGCGTCGGCGCCACCACCGAGGTCCTCGGTGGCGACGTGACGGACGCGCGGTCGCTCGCGCCGGCGCTCGACGGGGTGGGAGTCGCGTACTACCTCGTGCATTCCATGGCCGCCACGGACGATTATGCCGAGCGGGATCGGCAGGCCGCGGCCACCTTCGCCGGCGCCGCGCGGGCCGCGGGCGTACGCCGTATCGTCTACCTGGGTGGATTGGGCAGCGGCACGGACCTATCCCCGCACCTCGCCAGCCGGCAGGAGGTGGGCCAGATCCTCCGCGAGTCGGGCGTGCCGACGGTCGAGCTTCGCGCCTCGATCGTGATCGGGTCCGGCAGTCTGTCGTTCGAGATGATCCGCGCGCTCGTCGAGAAGCTGCCGGTCATGGTCACCCCCCGATGGGTGGGGGTGCCGGCCCAGCCGATCGCGATCGAGGACGTGATCGCCTACCTGCTCGCGGCGCTCGACCTCCCCGAGACCGGCAGCGCGGTGTTCGAGATCGGCGGAACCGACCGGGTGTCGTACGCCGACATCATGCACGAGTACGCGCGGCAGCGGGGCCTGCGCCGCTGGATGATCCCGGTGCCCCTGCTCACGCCGAAGCTCTCGAGCCTCTGGCTCGGCCTCGTGACCCCCATCTACGCGCGGGTGGGCCGCCAACTCATCGAGAGCCTGCGGAATCCCACGGTGGTGCACGATGACGCAGCGCGACGCGCGTTCGCGGTGCAGCCACGCGGCTTCCGGGAGGCGATCGCGCGGGCCCTCGTCAACGAGGATCACGACGTGGCCGAAACGCGCTGGTCCGACGCGCTCTCGTCCGGGAGCGCGGTGCCCCAGTGGGGCGGCGTGCGCTTCGGCTCGCGCCTCGTGGACTCGCGCGCGGTCACGGTGCCGGTGCCGCCGGCGGCGGCGTTCGCGCCGGTGCGCCGCATCGGCGGGGATGCCGGGTGGTACTTCGGGGACTGGCTCTGGCGGCTGCGTGGCTTTCTGGATCTGCTCGTGGGCGGCGTCGGTGTGCGACGCGGCCGCCGCGATCCCGATCACGTGGTGCCCGGGGATGCGCTCGACTTCTGGCGGGTCGAGGCGGTCGAATCAGACCGACTGCTCCGCCTGCAGGCGGAGATGCGGCTGCCCGGTCGGGCGTGGCTTCAGTTCGAAGTCGAGCCGGACGGCGGCGGCGCGGAGATCCGGCAGACGGCGATCTTCGATCCGGTCGGTCTGCTCGGACTCGCCTACTGGTACGGGCTCTACCCGGCGCACGCGCTGGTCTTTCGCGGCATGCTCCGCGGGGTGGCGGCGGCGGCCCAGCAGAACGCGACCGTCGACGGAGACCCGGCGGGAACGGGCGGCTGACCGCGGGGTCACACCAGGCGAACGGGAGGTTCGCATGAACCGCGTCCGACGGTCGTCACGGCTCGCCTGGGTGGCGGCCACCGCGTGTACGGCCCTTCTCGCCGCCTGCACCGATCAGGCGCCGGTTGGCCCCCAGGCCTTCGTCCGCGTCGCCAACACGTCGGGCCGGCTCACCCGGATGGACGCGCTCGTGGACGACGCCGTCCGCGCCGCCGCGCTGGCCACCGGGGAGGCGAGTCCGTGGATCCCCGTGAGCCCTGGCACCCGGGCCCTCCGCGTCCGCGCGGTGAACGGGGGCCCCAGCCCAGAGGTGCTGCTGGCACTGGACGCCGACGACAGCATCACCGTGTTCGCCGTCGATACCGGCAGCACCACCGTACCCCGGATCCTGTCGGACACCAACGCCGTGGTGCCCGTGGATCGTACCAAGCTCCGCGTCGCGCACCTCGCGCCGGGAGCCGCGCCGGTGGACATCTGGCGCACGCAGCCGGACTTCCCGCAGTTCGTGACCGTGATGTTCCCGTTCAACTACGGGGACGTGTCTGCGTACCTGCAAAGCACCCCCGGCACGTGGCGCGTCCTGGTCTCGAGCCGGCGACGCGACGCGAACGACCTCCCGGTGCTGGAGGACACGCTGTTGGTGTCAGATCCGATCGCGATTCCGGCGGGTCAGCTCCGGACCGTCGTGATCACGGCCGACAGCGCCGGCACGTGGCGCGTGCTCGTCGACACGCGGTAGAAGACGTCGCCGGAGGCGGCGGCGGTGGGGGCCGGAACGCGTGTCGGTGAGCCGTGCCCTTGGCGCCAGCTCGTCGTCTTCCCGACGGCAGCGACCAGAGGGGGCACCCCGCGACCCGTGCGACGCTTGTGAGCGGCGTGCCTCACGCCCCGGCGGGCGCCTGCTCGAGCAGGTGTTGGGACACCGCGGCGAGCAGCAGCAGCCGCGCCCGCTCGACGATCTCGTCCATTGACGGCGTCTCAGCGAACATCTCCTCCGCGCGCACCCGCAGCTCGTCCAGACTGGGCAGCTGGGGGAAATGCATTTGGGCGGCCAGGTCTTCGAGCTGGCCCCGTGCGGCGCGGAGCCGCTCCGTCAGTTCCACCCATCGGGACGATTGCGCCCACGAGGCGCGCACCTGGGCCGCCAGACTCTCGACGGCGAAGCTCGCCGCGAGCTGGCGCGCCACCTTTTCCACCACGGCCCGGCCCAGCGGTCGTTCGTTCCGTACCAGGTCCGGGGGCGGTGTGCCGAGATCCCACACGATCCGGACCCATGAGAGGGCCTTCAACACGTAGAAGGTCGGGTCGATCTCCCACCAGCGAAATCCCGCCCGGGTGGACCGCTGGTAGGCGTGATGGTTGTTGTGCCACCCTTCTCCCAGCGTGATCAGCGAGAGCCACCAGTTGTTGCGCGAGTCGTCGCCCGTCACATAGCGCTGGCGCCCGTGCACATGGGCGAGCGAATTGATCATGAACGTCCCGTGGTAGAGCGCCACCGTGCTCCAGAAGAACCCCACCACCAGACCGGGCCACCCGGCCGCCAGCCAGACGAGCACGGCGAGCACGGCCGCCGGCAGGTACTTGTGACGATCGAGCCAGACCAGCTCGGGGTACCGGGTGAGATCCGGGATCGCGCTCAGATCCACGTCCGCATGCTGCGGCGTGAAGATCCAGCCCAGGTGCGCGTACCAGAAGCCGTGCTGCCGCGGCGAGTGGACGTCGAGCGTGGTATCCGAGTAGCGGTGATGATGGCGGTGCTTCGCCGCCCACCACAGCACGCCGCGCTGGGCCGAGGTCTGCGCGAGCAGGGCGAGGAGGAACTGCCCCCCGCGGCTGGTCCGATACGAGCGATGGGCGAAGTAACGGTGGTAGCCGGCCGTCACCGCGAACATGCGCACGAGGTACAGGGCCAACCCCAGCGCGAGCGCGCTGGTCGTGACGCCCGTCCAGATCGCGGCGAGGCAGGCGACGTGGACCAGCAGAAACGGCACGGTGGCCGGGTAGATGATGTCGTCGTGGGGAACCTCCTGCTCCACGAGAGCAGAAGGCGGGCGAATCGCAGACACGGGCAACTCCCACGCTGGGTTCGGGCCACCGCCGGGACACGGCCGTGCGGGGCCGGGGACGCAGTGGGAAGATAGCGGACTGGCCGGCAAATCGGGCTCCCCGGCCCCCCTCGCGGCGTCGCGACCCAGGCGACATCTTATTGCCCCATTCGACCCAGGATCCGGACCCCAGTTCGCGAGGGGCCGGCGGCGGTCGCGGTCATGGCGTTCGGAGGTTCCCCTCACCTGTCTTCGAGGAGGATCGCGTGCAAGCAACCAGGTTCAGATTCCATGCGGGATTCGCCCTCCTGCTGGGCGCGGCGCTGGCCGTGCCGGCCGCTCTGCCGGCCCAGGGGGTCACCACGGCCGCGATGAGCGGGATCGTCACCGACTTGGATGGCGAGCCGCTCCCGACCGCTACCATCCTGGCGGTGCACGTCCCCAGCGGCACCCAGTACCAGGCCACGGTTCGGCCCGGTGGGGCCTACAACCTCCCCAACCTCCGGGTCGGCGGACCGTACCGCGTGACGGCGGCGCTGATCGGCTACCGCCCGGAGACCCAGGAAGACGTATTCCTTAACCTGGGCCAGGATTTTCGGCTGGACTTCCGGCTCGAGCGCCAGGCGATCCAGCTCGAAGCCGTCCAGGTCACGGCCGAGGCGGACAAGGTCCTCAATGCGGGTCGCACCGGAGCCGCGACGTTCGTCGATCCCGAGCAGGTCGCGGCACTCCCGTCCATCAAGCGCAGTACGCGCGACCTGACGCGGCTCGACCCTCGGAGCGACGGCAACTTCGCCTTCGCCGGGCGGAACTGGCTGTACAACAACATCTCGCTCGACGGGTCGTACTTCGGGAACCCGTTCGGCCTGGACGATCCGGCCCCCGGCGGCCAGACCAGCGCCGAGCCCGTTCCCTACGACGCCGTGGAGCAGGTGCAAGTGGCGTTGGCACCGTTCGACGTGCGCCAGGGCGGCTTCACGGGTGCCAACATCAATACGGTCACCAAGAGCGGGACCAACCAGATCCGCGGGTCCGCGTACACGTTCTATCGGAACGAGGATCTCATCGGCAACACGGTGCGCGGCGATCCCGTGATCGCCAACCCGGACCTCAAGTTCATTCAGTCCGGGATCTCGCTGAGTGGGCCGCTGGTGCGGGACAAGCTCTTCTTCTTCATCAACGGCGAGATCGAGCGTACCGACGATCCCGGGACGAACTTCGCCGCCAGCACCGGCGGCACGTCGGGATTCGGCGTCTCGCGGGCGGACGAACAGATCATGGATTCGATCCGGACTCGCCTGATGACGGCGTACAACTACGATCCGGGCGCCTACCAGGGCTACATCCACGAAACCAACAACGACAAGCTGATCGCGAAGCTCGACTGGAACGTCAATGCGAGCAACAACCTGTCGTTCCGCTACAACTACCTGAATGCCAAGCGGGATCTCCCGCCGCACCCGTTCGTGCTCAGCTTCGCCAACAGCGGACGGGGGCCGAACGAGAGCAGTCTGCCGTTCCAGAATTCCGGCTACGCGATCAACAATGAACTCAACTCGTTCGCGTTCGAGTTGAACAGCCGGGCGACGAGCTTCGCCAACCGGTTCTTCGTGAGCTACAACCGCTTCCGGGACTTCCGCGAGCCGTTCAGTGCGGACTTCCCGACCATCGAGATCGGCGAGAACGGGGTGACGTACACCACGGCCGGCCACGAGCCATTTTCGATTCACAACATCCTCGACCAGGACGTCTGGCAGGTCACCAACAACTTCACCTGGTTCCGCGGCCGGCATGCGCTCACCGTGGGCGCGAACTTCGAATTGTTCAAGTTCTTCAACTCGTTCAACATCTTCCGTCACGGGGTGTTCTTCCTGCCGGCGGTCGTCGGAGCCGCCGGGGGCACGACGTTCTCCTCACTGGACGAGTTCTTCAACGCCACGGACCCCAACGCCGATCGTGACAACGACGGCCAGGTGGATCCGCTGTGCGACCCGTTCGGGACGCCCGCGACCAACCCTGTCGTGGATGCGTGCCAGGTCGATTTCCGCTCCTACATCGGGTCGGGCCCGTTCAAGGGCGAGAAGATCAGCGTGGGGCAGTTCGCGTTCTACGTGCAGGACGAGTTCCTGGTCTCCGACCGTCTCAACCTGACACTCGGGATGCGGGTGGACTTCCCGACGTACTTCACGGACCCGGTGGATAATCCGTTCTCGCGTGGCCTGACCGCGCTGGACGAAAACCGGCAGCCGGAAACCGTGGACCAGAGCTCGCTGCCCGGCGCCAGCCCGCTGTTCTCCCCACGCCTGGGATTCAACTGGAACGCTGTGGGGGACCGGCAGACGCAGGTGCGCGGCGGCACGGGCATCTTCACGGGCCGGGTCCCGTTTGTCTGGGTCGGCAACGTGATCTCGAATCCCGGCGCCAACCCCAACGTGTGGGGGCCGTTCAACTCGGGGGTGCCGCAGGTCCCCACATCGAGCGACGCCATCCTGCAGCAGTCGTTCGACCTGAACGCGATGGATCCCAACTTCAAGTGGCCGCAGGTGTGGACCACCAATCTCGCGATCGACCAGCAGTTGCCGGGAGGGCTGCTGGGCACGCTCGAGATGATCTACAGCAAGGACCTCAACGCCGTCTTCATGCGCAATGCGGACCTGGTGGCGCCGGTCGGCACCTTGCCCGCGCCGGACGGCCGACCCTTCTACGGCGGGTTCGGCAACAACGAGCTGAATCCCGACGGCGGTGCCGGCATCTATGTGATTGACAACACGAACGAGGGGCACTCGCTCAACGTCACGGGGCAGCTGCGCAAGACGTTCGCCGCCGGCCTGAGCGGGACCGTGGGATACAGCTACACCGAGGCGAAGAACTCGCTCAAGTCCACGGAGATTGCGAGCGTGCTGTGGCAGAACCAGCCCGTGCGCGGCGACCCGAACAATCCGGAACTCAGCTTTTCGGAGTTCGGGCAGCGGCACCGGATCATCGCGGCCGCGACGTACTCCAAGGCCTGGTCCCCGAACCTGCGGACACAGATCGGCGTGTTCGTCGAAGTCGCCGAAGGGAACCGCTTTGCCGGCGCCGGCGGCAACCGGTATTCGTTCATCTACTCCGGCGACGTCAACGGGGACGGCCAGGGAGGGAACGATCTCATCTAC
>JBFGDF010000053.1:0-17723 GCA_041580775.1 Gemmatimonadales bacterium
ATGACCCGACCCACCCCGTGGCAGGTGACGGCGACCGCCACGTCCGACGGGTTCACGGGCACCGCATCCACGGCCTTCCGCTTCGAGGACTTCGGCCTGGTTCGACCGCGCGTGGCGGTGGTGCTGAGCGTGGACGAGACGATTCGCCTGGAATACGACTTCCGCCTGATCCGCGCGCCGCCCGTCCGGGAGTGACGCGGATCAGTGAGGCGAGGGATCGTCAGGCGCCGACGTGAACCGCGGATCTCCGTCATCGGGGCGACAGCGGCCGCGCCTTCACACCGCTCGGGGCAGCCACAACGTGAACCGGCTCCCCGCGCCCGGCGTGCTCTCCGCGACGAGGCGTCCTCCCTGGAGCTCCGCCAGCATGCGCCCGATCGCCAGGCCCAGGCCGGTGCCGCCGTGCGCCCGGCTGCGCGACGTCTCGACCCGGTAGAACCGATCGAAGATCCGCTCGAGGTGCACGGCCGCGATCCCCTCGCCGGTGTCCGCGACCTCGACGCCGAGCATGGCGCCGTCCGTCTGCAGCCGGAACGTCACCGTGCCGGTCGGCGTGTGCCGCACGGCGTTGGAGGCGAGGTTGAGCAGGATCTGCCGCGTGTAGGCGCCGTCCCCGACCGCCCGCCCGCTGCCGCCGATCTCGCACCGGACGTGCAGGCCGCGTCCCGCCCCCATGGCTTCCGTGATCTCCACAACCTCGGCGAGCACCGCCTCGACGTCGAACGGCTCCCGGTCGCAACGCAGCTCCCGGTTGTCACCGCGGGCGAGCAGCAACAGGTCCTCCACCAGCCGGCCCGCGCGGTCCACCTCGTCCGCGATCGCATGGTGTGCTTCGCGCATCTCGTCGGGCGTGCGGCCGTCCGCAAGGGCCCAATGCGCCTGCGCCCGCAGGTGGGTGAGCGGCGTGCGCAGCTCGTGGCTTGCGTCCGCCGTGAAGGCCTCGAGCGTCTGGTGGGCCGCCTCGATGCGGGCAATGAGCCGGTTGATCGACGTGGCGATCTCCGTCACTTCGACGACGCCGGTCGGCGCGCTGACCCGGCGGCTCAAGTCCTCGGGTCGCACCGCGGCCGTCTCCCGTCGGACGCGCTCGACCGGCGCGAGTCCAATGGAGACCGCCCGGCGCGTGGCCCGCCGGGCCGCGAGCGCGGCCACGGGCACGAGCAGCAGCGCGGTGATCGCCAGGCCGGCCAGGCCCAGGAGATAGGGACCGCGGCTCGCCGTGACAAAGATGTCGAACTCGCCCGCGTGCCGGTGGTGCAGCCCGTAGGTCCAGCGCCCGCGCGCCGCGACTTCCCGCCGGAGCAGCGCCGTGACCTCCTCGGGCGTCGCGTCCGGACGCAGGGTCTCGATGCGCTTGGCGGGCATGTCCGGCGTCAGGAAGTAAACCGAGCGGCCCTCGTCGCCTGCCGCGAGCGTGTGGGTGATGACGAAGTGCCCCCCCATGCCCACGAGTTGATCGGCGAGCATGGCGGGCGCGACCGACGTCCGCTCGCCCTGCGGGTCCGCGTAGAGACCGATGAGGGACGCCACCACGTCGGCCGTGTGGCTGAGGGTGCGCCGTAGCGACACTTCCCCCACGATCACGAATGCCGCCAGCACCGCTCCCGCGAAGGCGGCGAGGGTGATCCACATGATGCGCCCGAACCGGCGTCGCAGGTCTGTGGCGAGCCCGCGCTCCGTCACGGTCCCTCCAGCCGGTACCCGACGCCGCGCACCGTCCGGATCTCGGTCCCGTCGCGCAGCGGCCGGAGTTTCTTGCGGAGGTAGTTGATGTACACGTCCACGACGTTGGTCTCGGGGTCGAACTGATAGGCCCAGACCGCTTCCGCGATGCGTGAGCGGGAGAGCGTCCGGCCCACGTTCTGCATGAGAAACGTCAGCAGCGCGAATTCGCGGGGTGAGAGGTCGACGGTCCGGTCGTCGAGGGTGACGTGCCGCGCCACCGGATCGAGCGCGAGTCCACCCACGCGGAGCACCGCGTCCTCCTGGCGGAACCGGGCGCGACGAACCAGCGCCTGGACGCGCGCCACCAACTCGGGAAGGTCGAACGGCTTGGTGAGATAATCGTCCGCGCCACCCTCGAGGCCGCGCACGCGGTCGGTCAGCTCGCCACGCGCGGTGAGCATCAGGATGGGCGTACGGTCCCCCCGATCGCGCAGCTCGCGTACGACCTCGAACCCGTCCCGGCGCGGAAGCATGAGATCCAGCACGATGCAGTCGTGCTCGCCACCGGCGGCGAGGGCCTGGTCGCCGTCCGTGGCCTCGTCCACCTGGTAGCCCTCCTCACGGAACGCCTTGCGCAGGAAGCCCCGCAGGTTCTTATCGTCTTCGACCACCAGGATGCGCATCGGCCGGTCCTCACATGCGGCATGCGGCCGGAGGACGGGGCCCCCGGCCGCGCATGCCGAAACCTACACCGTTACTCGACCCGGCGGACCGTCACCCGCGCGACGGGATCGTCCCATCCGTGCAGGGTCGGGTCGAGATCCGCGCCGCCGGCGATGCCGGGATGCATCCGCACGACCCCACCCTCCGGCGTCCGTGAGTCTCCGTCCGGAGCCGCCGCCACGGGGCCGATGGCGAAGCAGGGATCCACGATGCTCTCCGACGTCTCGGCGTTGACTTCGGTCCCGGCGTCGTACGCCATCGCGTAGAACGTTGCGGGCTCAAAGCCGCCCGGGAGTTTCACGCCGTCGATGCCGGCGAACCCGTCGTTGGTGCAGATGAGCATGACGGCGAGCGAGAGCCGATCGGCATTGGCCTTGGCACGGATCTGTGTGGTGAGCGTGGAGGGGCCGGGACCGCCGACGCGGTGCACCGGCGCGGAGGTGCCGACCACCTGAAACACGCCGGCGGCGCCGGTGAGATCGGCGATCGCGGTACCAGGGCTCCCCTGCTCGGCGATCAACCGAATACCCTCCGACGCCGGAGCCCCGGCCGTGAAGACGCGCACCTGCTTGCTGTGCGCGACGACCACGCCCGGGGAGAACGGCTGGCCGGTCGTCAGGTTCTCGATGGTGACCTCGTACGTCCGGGCCGCGGCGTCCGCCGCATTGGCGTAGCCGTCAGCTCTGAGCACGGGGTCGGTGACGGGGCGCTGGTCGCAAGCCAGGGCGGCGAGCGCGATCAGCGGGAGCAGCGACGTGCGGAACATGCGGATCCTCCAGGTCTTGGGACACGATTTGGCCAACACCGTGCACCGTAGGCCCGTGGCGCCGAAGGGGTGGCCAAAATTGGAGAATCCTCATGCTCGGCTCATCGACCGCAGGGCGCGTTGCCTCCCAGAATCACGGGATGGAACGATTAGAACGGGGAGCACCGATGGTCTCGCAGACCTATGGCCCGGGACCGCCCTCGCCACCCGATTACCGTAGAACGTCGGCTCGGCGCCCTGCCACCGACTGGCTCAAGCGGCCTCCTGCACGCCGGTCGCAGGCGCGGGCATCCAGCGACGGGCCGCGTCCTAGCCGTGGGTGGTCTGGGCGGGTGTGCCCACGCGCATCAGGCGCGCGAGAAGCCGGCGCCGGCGTCCGCCACCTCCCGCAGCCGATCGTCCAGCGTGGTCAGTTCGTCCAGCGTGTGCCGCACCTGGTGGACCTCGTGTACCAGCGCGGCAAGAGTCCCGGGTGTGGCGGACCGGTGGTGGGTGGAGCGGAAGAAGCGGTACAGTCAGGGTTCCGACAGGAACCGCAGGATCTCCGTCATCAACCGCTCCCCCTGGTCCGTGTCAAAGAGGAACTGCGCGTGGGCGGAGCCGTCGAGTATCAGCAACTCCTTGGGCTCCGGCGTCCGCTCGTACTGCGCGCGAATCGTGACCAGTCGCGGCGAGCCGTCCGCGTACGGGTCGTCGCGCGCCGTCACGAAGAGCGTGCGGCCGGTCACGCGCTCCGGGTGGGCGATCGCCCCGTGGGCGAGCAGCACCAGACGGTCGATCGTGCCGGGTACCGCGGCCGCGGCCTCGGCGGCGGCCGTGCCTCCCATGCTGCCCCCGACGACCGCCACCATGGTGGCCCCTGTCTCGCGCAGGTAGCGTACGGCGGCCAGCACGTCATAGCGGAGCCCGTCGTCGTCGGGCGGCAATTGGTCCCCGCCGTGCGAGTGCCCGTACCCCCGGAAGTCGATCGCCACCACCCGAAACCCCGCCTCCGCCAACGCCCGGGCTTGCGGCCGCCAGCTTTCCTTATCGAAGCGGCCCCCGTGCGCCAGCACCACGCCACGCGACCCGCTCCCGTACGTGGCGGCGGAGACACGGCCACCGTCCTCGGTGGGAAAGGAGATCGGCGCCTGGGCGTACAGCCGCGGCGGCGGGACAAGCGCCGTGGCGGCCGGTACGATGGCCAGCAGAGCCAGGCCGGTCAGCTTGGGAAGCCGATTCATGAGCCGGAGCCTGCCCGCCGTCCGCGCCCGTGCAGTGCTGACGACCGCGCGATAGCTTCGGTGGGGGGGACGCCCCACAGGGACGCGAGCCTCACGGCGTGAACCGCGCCACCCCTCCGCCCACGAGCCCGCCGCGCTGTCCCTCCCCTGTCCAACGCTGCACGGTCACGCGGTACTCGATGCCCCGCCGCAGCGGTGCGGGCGCGCGCAGCTCGACGGCACCGGCCGGCGTCTGCCCGTAGCGCACCTCCGGGAGGAGGACGTTGGCGCCCTGCCCGCTGATCCGCCATACGAGCTCCGCCCCGCGACTCATGTCGGCCACCTCCAGCACGGCCACCGGGCAGGCCGGCGTCCACCGGAAGTCCGGAGTGGTACCGCCCGTGAACGCCACGGTGACGATGTCGCCCGGACAGGGAGTCTGATGCTCCGGAAGCTCGGGACGGCCACACGCACTCGCCGCGGCGACGGCCACGAACAGCGCAAACGGCGGCCGCCGGAGGACCCCGCTCACTCCAGGTGACTGCGCAGCATCCACGCGT
The DNA here is from genome assembly GCA_041580775.1 of Gemmatimonadales bacterium. Lineage (GTDB taxonomy): Bacteria > Gemmatimonadota > Gemmatimonadetes > Gemmatimonadales > GWC2-71-9 > JAOTWJ01. The sequence goes on from JBFGDF010000053.1 coordinate 4,917, forward strand.
TCTTCGCGTGGACGTCGAGACGCCGCGTGGCGAGATCCGCGGTCGCCTGATCGTTCGCGGCGTCCGCGGCCGCGAACACGTCGCGCGCCACCGCGGCCACCGCTTCCTGGTCGGCGACCAGCGTGCGGATCATCCCGTTCGCGTTGGGGTGGCCCGTCTCCTCCTTGACGGCGCTGAGGGAAGCGAACTCCGAGAAACTCCCCGGGGCATAGGCTCCCAGCGCACGGATGCGCTCGGCGATCTCGTCGATCGCGGTGGCGTACTCCGTGTACTGCAGCTCAAACAGCGTGTGGAGCGTCGTGAACATCGGCCCCGTGACGTTCCAATGGTAGTTGTGGGACTTGAGGTACAGCATATAGCTGCTCGCAAGCAGCTTCGCGAGGGGATCCACGACTGCGCGATTGGGTTGACCCACCGTTGCGTCTCCGTGCTGAGGTTCGGTGCCAAGGTCTTCGCTTCACGTAAACTAGACACGCGGCCCGCGCGTCCGCGACCCACCCGCGGCGCAACCGCCCACTGCGCTCAGCCGGCCGCCTTGCCGTCCTTCACATACCGGTCGAACCACTCGATCATCCGCGCGACGACGTCCAGCACGCTCTCGCGCGCCGCGTAGCCGTGCGACTCGAACGGCAGCTGTACGTACTCGACCGTCGCCCCGTGTCCCTTGAGCGCGTGATACATGCGTTCCGACTGGACGGGAAACGTCCCGGAGTTGTTGTCGTTCATGCCGTGAATCAGCAGGATGGGCTCGTTGATCTTGTCGGCGAACGTGAACGGCATCATCGCGAGGTACACATCCCGCGCTTCCCAGAACGTGCGCCGTTCGTTCTGAAACCCGAACGGCGTCAGCGTGCGGTTGTACGCGCCGCTCCGCGCCACGCCCGCCCTGAAGAGATCCGAGTGCGCCAGCAGGTTGGCCGTGGCAAAGGCCCCGTAGCTGTGTCCGCCTACCCCGAAGCGCCCGTCGGCGATCCCGCGCGCCATGAGATGGTCGATCGCCGCCTTGGCCCCCGCGATGGTCTGCTCGACGTACGTGTCGTTCGCGCTGTCCCCACCGACCACGGGGAGCGTGGGGTTGTCGAGCACCGCATAGCCCTGCGTGAGCAGGAACAGGTGCGACGAGCCCCCCGGCAGGACGAACCGGTTGGGGCTCCCGGTCACCTGCCCCGCCGCGTCCGCCGACGCGAACTCGCGCGGATAGATCCAGAAGACCACCGGCACGCGCTGGCCGTCTTGGTAGCCGGTCGGGTAGTAGAGCGTGCCCGACAGCGCGACCCCGTCGGCGCGCTCGTACGTGAGCAGCTCGCGCCGCACGGTGGCCAGCTCGGGGGCCGGATTGTCCAACGCGGTGAGGGCGACCGGCGCCATCCGGCCCCGCACATCCTTCAGCAGGTAGTTGGGCGGCGCGGTCCGCGTCTCCTGCCGAGTCACGATTCGGCGGCCCTCGGCGTCGAGCACCGCGACCACGCTCTCGTACATGTCGGGCGCTGACTGCCACAGCCGCTCGGTCTTGCGATTCTCCAGGTCCATCCGGTCGAGGAACGGCCGGTCCCCTTCCGGCGACGCCCCGGCCCCGCGCAGGTACACCCACCTGCCGTCCCGGCTCTGCAGAAGCACCATCTCCCCCGCCGCGTCCCGCGTCAGGACCGGCGTGCCCGGATCGCCGTAGCGATCCTCGGCGCTGCGGTCCATCAGGATGCGCCACCCCGCCGCCGGGCGGTGCGTGTCGATCTTCCAGACGCGCATCCGACGCGTCGGCCGGTCGTACTCGCTGACCAGCGCGAGCCCAGCGCGGCCCCAGCGGGTGCCAGCGTACCGGTAGGCCAGCCGGCCGAGCTCGACCGGCACCGTGAACGGCGCCGCGATCGAGACGACCCGGTCGCGGACCTCGGCGCGCCGGCGGTTGTCGCCGCCGTCCAGGGCCTCGACGTAGACCACGGTCGCTTCCTCGCCCGGACGCCACTGCGCGCTCCGCGGGCCGGTCGGCACGCCGTCCACCGGCACCTGCTCGGCGAGCGGCAGCGAGGCCAGCGTCACCGCCCGTTCCCCGCGCAGGGTCCAGACTTCCAGCTCCCGCGCAAATGACCACACCGGCACCAGGTACGAGTAGGGCCGCACGACCCGGCTGACGAGCAGGAGGCGGCCGCCCGGCGCCGGGTCGCGCTGCAGCAAGATGCCCGGTGGGCCCACCGCGGTCCGCGCCCCCGTCGCCACGTCGAGCAGCACGAGCTGGCTCGTGGCGTAGTAGTCGAGCAACTGCTCGTCGTACGGCGACTCCAGCAGATCCTGATACGTCCGAACCGGGGCCGCGCCACCCTCGTTCCGCTGGACGATCGGGCCCGTGGGCACGGGCGACACCGGGGGGGGCGCCCCGCGATCGGCGGGCACCATTGTGCAGAGCAGCTGGGTGGCGTTCGGCATCCACGTGCACGGCGTCCCGATCACGCCATTCAACTCGGGACCCGTGAGCGCCCGGGCCGTGCCGCCCGCCGTCTCGCCGACCCACAGCTCCACGCCGCGGTCCGTCGTGTTGGTGAACGCAAACCGCGCCCCGTCGGGCGCCCAGGTGACGTCGTCGAGCCTGGCGCCGGGCGGCACGGCGATCGGCCGGCTCGTGCCGGTCGCGACGTGGTACAGCGTGAGGCCCTGCGCGAGGCGCACCCTGAACGCCGCGTTGGTCTGCGGATTGATCCGCAGCCCCGCGAGCCGCAGCATCGGCTGCGCCAGATCGGCGATGCCCGGAAGCCCCTCGCGTTCCACGAGCAGCAGGGCGGCCCCCGTGGGCGACTCCTCGACCGCCGGCAGCGGTGGCGCGTCCAGGATGCGGCGAACGATGTCGGGCGGCGTGCGGTACGGCTCCTGCGCCGGGGCCGGCGACGGAGCGAGCAGCAACGCCCACAGCACGAACGAGGAATGTCTCACAGCGACCTCATGCAGGGGGACGTCGCAAGCTACGCCGCTGCCGCGCCCGGTGCCACGCCGCCCCCCCTGCCCCTCCTGCCGCCCCAGACCGTACTTTCTGTCCATGCACCCTCCCGCCCTGCTCCGCGACCTCGTGATCCTGGTGGCGGCGGCCATTCCGGTCGTGGCCCTCTTTCAGCGGTTTCGGATCCCGAGCATCGTGGGGTTCCTGCTCACGGGTGTGGCAATCGGCCCGTCCGGCCTGCACCTCATCGCCGACACGGCGTCCGTGAGCGAGCTGGCCGAGATGGGCGTGGTACTCCTGCTGTTCGCGATCGGGCTGGAGCTTTCCCTCAGTCGCGTGCTCCGGCTGGGACGCGTCCTCATCCAGGGCGGTACGGTGCAGGTCGGCGGTACGCTGCTCGCCGTGACGGCCGTGGCGCTGGCGGCCGGCGAATCCGTGGAACAGGCCGTGCTGTTTGGCGCGCTGGGCGCCCTCTCGTCGACGGCCATCATCCTCAAGGTGTACTCCGAGCGCGGAACGCTCGACACCCCCGACGGGCGGCTCGTGGTCCCCATCGCCCTGTACCAGGACCTCGCCATCATCCCCCTGGTGCTCCTCGTCGGCCTGCTCGGCGGCACCGGCGGCGCGGTAGGCGGCGCGGTCGTCAAAGTGGGCGGCAGCATCCTGCTCGTGGCCGTGCTCGTGCTCGGGGGCCGGGCCGTCATCCCGTGGGTGCTGGCGCAGATCGCACGGGTGCGCAGCCGGGAGTTGTTCACCCTCGCGATCGTGTTCCTCGGCGTCGCGGCGGCATACGTCACCCAGCTCGCCGGGCTGTCCCTCGCGCTCGGCGCGTTCCTTGCCGGCCTCGTGATCTCGGAGTCCGAATACGGTGCTCAGGCCCTCTCGGACGTCGTCCCGTTCCGGGACACCCTCACCGGGATCTTCTTCGCCTCGGTCGGGATGCTGCTCGACCTGTCCTTTGTGGCGCGACAGCCGGTGCTGGTGCTGGGCGTCGCGGTGGGCGTGATCGTGCTCAAGGCCGGCATCGCTGCCGGCGCCGGCCTGTCCCTGCGCCGGCCGCTCCACACCAGTCTCGTGGCGGGCCTCGGGCTCGCCCAGGTGGGCGAGTTCTCGTTCGTGCTCGCCACGCTGGCGCTCCCTCTGGGGCTCCTGCCGCCGGACGCCTACCAACTGTTTCTCAGCGCCTCCGTCATCACGATGTTCGCCGCCCCGTTCGTGATCGCTGCGGCGCCCGGGGTGGCCACGACGATCTGCCGCGTCGCCCGCCAGCCCGAGCCCGTGTTCTCGGAGGAGGAAGACGAAGACGTCCACGCCCTGCGGGATCACGTCGTCATCGTGGGCTACGGGGTGAACGGCCGGAACCTGGCGCGCGTGCTCGACGGTGCGGGCGTGCCGTACGTCATCCTCGAGCAGAATCCCGATACGGTGACGGCCGCGCGGGCCGAGCTGCAGCCGATTCTGTTCGGCGACGCCACGCGGCCCGCGGTGCTCGAGCGCGTGCATCTCGAGCGGGCCCGGGCCATCGTGTTCGCGATCTCATCTCCGGCCGACGAGGTGCGGGGCGTCGCGGCCGCCCGCGCCGCAAACCCCACCGTCCACATCATCGTGCGGACCCGGTATGTGCGGGCCATGCAGGATCTCCTCGACGCGGGCGCCAACGAGGTCGTCCCCGAGGAGTTCGAGACCTCACTCGAGATCTTCAGCCGCGTGCTGCGGCACTTCGAGGTCGCGTCGAACGTGATTGCGCGCGAAGTGGAAGGCGCGCGCGTGGAGCTCTATGGCATGGCCCTCGGCCGGGCCGCCGGGCCCTCGCAGCTCGAAGCGCTCGCTCACCTCGGGGTGCACCACGGCCTCGAGATGATCGCCGTGGAACCGGGCGCCGAGGCCGTGGACGGCCATCCCGTGAGCCTCGACCTGCGCCGCCGGACCGGAGCGACGGTGATCGCGGTCGTGCGGGACGGCCAGGCCCTGTACACGCCGAATCCCGAGTTCCGCTTCCGTCCGGGCGACACCGTGGTGCTCGCGGGCGACGACGAGGCCCTCGTCAGCGCCCGGCGCCGATTCGTGGCTGCCGCGCCGGGCGAGGCAAGCTAGGGGCGCCGCCCTCAGGCCCGGGCGCCGGCCAGCGCGACGCCAACGGTGGCCGCGTGGATCGCGACCGTGTCCCTGATATCCCGCGCGTAGCCCCCTCCCATCACGACCGCGACCGGCACGCCGGCTTGGCGCAGCCGGCCGAGCACAAGCCGATCGCGCGCCGCGAGTCCGGCCATCGTGAGGGCCAGGCGGCCCAGCCGGTCGTCCTCGTAGGGATCCGCGCCCGCGACGTATACCGCAAGCGCCGGAGGCGTTGCGAGCGCCCGCTCGAGGGCAGGGGCCAGCGCTGCGAGGTAGCCCGCATCACCGGTAGCGTCCGGCAGTGCGACGTCCAGATCGCTCGGTTCCTTCGCGAACGGGAAGTTGCGGGCGCCGAACACGTCCAGCGTGAAGACCGTCGGGTCCCCCCGGAAGATCGCGGCGGTCCCGTTGCCCTGGTGCACGTCGCAGTCGATCACCAGCACGCGCTGGACAGCGCCTTCGGCCTGCACCGCGCGGACCGCCACCGCGACGTCGTTGAACACGCAGTAGCCCTCGCCCCGGTCGGGAAACGCGTGATGCGTGCCGCCCGCCAGGTTCACGCCCGTGCCGACGGCGAGCGCCGAGCGGCACGCCCCGATGGTGGCCCCCACCGACCGGCGGGAACGCTCGACCAGAGCGGGCGACCACGGGAAGCCGATCCGTCGCAGGGCCGCCGGAGCCAGGGTCCCGGACGCGACGGCGCGTACGTAGCCGGGCGTGTGCACGCGGTGCAGCTCCGCATCGCTGGCGGCGGCCGGCACCCGCAGCACCGCGCCGCGGCCGTTCACCGCGGGTACGAGGCGGTGCCGCAACAGCCCGTATTTTTCGATCGGGAATCGATGCCCGGGCGGCAGCGGCACCGGGAATGCGTCCGAAGCAAATACGCCGATCGTCATGGACTGCCCGCTCCGTTTCGTGCCGTACGGCCCCCAGGAAAGCCCGCAGGTCTCCACGACCACGCTAGTGTGACATGGCTCACCGTTCAACTGTCCGCGGGCGCACTTCGCCGGGTCTTATATTGGAAGGACGAGATTCTGAATCGCCGTCGCCCCGCCGGCGCCCCGCGCCGACCGGCCCGGCCCAAAAGGAGGAGAAGGCACGATGTTCCGTCAGCTCATCGCAGGCGTGACCCTTGTGGTGATGGCCGCGGCCTGCAGCGACTCGACGGGTCCCGAGAACTTCAGCGCGACCAAGACAGAACAGGTCGCCGCTGCGGTCGTCGGGGCTCTCGGCAACAACACGGCCCTGCAAACGCTGGACATCCTGGGGGCGAGTCTGAGCCTCTCGGGTCCGGCGCTAGCCGCGGCGCCGTTCGCGGCGGCGGAAATGGGCGGCGACGTCAATACCACCGCCCGGCTCCAGACGCTCGGGCAAGCCGTCCTCAACTTCGGCGCGGCGAGCCCGCTCGCGATCTTCCCGGCGAACCTGCTGGGCAAGACGTACGTGTACAACCCGCAGACGTCGCAGTTCGAGATCGACGATGCGCGCACCGGCGCGCCCGCCGCGGGCGTGCGGTTCATTCTGTACGCCGTCGACCCGATCGCCCGGCAGATCGTGACGCCGCTCAACGAGGTGGGCTATCTCGACCTGATCGACGTCTCGACGCCGAGCGCCGATGCCGTCCAGATCGTCGCCGTGATCGGCACGATCACGTATATCGACTACACGGCGTCGGCTACGACCAACACCAACAGTGCGTCGCTCAACGCGACGGGCTTCGTCTCCGACGGCACCGACCAGATCGACTTCAATCTGACGCTCACGGTGTCCCAGACGGCCATCACCGCCGACTACACGCTGTCGTCGGGCGCGGCGTCGGTGCGGCTGCAGGTGAACCTCACCCAGGCCGGCCTCACGTTCGTGCTGACCGTCACCGACGGCAACGAGACCGTGGCCATGACCGTGAACCTGGACGAGACTACCGTCGACGGGTCGATTCGTTATAATGGCGACGTCGTGGTGGTCATCACCGGGGACCCGGACAACCCGCAGTTCACCCGTCCGGACGGCACCCCGCTCACGCAGGAGGAGGCGCTCGCACTTCGTGCCTTGGGCGACTTCTTTGACGAAATCTTCGACGCCTTCGACAACCTGCTCATCCCGGCGTTCGTGGTCTTTGCGATCGGGTAAGCAGACCGTAGTCCTGGTGTCGTGCCTGGCCGGCGCGCTCGCCCCCCTCACGGGGTGCGACGCGCCGGCCACGACGTTTGAGCCCATCTTCCTCCAGGGGCGGGCCGTCGAGCCGGACGGGGACTCGTTGTTTGCCGTGACGGCCCGCGAGATCGGGGCCGTCGTCCGCTACGACCGCGCCGGCCGCGTGCGGGACACCCTCGGCCGCGGCGTACTCCGGAACCCCGACCACGTGCAGGTCACGGGCGATACCTGGTACGTGTCCGACGTGGAGAACGGCCGTCCGATGGTGGTCCTGCTCGGCCGCGACGGCGCGCTGCGCCGCACTGTGCCGCTCGCCGGTGTCGCCGGGACCACCCATCAGTTCGCTGTCCTGCCCGACGGGGGGCTGGTCGTCGAGGGCGAGGACGGCCGGCTGCTCACACTGCGCGGGGACAGCCTCACCACGTTCGCGATCGTCGAGGTCCGCCAGCGCCCCAGCCTGCTGCTGGGTGCGAGCGGGGGCGTGCTGCATGCCATCCCCGACCTGAGCATCACGCTCTACAACGCCTTCGGAAACATCCGCTGGCGGGTCGAGTGGCCCTGGGCGGCCAGCGCGTTCGTGAGCGACGTGAGCGAGGACAGCCGCGGCCGAGTCCACGTACTGGTGGGCGCCCCCGCCGACAACTCGTTCACGGCCCAGACCCTGGCGCCGGCCACGGGCGAGGTGATCCGCTGGTCGGTCCCGACCGATGTGGGGTCGTTCGTCGTGGATCGGATGGGCGAGGTCGTGCCGGCGGGCGCGCGATGGGGTGGGAAGTGACGAGCGAAGGCTGAGAAGTGAAGACGGGTCGAGCCGCTACGCGCCCACGTTCACTTTTCACTTTTCACTTTTCACTTTCGGTATCCCGTATCAATACTTCAACGCCGCCGCATCCGCGAACTTCTTGAGCAGCTCTTCCTGCTCCGGCGTGAGCTCCTCGGGGACCTTCACCGCAACCTCCACGTATTGATCCCCCCGCTGGCCGTTGCGTTCGGCGCCCAGCCCCTTGATGCGAAACCGCCGGCCCGGCTGCGTGCCGGGCGGGATCCGGAGCACGACCCGTTTGCCGTCCACGGTGCGCACGCGCACGCGGGTGCCGAACGCGGCCTGGGCGAGATTGATCGGGACCGTGCAGTGGAGATCGAGACCTTCCCGCCGGAGAAACGTGTCGGGTTCGACGGTGAGCGTCACGAGCACGTCGCCCACGGTTCCGCTGCCGCCGCGCTGGCCCTGCCCCTTGATGCGCAGCCGGTGCCCCGTGTCGATCCCGGCCGGCACGTTGACCATGATTCGGCGATCGACCGCCACCTCGCCCTGCCCCGCGCAGCGGCCGCATGACTCGCTCGCCACGCGTCCGCGGGCGCGGCAGGCGGGACACGGCCGCTTCACCGCGAACGCGCCCTGCCCGAACGTGACCTCGCCCCGCCCCTGACACTCGGCACAGACGGTCACCTTGGCGCCCGGCGCCGCGCCGGAGCCGCCGCACACCGGGCAGGCCTCGGTGACCGGAATCGTGATGGGGACTTTGCCGCCGAGGGCCGCGACCCGGAACGGGACGGTCGCGGCCACCTCGATCGTCGCCGCTTCCTCCGCGCGCCGCCCCCGCCCGAAAATGGACGAGAACAGATCACCCAGCCCCCCGAACGCGTCGAACCCGCGCGTGAAATCGAACTCCTCGCCGCGCGGCCGCGCCGGCCCGGTACCACGCGATCCGACACCCGCGAAGGCGCCGTATTTCCGCATGAGATCGTACTGCTTGCGCTTTTCGGGGTCGCTCAGCACCGCGTGCGCTTCGGAGATCTCCTTGAAGCGTTCTGCGGCGGACGGATCATTGGGGTTGGCATCGGGGTGGTACTTCTTGGCCAGCCGCCGGTATGCCTTCTTGATCTCGTCGGCCCCGGCCTTGTCGGCCACGCCCAGCACGCGGTAGTAGTCCTTCGAGGGAGGCATGCTAGGACTCGCCGGCGGCGGCGTCCTCCGCGTCCGGTTCCGACCACAGCCTGACCTGCACGCGGGCCGGTCGGAGCAGCTGGCCGCCGAACCGGTACCCGACCTGCAGGATCGTGGCGACCGTGTGATCGTCCTCCGGGCGCTCGGCCGGGACGGCGCCGATCGCCTCGTGCTGCTGGGGATCGAACGGCACGCCCGGCTCGGCGATGCGCTCGAGACCCGCAGCCTCCAGCTGCTTCAGCACCTTCCGCTCCACCAGCTCGATACCGGCGATGATGTCGCGGGCCGACGACGTCGCGGGATCCAGATCCGCGACCCGGCCGAGGTCGTCGAGCTCGTCCACGAGCTCGGCCACCAGGTCCGCCTGCGCGCGGGCGCGCAGCTCCAGACGTTCCCGGGCCGTCCGCCGCCGGAAATTGTCAAACTCGGCGGCGAGGCGCAGATGCCGGTCCTTGAGTGCGTCGAGCTCGGCGGCGAGCGCCGCGGCCTCGTCCGTCTCGGCGTCCGTCACCGGTTCCGCCGGCGGCTCGGGCTCCGCCACCACCCCCTCCGGGATCTCGTCGGGCGGGCCGGGCTCGAACGCCTCCGGCAGCTCTTTCGCGTCCTGTCGCTTGGCCATGATACCGTGCTTGCTCCTACGCGGGCTGCGGCCCGCCGGTTACACCGAACGTCCCAATTTAACGCCGTCGATCCTCTGGCGACGTGAGCACGCCGCGCAGGAGATCGAGGGCCGCCTGCGCCGCACGGGCGCGAATCTCGTGCCGGTCGCCGGGCAGCCCCACGCGCACGGCGCGCACCCGGTCAGCGTACATGGCCGCGAGCCACACCAGGCCTACGGGTTTCTCCGGCGTGCCGCCCGTGGGGCCGGCGATGCCGGAGACCGCCACGGTCGCGGTCGCGCCGAACCGGGCCCCCACGCCCGTCGCCATAGCTCGCACGGTCGCCTCGCTCACCGCCCCGTGCGCCGCCAGCGCGGCGGCGGGCACACCGAGCTGCGCCGTCTTGACGTGGTCGGCATAGGCCACCACGCCGCCGACGAACGTCGCCGACGCGCCCGGCACGGCCGTGAGGCGGGCCGCCACGAGCCCACCGGTGCAGGATTCCGCCACCGCGAGGCGGACACCGGCCGCCTGCGCCAGCTCGAGGACCACCGCCGCGAGATCCGTCTCGCCTTCGCCGTAGCACCACGCCGCAGTGGCGGCCCGCAGGGTCTCGACCCCCTGCGCGAGCACCGCCTCCGCCTCGGCGGCCGGCCGGTCCCAGACGGTGAGCCGCAGGTCCACCCCGTCGAACGAGGGGAGGTACGCCAGCGTCGCCGGGCGGAGCGCCGCCTCCAGGGGACCGAGCCGGTCGGCGAGCGCCGATTCCGCCACACCGGTCGTGCGCACCACCCGCGAGCCGGTGATGGACGCTTTGCCGGCCCGCGCGACGAGCCGGGGAGCCACCTGGTCCGCCAACAGCCCGCGCATCTCGTGCGGAACGCCCGGCAGCATGACCACCGTGCCGGCGGCACTCTCGAGCCAGATCCCCGGGGCCGTGCCGCGCGGATTCGGCAGCAGCGTCGCTCCCGCGGGGTGCTCGGCCTGGGTCCGGTTGGCGGCCGGCATCGGTCCCCCCCGACCCAGGTCCCGCCAGCGCTGCTCGAGCCGCTCGAGATAGGCCGCGTCGGTCTCGAGCCCGACACCCACCACGTCCGCGACCGCCCGCTTGGTCACATCATCGCGCGTCGGCCCGAGTCCGCCGGTCGTGATCACGAATCCGCTCCGTGCGAGTGCCGTCCGCACGGCGTCGGCAACGGCCGTCGCGTCGTCCGCCACGGCGGTCCGCCGCTGCACGCGGACGCCCAGGGCGGCGAGGGTCCGCCCCAGGTCGGCCGCGTTGGTGTCGATCGTGTGCCCGAGCAGCAGCTCGGTGCCGATCGTCACCAGCTCAAGGTCCATCGCCTTGGGACGCGGCGGCGCGGAAGAGGTCGCGGTAGCGGTAGAGGTACAGCACGAGCGAGAGGAGCGTGATGACGATCGCGATGGCCAGCGTCACGGCGACCACCGCGCCGTGGAACTGCTCCCACATCGCCCCGAGCCAGCCGCGACGCCAGCCGCGCGCCGTCGCGAGGTCCTTCCAGGCGAACCAGAGAATGGTGGCCCCGATGAAGACGTCCTGCACGATCGTCTTGAGCTTGCCGGCCCGCTGGGCCGCGATCACGACCCCGCGCCGCTTCCCCCACCAACGGAATCCGGTCATGAAGGCTTCGCGCCCCAGCAGCAGCACGAGCACCCACACCGGGAGGTTGCCCCACCACGGGATGGCGTACTCGCGCCAGCTGTACCGCGTGATCCAGTAGATGGGGATCAGGGTGGCGACGAGCAGCAGCTTGTCGGCCAGCGGGTCGAGCAGCGTGCCCAGGTCGGTCACCTGGTCCCGCCGGCGCGCGAGGCGGCCGTCGTAGATGTCGCTGATCGCCGCCGCGAGGAACACCAGGAACGCGATGAACTTGGGGACCCACCCCTGGATGAACGGCAGGAGCGCGATGACCGGCGTCAGCGCGATCCGGGCGAGTGTCAGGATGTTCGGCAGCGTCCAGAGCACCGCCGCCCCTCAGCTGAGGGTCTTGAGCACCAGCTTCGCCACCGCCTTCAGGGTGTCGAAGACGCCCTCGCCGCTGATGGCGACCGATTCGAAGTACGGCGCCCGCTCGATCCAGGTGCCATCCAGCTGATACACCAGCTGCTCGCCGGGGTGGTACGGATCCGCGGTCTCGCGCTGCCGGACGGGATCCTCCACCGGCCAGCCGGGATTGAGCGCAGCCTGCAGGTCCTTGATCGGAGCGGCGTTGGGGAGATCGCGCTTGTTGTACTGCACGGCAAACGGGATGCGCGTCAAGTCATAGCCGTATTGGGCCATGTTGTCGTAGAGGTTCTGCATCGATTCGATGTTCGCCTCCATGCGCTCGACCTGGCTGTCGGCGACGAACACGATGCCGTCCACGCCCTTGAGGATCAGCTTGCGCGACGCGTTGTAGTACACCTGGCCCGGCACGGTGTACAGGTGGAACCGGGTCTTGAACCCGCGGACGGTGCCGAGGTCCACCGGCAGGAAGTCAAAGAACAGCGTCCGCTCGGTCTCGGTCGCCAGCGACACCATCTTGCCGCGGGTATCCGGCGCGACCTTGGAGTAGATATGCTCGAGGTTGGTCGTCTTCCCGCCGAGCCCCGGCCCGTAATAGACCAACTTGCAGTTGATCTCGCGAGAAGCGTAGTTGATCATCGACATGCGCGCCCGAGCCTCGTCTCAGTCCCCAAAGAGCTTGTCGATCTCATCGTCGGCACCCTCGAGCAGGGGCCGCCGCGCCTCCCCCGGCTCGGAGGCACGTTTGAACACTTCGTCGAACAGACGGGCGAGATCTCCCACGGTCTGCTTCACGCGGAGCCGCACGAGCCCGACGGTGGTGCGCTGATCGAACAGGACGACCAGGATCACCCGGCGCCCGATATCGGCCAGGTACATGGACTCTTTCTCGCCCTGATGGAACAGCGAGGCGAACTCCGGCTCGCCGATCATCTTGGCGAGCTGATCGTTGGCGCTGAAGTCGGCCGCCGTCAGGGAGGCGAACGCCGTGGGGTCGAACTGGAGCTGCTCGCCGGCATTGGCGAGGAGTTGGCCGGTG
>JBFGDF010000054.1:0-17582 GCA_041580775.1 Gemmatimonadales bacterium
CAGGCCGAGCTGGTGGAGGTGCTGGAGCAGACGCGGGCGCCGAGTCTCCCGGTGGTGGATTTCGAGGGCCGGGTGGTGGGCGTGATCCGGTACGAGGCGCTGGTGAGCGCGGCGCAGGCCGACGCCAGTGCGGATCTACAGACCATGGTCGGCGTGAGTCGGGACGAGCGTGCGCTGTCCAGCTTCGGATTCGCCGTGCGGCGGCGCCTCCCCTGGCTGCAACTCAACCTCGTGACGGCGTTCACCGCGGCGGCGGTGGTGGGGCTCTTCGAGAGCACCATCGCCCAGTTCACGGCGCTGGCCGTGCTGCTGCCGGTCGTCGCCGGTCAGTCGGGCAACACGGGGGGGCAGGCGCTGGCCGTCACCATGCGCGGTCTGGCACTGCGGGAGATCCGTCCCCGGCACTGGTTTCGGGTCGCCAGCAAGGAGATGCTCGCCGGCGCCGTGAACGGCGTCGCCGTGGCGATCGTGACGGGGGCGGCGGTGTTCCTGTGGAGCCAGTCCGGCGGGCTCGCGCTGGTAATCGCGACGGCGATGGTGCTCTCCATGGTGATCGCGGCGCTGTCCGGCGCCTCGATTCCGGTGCTGCTAACCATCGTCGGCCAGGATCCCGCGTCGGCGTCGTCGATCATCCTGACCACCGTGACCGACGTCGTGGGCTTCCTCAGTTTCCTGGGCCTGGCGACGCTGGCGGCCGGGATGCTCTAGCCCTCTGGCGGAGGGACTCGATCCGAGCCGCACAACCGGCGAAGACGAGCAAGCGGCCCCGGCAGGGGCCGCGTTGTCGGAAGCTCGTCCTGAAACGGAACCACCCAGGGGCACGGCGCGCCTGGGTGATGCCGAGATAGCGGCGGAGGGACTCGATCCGAGCGGCGGCAGCCGCGAGGACGAGCCAGCGGCACCGTAGGTGCCGCGCCGTCGGACGCTCGTCTTGAAGACGAAACCACCCACGAGCACGGAGCCCCTGGGTGGTTCCGAGATAGCGGCGGAGGGACTCGAACCCCCGACACGCGGATTATGATTCCGCTGCTCTAACCAGCTGAGCTACGCCGCCACGGCCCCGCCGCCCCCCACCTCGCCGGCGGTTGGGCGGGTGGACGGTTGGGCGGATTTCAATTGTACCCCCGGCCCCCGGCCCCGCTCAAGGCTCGGGGTCCTCGAACCGGAACAGGATCTCCCCCGGCCGCAGCATGCCGAACAGCTCGCGGGCCACGCGTTCCTGGGTGGCGGGATCGCGCTCCAGGGCCTGCACGCTCTCCGTCAGGCTGTCGATGTCGAACGTGAGGCTGTCGAGGGCGGCGCGCTCACTCGCCACGTCGCGCTTGAGCTGCCACCAGTCGAGCGTGCCGTACTCGCCGCCGGCCGCTCCGAACACAAGGCCCGCGACCACCACCACGGCCCCGACGGCGCGCGCGCGGTTCACCGGCCGTACAGGCTCCCACCCAGGTAGTCGCCCAAGTCACCCAGCTGCTCGGCGATCCGCAGGAGCTGGTTGTACTTGGCGACCCGGTCGGTGCGCGAGGCGCTCCCGGTCTTGATCTGGCCCGCGCCGGTTGCTACCGCCAGATCCGCGATGAACGTGTCTTCCGTCTCGCCAGACCGGTGCGAGATGATGGTGCCGTACCCGTTCAGCCGTGCCAGCTCGATGCACTCGAGCGTCTCGGTGAGCGTGCCGATCTGATTCACCTTGATCAGAATCGCATTGGCGACCCCCAGGTCGATGCCCCGGGTCAGCAGCTCGGTGTTGGTGCAGAACAAGTCGTCGCCCACGAGCTGCACCCGGTCGCCCATCGCCTCCGTGAACGCCTTCCACCCATCCCAGTCGTTCTCGGCGAGCCCGTCCTCGATGGAGACGATGGGATAGGTCTTGCACCACTTCTCGTACAGCCGAATCATCTCCTCGGCGGTCTTCTTCGAGCCGTCGCCCTTCTTGAACACGTACGTGCCGTCGTCCCACAGCTCGCTCGCCGCCACGTCGAGCGCGATGGCGATGTCGTCGCCCGCCTGATAGCCCGCCTTCTCGATCGCCGCCATCACGGCTTCGAGCGCCGCCTCGTTGGACGGCAACATCGGCGCGAACCCGCCCTCATCCCCCACCGCCGTGGAGAGGCCCTGGCCCGCCAGCACCTTCTTCAGATGGTGGAACACCTCGACACCCATCCGCAGTGCATCCGCGAACGACTCGGCCCCGATGGGCGCCACCATGAACTCCTGCGCGTCCACGTTGTTGGAGGCATGCGCGCCGCCGTTCAGGATGTTCATGAGCGGCACCGGGAGCACGCGTACCATGGGCCCGCCGAGGTAGCGGTACAGCGGCATGCCGACGTCGGCCGCGGCCGCCCGGGCCACCGCCAGGGACACCGCGAGCATCGCGTTGGCACCGAGGTTCCCCTTGTTGGGCGTGCCGTCCAGCTCGAGCATCTCGGTGTCGATCCGGATCTGGTCGGCGGCGTCCATCCCCTCGAGCCGCGGGCCGATCACATCGTTGATGTTGCGGACCGCGCCGAGCACGCCTTTCCCCAGGTAGCGCTGCTCGTCACCGTCGCGCAGCTCCACCGCCTCGTGCTCCCCGGTGGACGCGCCGCTCGGCACGGCCGCCCGCCCGGTGGCGCCGCTCGACAGCAGCGCTTCCGCCTCGACCGTGGGATTGCCGCGCGAATCGAGGATCTCGCGTCCGATGACTTCGATGATGGTGCCCATGCCGTCCGTCGATCTTCGAGAAGTTTATGGGTTGCCTCGGGGCGGAGGACCGGCTCGGACCGACTCCAACTCACGCCGCCCGCTCAACCGCCCGAACTCTACATCCGCTGCCGCGCCAAGTCACGCATCAAACACCGCATCCGGCGACGCCGCCCGCATCCGCACAATCGCCGCGTAGGACCGCTCCAGCAGCTGCTCGCGGTCCTCGTACGTCATCCCTTCGGTCGCGATCGGCTCGCCGAAGAAGATCGTGATGGGCTGCGGCCGCAGGATCACGTGGGCTTTCGGCAGAATCTGGAACGTGTTCGAGACGTACACGGGCACCACCGGCACTTGCGCCGCCAGCGCGAGCACGAACGGGCCCTTCTTGAACGGCAGCAGGCGGCCCGTCCGGCTGCGCGTGCCCTCGGGAAAGACGACCGTCGAGAGGCCGCCACGGATCCAGGCGGCCACCTCCTCGTACGCCTCGATGGCCTGGGCGCGGTTCTGCCGGTCGATGTAGATGTGGCCGGCGGCCTTCATCGCCCGGCCCAGTAGCGGGATGGAGGCCATCTCCTTCTTGGCCACGAATCGCAGCGTGCCGGGAATGGTGCCGGCCAGGGCCAGGATGTCGAACCACGACTGGTGATTGCTGACGTAGACCACCGGCTGGTCCTGCGGGACCCGCTCGAACCCGGCGAGCGTCACGGGCGACCCGGCCGCCCAGAGGAGCCCGCGCGACCAGTTCCAGGCCGCCTGGTCGTAGACCCCGCCCCGCCGCCACTTCACTCCCAGCAGGGCGGCTAGAATGCAGGCGCCGGCCCACCAGACGGTGGTGAACAGCAGCGTCACGTAGTACAGCATCGAGCGAAACAGCCGGCGGACGAACTTCATACGGTCAAAAGTGCGAGAATCCGCCGGCCACGTCGATGGCCTGCCCGCCCCGCCGGACCGTCACGCCGCGGCCCGTGGCGACTCTGCCGATGCGTGTGAGCGGGAGGTCGAACGCCAACGCAAACGCCGCGGCGGCGTCCGGTCCGAATCCTGGCGGCAGGGCGACGAGCAGCTCGTATTCCTCGCCGCCGACCAGGGCCGAGCGCCATTCCCGCGCGCCGGGATGCGACGGGACCTGCTCGCTCTCGATCGCGATGGCGACCCCGGACGCGGCGGCGAGGTGTCCGGCGTCGCCGACCAGGCCGTCGCTCACGTCGATCATCGCCGTGGCCCCGCGCTCGGCGAGCCAGCGGGCTTCGTGCACGCGCGGGAGGGGATGCGCGTAGCGCTCGCGGGCGGCGGGCGCGGGCACGGCGCCGGCGAGCCACGCCTGCACCGCCTCGTGCGGCCCGCCGAGCGCGCCGGTCACCCACACGCCGTCACCGGGCGTGGCGCCCAGCCGCAAGACGGGCGCCTCGCGCACGCGGCCCACAACGAGCAGATCCAGGATCACGCGGTCGCTCTGCACCAGGTCTCCGCCCCAGACGGCAGCTCCTACCGAGGCGGCGGCGTGGCCGACGCCGTCCATCACGTCCGTGAGGAACGCCTCGGCGCCGGCGGGCGGTGCGCCGAGACTGACGAGCACCCCGACAGGCTCCGCCGCCACGGCGGCGAGATCCGACAGCGCCGCGGCCGTCGCGCGCCAACCCAATTCTGCGGGCGCGAGCCAGGCCAGCTTGAAGTGACGGTCTTCCACCGCGAGGTCGCACGAGAGCGCGAGCCGTTCCGCGCCGATCGTCACGATCGCGGCGTCGTCCCCCACGCCGTGCAGCCGGTCTCCCAGCCGCTGCCAGATGGCGCGGATGTGATCGAACTCGCGGCCCGGGCCGAGCGCGGTCGGCGGCGTCATGGCACCAGCGTTCGGCGCGTGAACCGGACGAGGCCCTCCGCGGTGGCCACCCAGACGTGGCGGGCGGTGACGGCGATCCCACGGACCGGGCCCGGCACGTCGCCGGGACTTGGCCAGACGTGGAACTCGCGGGCCACGAATCCGAACCGGCCGAGCCCGCGGTCGCCGCCCACCCACACGCCGCCGGTGTCGGCGGCGAGCGCGGTGAGCATCCCGAGTTCCCCGCTGAGTCGTCGCTCGACATGCCATGGCCCGGCGCCCGCGCGCCACAGCAGGCGGTCCTGGACCGCCGCCACGAGCGTATCACCCACGAGGGCCAGGGCCACGATCGGCTCGCGCAGCTCCGGCAGCGTGTCGCCGCCCGGCGCGACGAAGACGTCGTCGCCCGGGACGGCCAGGCCGAGTCCCACCGTGGAGCCCACCCAGACGGTGTCGCCGCGGGCGGCGAGTGCCAGCACCGGCGCGGCGGGGCCCGCGGGCATCCGCGCGCGCAGGCTGTCGCTTGGCACGAACGCCAGGCCGCGCGCCGTCCCAACCCATACGCCCGACGGGCCGGCGGCCAGCGCCAGTGCCTGCCGGTCGGGAAGCCCGCTGCCGGTGTCCAGACGGAGCACGTCGCCATTGGACTTCACCAGCACGATCCCGCGGTCGGTGGCGGCCCACAGGTCGCGGCCGCGCGCGAGCAGCGCGCGCACGGCGCTCGCGCCGAACCCTGTGGCGCGCGGTCCTTCGACATATTCGTAGCGCTGGAGGTCGTCGCTCACGAACGTGAGCCCGGCCCGCGAGCCCGGATCGTCGGAGCCCACCCACACGCCGTCGCCGCCGCCCACGACAGCCCCCGCGCCAGTGGCGAGCAGGCCAAACGGCAGGGCTTCGAGACGCGCCACGAGCGGATCCACGTGAATCACGCCGAGCCCGTTGGTGCCGAGGAAGATCTCCTCGGTCGTTGGCACCGCCGCCGCGCTCGTGTAGCGGAAGCGCCGCAGCCGCTCATCGAGCAGGATGCTTCCCTGCATCGCGTCCACCATGGGGGTGCGGGCCAGCACCTCCTCGACGCGAAGCGTCGCCACGCGTCGCTCGGGCGGTGGCAGCGGCGCGGGCGTGGGACCGAACGCGCCGCGGGCGAGAAACTGCCAGCCGGTGCTCGTGAGCAGGTAGAGTCCGCGGAACGGGTCGTCGCGGTCGTACAGGAAATCGCGCACGCCGCCGGGCACGAGCACGCTCTCGAATTGGCGGAAGATCGGCCGGTAGCGCAGCGCGCCCGTGGCCGTCCCCAACCAGACGGCATCGTCCGCCGGATCGGCGAGCGCCGCCAGCACGGGTTCGCGCGGGTAGCCCTCGGTTGCCGTCACGGGCGCCGCCCACCGGCGGAACCGATGGTCGTACGTGCCCAGGCCGTGCGCGGTCGCCACGAACAGCAGCGCGTCCGACGCCGCGAGCGCCTGCACGACCGTGAAGTCGGCCACGATGACCCGCTCGTCCTCCCGCCACAGCCGGGTTTGCGCCTCGAGCGTACCGCCGAGCGCGAGGACGCCAAGCGTTGCCACCAACGCCCGCATCAGATGAGTGCCGGGGGATCGAGCGCGACCAGGATGGGCGGATCGATGGGGACGGGCTCGCTCCACGCGTGCCAGAGCCCGGCGTAGGCGTCGGCGACGTCTTCGGGTCGGGTGGCCCGCACGCCGCGCGCCTCGGCGGCCCGCTCGGCGGCGCGACCCATCACGTGCGCCCCCAGTGCCGCCGCGTCGAGCGGGGCGAGACCGCGCGCGAGCCAAGTGGCGATCGTGCCGGCCAGCAGGTCACCCGTCCCGCCGGTGGCGAGCGCCGGATTGCCGGCCGCGACGACGCGCACGCCGGACTCGGCGGCGATCACGGTGGGCACGCCCTTCAAGAGCACGGCCGCCGCTCGGCAATGCGGCAGCGCGGCGGCCGGCGCCGCAAAGCGGTCCCCGCGCGCCAGCTCCGCGACCGCCGGGAACTGGGCCGCGAACTCGCCGGGGTGCGGCGTGAGCACGCGTGGCGCGCGGCCCACCGCGGCGAGGCCGGCCACCTGGAGCGCGTCGGCATCGAGCACCAGCGGGGCGGCGGCGCGTTCCACCACCGCGCGGGCGAAGGCGCTGCGGGCTTCCCCCCGCCCCAGCCCGGGTCCGAGCACGATCGCGCCGGCCCAGTCGATCGCCTCGAGCAGCGCCGGCTCGAGGGGCGCCGCGAGCGCGGTGGGCACGGTGAGCGCATCGGGCAGGTTGGCCTGCGCGGCTCGAATGGACGGCTCGGGCAGCGCGATCTTCACGAGCCCGGCCCCGCACGCGAACGCCGTGCGGGCGGCATGCATCGCCGCACCCGCCATCCCGGCATCCCCTCCCACGATCAGCACGCGCCCGCGGTCGCCTTTGTGCATGTCGGCCCCGAACGCCGGAAGCGCGCGCTGGGCCCAGGCGTCCGTCACGAGCGTCGGCCAGGCTGGATCGCGCGGCGGGAACCCGATCTCCACCGCCACCACCCGCCCCACCCACTCCCGCGCGAGCAGGTGCCCGCGCCTGAGCCCCCCGAACGTGACCGTGAGTTGCGCGCGCACCGGTCCGTGGGCCGTCCCGCGGGTGAGATCGAGGCCGGTGGGCCCGTCGATGGCCGCCACCGGCGGCCCGTGATCGGCCAGGCGGCGCGCCAGTTCCGCGATGGGGCCGCGCGGGGCCTCGCTCGCCCCCGTGCCGAGGAGGGCGTCCACCACGACGCCCGCCGCGGGCCAGGGGGCGCCCGGTTCCAGAGACTCGACTCCCGCGGCGAGCGCCAGCGTGCGGTTGGCCTCGCAGTCAGGCGAGCGTTCCTTGGCGAGATCGGTGCCCCAGACCTGCGCGCCCGCCGCGCGCCGCGCGCGCGCCACCACCCAGCCGTCGCCGCCGTTGTTGCCCGGGCCGGCCACCACGAGGGCCCCTCGATGCAGGGCGGGCCCGAATGCCCTAGCGATGACGAGCGCGGCCGCGCGCCCCGCCGACTCCATCAGGACGCGGCTTGGGATGGCGGCCGCCGTACGAGCGCGCGTGTCCCACGCCGCGGCTTCGGCGGCGGTCAGGACGGGAATGACCGGGGGTTCACGCACGGGAGGTATCGCTCGCGGTCGCCCACGCGGACCGGGAGCCGTCCACGGGACGTCGCGGGATTACTTGAAGCTCTGGCCGATCGCCCGGCCGAGGGAGATCTCGCCGTTGTCGATCCGCAGGTTGAAGCCACAGTCGGGGCTCGTACACACCCAGGCCTTGTAGGTGATCGGGGCCCCGTCCCGGCCGTAGTCCGACAGCGGCACCAGCACCCCCCGCTCGCACTTGCGGCACGCCGGCCATTCCTGTGCGTCCATGGTCGCCCTCCTTTCCAACCCCGCGACGGCTATCCTTTGCCGCCATTCCGGTGCACGCCGGACCACGGGTACTCGCGCTCGAACGCCTCCGTGAACTCGAAGACGCCGTCGAAGTCCTCGATCCGATCCTGCGGCTGACTGATCAGCAGGCCGGCATCGATCAAGTGATAGACGATGCGGCCGAGGTCGCGGGTGGCATGCACGCCCCAGTGGGAGAGGACGGTCGCGGCCGTAAGCCCGAACTGGTCGCGGGCCAGATCGCGGCAGGCCCACGCCAGCTCGCCGCCCCCGATGTGCCCGCGGGCCGGGCGGCGCAGCTGGGAATACTCAAGCGCCGCCAGCACGAAGGCATAGGCCTGCGGATGATACTGGTCGTGCGTGGCGGACAGCCGCTCGAAGAGGTCATCCGCGAGTTCGAGGTCGTGCACGGTACCTAAGGTGCGGGTCGCTTCGTCCCCGAGCAAGAGCCGGGCTATTTCAGGGCGTTCGCGGCCACACCGGCGAGGGGGAACGCCGCCGCCAGCTCGCGCACATCCCGCTGGACGCGCCGCCGCACCGCGGGGTCATCCGCGGCGCCCAGCACCACGTCGATCAGCTCCGCCACGCGGCGCATTTCGGCCGGCCCCATGCCGCGGGTGGTGAGCGCCGCGGTGCCCAGCCGCATCCCGCTCGTCACGAACGGCGATTCCGGATCGCCCGGGATCGTGTTCTTGTTGACGTGGATCCCGACGTCGTCGAGCACCGCCTGGGCCGCCTTGCCGGTCACCCGCTTGCGACGCAGATCCACGAGCAGCAGGTGGCTGTCCGTCCCGCCGGACACCAGCACGAAGCCCCGCTCGGCCAGACCTTCGCCGAGGGCGACAGCGTTGCGGACGACCTGGGCCGCATAGGCGCGGAACTCCGGCCGCAGCGCCTCGCCGAACGCCACCGCCTTCGCCGCGATCACGTGCTCCAGCGGGCCGCCCTGCATGCCGGGGAACACCATCTTGTCGATGGGTTTGCCCCACCCTTCGCGGCACAGGATGAACCCGCCGCGCGGGCCGCGCAGCGTCTTGTGGGTGGTGCTGGTGACAATGTCGGCGTGCGGCACGGGCGAGGGGTACACGCCGCCGGCGATGAGCCCCGCGTAGTGCGCCATGTCCACGAGCAGCACGGCGCCGACTTCGCGCGCGATGGCGCCGAAGGCGGCAAAGTCGATCACCCGCGGATACGCGCTCGCCCCCGCCACGATGAGCTGCGGGCGGAACGCGCGCGCCTGCTCGCGGATGCGGTCCATGTCCAGGAGACCGCTCGTTTCGTTGACGCCGTACTGGGCGACCTCGAACAACTGCCCGCTCAGATTGACCGGCGATCCGTGCGTGAGGTGGCCCCCATGCGAGAGCGTCATGCCGAGCAGCCGGTCCCCGGGCTTGAGCACGGCGAAGTACGCCGCCAGGTTGGCCTGGGCCCCGGCATGTGGCTGCACGTTGGCGTGCTCGGCCCGGAACAGCTCCCGAGCCCGCTCGATGGCAATCCGCTCGACCTCGTCCACCACTTCACAGCCGCCGTAGTAGCGTCTGCCCGGATAGCCCTCGGCGTACTTGTTGGTCAGCTCGCTCCCCACGGCCTCGAGCACGGCCCGCGAGGCGAAATTCTCGCTGGCGATGAGCTCGAGACCCTCCTCCTGCCGCCCGATCTCGCGCTGGATCAGCGCGTGGATCTGCGGATCGCCTTCCTCCAGCGGCACCCGGTGCGTCGTCATGGGCCTCAGATCCGGTGCGGGAGCGCCCGGCGCTTCTCCGCCGCCGCGACCCGCTCCTCCGCCAGCCGGTCCGCCGCGAGGTACGACGGAATCCCCTGTTCCTTGGCGATCTCCAGCACCCGCAGCACGGTATGGAAGATCTCCCCGGCCTTGTCGTGCGACTTCTGCAGCGTCCAGCCTTCGATCTCCGCGTTCACGTTGATCAGGCCGCCGGCATTGGCCACGTAGTCGGGCGCATACACGATGCCGCGCTTCTCGAGCAGGTCACCGTGCCGTTCCGCTGCGAGCTGATTGTTGGCCGCCCCGCAGACGATCGCCACGCGCAACGCCTTGATCGTGTCGTCATTGATGACGGCGCCCAGCGCACACGGAGCGAAGACGTCCGCTTTGACGCCGTAGATGGCATCCACCGGCACGGCCCGGGCGTCGAATTCCGTCACCGCCCGCTGCACCCGGTCGGCGTTCACGTCGCTCACGATCAGCTTCGCCCCCGCTTCGTGGAACAGCTTGCACAGGTAGTAACCAACGTGCCCGACCCCCTGCACCGCCATCGTCTTGCCGGCGAGGTCGTCCTTTCCCCAGAGGAACTTGGCGCAGGCCTGCGTGCCCCGAAACGTGCCCCAGGCGGTGACCGGCGACGGGTCGCCGGACCGGCCCTGGAGTCCCACCACATGCTTCGTCTCCTTGTGCACGAACGCCATGTCGCCGGGGCTGGTCCCGACGTCCTCGGCCGTGATGTAGCGGCCCGCGAACGACTCGACGTGCCGGCCGTGCGAGCGGAACAACGCCTCCCGGTGGTTGAGGGAGGGGTCGCCGATGATCACCGCCTTGCCGCCGCCGAGGTTGAGGCCGGCCACGGCCGCCTTGTAGGTCATGCCGCGCGACAGGCGGATCACGTCGTTGAGCGCCTCGGCATCACTCACGTAGTTCCAGAACCGGGTGCCGCCGAGCGCCGGCCCGAGAGACGTATTGTGAATCGCGATGATCCCGCGGTACTTGGAGACGGGATCGTACCAGTAGCTCACCTGCTCGTGCCGGTGGACCGCCAGCTGCTCGAACACGTCCGCCGAATGCGGATCGCTGGGCGGCGCAACGCTGCGCCTGGTGCTCGGGGTGGCGGCGGCCGTGGGGTTCCGGCGGTTGGCCGCGGTGCCCTTGGTCTTCACTTTCCGCTTGGTGCCCACAGGTCGCTCACTTGGTGTAGTCGTAGAAGCCACGGCCGCTCTTCCGGCCCAACCGGCCGGCGGCCACCATTTTCTTCAGGAGCGGGCAGGGGCGATACTTGTCGTCGCCGAGCCCGCGCTGCAAAACCTCGAGAATCGCGACGCAGACGTCGAGCCCGATCAGGTCCGCGAGGGCGAGCGGACCGAGCGGGTGGTTCATCCCGAGCTTCATGACCGTGTCCACCGCCTCCGGCTGTGCCACGCCCTCCATGACACAGTAGACGGCTTCGTTGATCATCGGCATGAGCACCCGGTTCGACACGAACCCCGGGTAGTCGTTCACCTCGACGGGCGTCTTGCCAAGCGCCCGCGCGGTCTCCATCACCCGCGCCGTCGTCGCGTCGGACGTCGCGAGCCCGCGAATCACCTCGACCAGCTGCATGACCGGGACCGGGTTCATGAAATGCATCCCGATCACGCGCTCCGGGTGCCGCGTGTGAGCGGCGATTTCCGTGATCGAAATCGAGGACGTGTTGGACGCGAGCAACGCCTCCGTCGGCACCGCGTCGTCCAACCGACGGAAGATATCGAACTTCACGGTGGCGTTCTCGCTCGCGGCTTCCACCACGAGTTCCGCTCCGGCCACTGCGTCCAGCCCGGTGGCCGGCCGGATGCGCTTGAGGGCCGCGTCGCGGTCCGCCTCCGTGAGCGTCTGTTTCTTGATCTGGCGGTCCATGTTGCCGCGCACCGTCTGGAGCGCGCGGTCGAGCTGGCGCTCGTCCACGTCGATCAGCGCCACGCCGGTCCCGTGCTGCGCAAACACGTGGGCAATCCCGTTGCCCATGGTGCCCGCCCCGATTACCGCCACCTGCTTCACACCGCCACCTCCCTCCCACGATGCCGCCCGGCCCACCAGGCCAGGGCGCCCACCAGCACGACCGTCGCGGCCGCGCCCCCTTCCGGCCCAAACGCGCCACCCGTGAGCCACGGGCGCGGGCCGGGCAGGAACTCCACCACCGGCAACCCCAGCCGAAGTCCGCTCACCGGCGCGTCCGCCGCCAGGGCCAAGCCCGCGTTCCAGCCCACATGGAGCCCGAACGCGGCCGGGAGCCCGCCGGGCGAGAAGAACGCGGCGCTCAGCACGAGCGACGCCAACCCGACGTTGGCGAGCCCCAGCCCGGAGACGGCCGGATTGCCCACGTGCGCGGCCACGAAGGCCACCGTGAGCGCCACGCTCGCCGCGACCGGCCCAACCGCGTCGGCGAGGCGGGCCAGGGGCATCCCGCGGAACAGCAGCTCCTCGAGCAGCGCCGCGAGCACCAAGCCTGCCAACACGGGCGCCGCCACACCGAGGTAGGACTCGCCAAACGCCGGTCCCAGCGTCACGCGCGCGCCGCCGACAAGGCAGACGGCCAGCACCGCCGCCGCCAGCCCCACACCCCACAGCAACCCCCGCGCCGCGCCGCCGACCGCCGTCCGGCCCGCCGGCACGCGGATCCGCCGGCGATCCCATCCGGGCAGCCGGAGCAGGCCCGCGTAGACGAGCAGGGCCACCAGAAGCGGAGTCGCCGAGAGCCCGATCAGCCCCCGACCGGCCGTGCGCCACCAATGGCCCGTGGGCACCAGGCGGCCCACGATGGCGTCGAGCAGAATCGCCAGCACGGCGAACGCCGCGAAGAACCCGAGTACCGCCAGGACGGCGCGCAGCAGTTCGGCCGTCCACCCCCAAAACGAACCGCGCGCCCTCAGAGGAGCGCGCGCCGAACGGGAGAGGCGAATCGTCCGATGACCAGCCCCGCGAGCAGGAGCTTGGCCACGTCACCGAGCAGGAACGGCACCGAGCCGATCCCCAGCGCCACGGCGAGGTCGCCACCGAGAATCGCGAGCTGCGCCACGCCGCCGGCGTGGATGGTGACCGTAGCGAGCACCAGCCCCACGGCGAGCCGCGCCCAGCGCACCGGGATGACCGCGGCCCACCCGGCTACGGCCGCCGCCAGCGGCAGCGCCAGCAGGTAGCCGCCCGTCGGTCCGAACAGGCGGGCAACCCCCGGAAGTCCCACGGGGGCAAACACCGGTAAGCCGGCCGCACCCAGCAGCAGATAGGTCACCAGGCTGGCGGCCCCGAGCCGCGGGCCGAGCAGTCCGCCGACGATGAGCACCGCCGGCACTTGGAGCGTGATCGGCACCGGTGTGCCGGGCAGCGGCACACTCGCCTGAGCGCCAAACGCCACCAGCAGGGCGCCCGCGAGCACCGCCGTCACCATTCGCACCACCGCCGTCGCCGTCAGGCGCCGGTCGAGTGCCCGCACCGAGTTCATCATACGCGCTCCACGCTGAGTGCCACTGCGTTACCGCCACCCAGGCACAAGGTGGCGAGCCCGTGCTGCTTGTCGCGCTCGGCGAGCGCGTACAGCAGCGTCGTCAGGATCCGTGCCCCGCTGGCGCCGATCGGGTGGCCGAGGGCCACCGCACCGCCGTGCACGTTGACGCGATCCCAGTCCCACTTGAGCCCCTGCCCGTCCGCCAGCGCCTGGACCGCGAACGCCTCGTTCGCCTCGATCAGATCGTAATCGCCGATCTTCGTTTTGCCCTGCTTCATCAGGTTCTGCACCGCTACGATTGGGGCAAAGAACAGGTCTTTGGGCTCGCCCCCGCCGGCCGCATACGCGGTGACCCGCGCGAGCACCGTGAGCCCGTGGGCCTTGGCGAACGCCTCTGACGTCACGACGAGCGCGCTGGCCCCGTCGTTCAACCCCGGCGCGTTGCCCGCCGTCACGGAGCCGTCCTTCTGGAAGGCCGGTTTGAGCTTGGCGAGCGCCTCGAGCGTCGTATCGCGGCGGGGTCCCTCGTCCGTATCCACCACCGTGGGACCTTTGCGACTGGGAATCTCCACCGCAACGACCTCGGCCTTGAATTTCCCGCCCTCGATGGCCGCGACCGCCTTTTGATGACTGGCGAGCGCAAACTCGTCCTGCGCCTGGCGGGAGACCCCGGCCTTCGTGGCCGTGTACTCCGCGTGCCCGCCCATGTGGCACTGACCGAAGGAACACCACAGGCCGTCGTGGATCAGCCCGTCCACCAGCTCCTGGGTGCCGAACTTCACACCGCCCCGCATGCCCCAGAGGTAGTGCGGCGCGTTGGACATGGACTCCATGCCGCCCGCCACGACGCACTGCGCGTCGCCCGCCTTGATGGCCTGGGACGCCAGCATCACGGCCTTGAGCCCCGAGCCGCACACCTTGTTGATGGTGAGCGCCGGCACGGTGCCCGGCAGGCCGGCGTGGATGGCCGCTTGGCGTGCCGGCGCCTGGCCGGCCCCGCCCTGCACGACGATCCCCATGATGGCTTCCTCGACCGCCGTCCCGTCGATCCCGGCCCGACGCACGGCCTCGCGTATCGCGATGGCCCCGAGTTGGGGGGCGGGCAGCGGGCTCAGGCCGCCGAGAAATCTGCCGATGGGTGTACGGGTAGCGCTGACGATGACGGGACTGCGGGATGTATCAGGCACGGCGGACCCTGCCGTTTCATTAAGAGGGTGGTCGCGGCGCGCCGCTGGCGCGCGACCTGGCCGGACCGACCCGGCGGGGCCGGGCGATCTCGGACGCCGCCGAAAGGTAATGGAGGGGTCAGAACCCGCTCAAGCCACCTCGCCGAGGGTGAGGGCGCGACGCGCGATCTCGTCCTTGACGCGCACGAGGAAGGCGTCCACCGTCAGGATCTCCTGCTTCTTGCCTGCGCCCCGCGCCCGCACGGCCACGGTGCCCTGGTCCAGTTCCCGCTGGCCGATGACGGCCATGTAGGGGACCTTGAGCAGTTCGGCGTCCCGCACCCGGTAGTTGAGTGTCTCGTTCCGGTCGTCCACCTCGGCCCGAATGCCGGCGGCGCGGTAGCGGGCGGCGACGGCGGACGCCGCCTCGCCCTGCACGTCCGTAATGGGGAGGATCCGCACCTGGATGGGCGCGAGCCAGAGGGGGAACGCCCCGGCAAAGTGCTCGATCAGGCACCCGACGAACCGCTCTAGCGTGCCGTAAATGGCGCGATGGATCATCACCGGGCGATGCGGCCGGTTGTCGGCCCCGGTGTATTCCAGAGCGAACCGTTCGGGCAACTGGTAGTCCAGCTGGATCGTGGCGCCCTGCCACTCGCGGCCGATGGCGTCCTTGAGCTTGATGTCGATCTTGGGCCCGTAGAACGCGCCGCCGCCCTCGTCCACGCCGTAGCTGAACTTGCGCCGGTCGAGCGCGCCCCGCAGCGCCCGCTCCGCGACCTCCCAGGCGGCGTCCTCGCCGATCTTCTTCTCGGGCCGCGTGGCGAGGTCGAGCCGGTACTCGAAGCCGAACGTGCGGTGGAGCACCAGGTCCACCAGATCGAGCATGTCGTAGATCTCGTCTTCGATCTGGTCTTCGCGGCAGAAGATGTGCGCATCGTCCATGGTGAGCCCGCGCACGCGCAGCAGCCCATGCAGGGTGCCCGACAGCTCGTTGCGGTAGACGTTGGCGACCTCGGCCAGCCGGATGGGCAGGTCCCGATACGACCGCTGCTGCGCGGCGTAGATTAGCGTGTGCATCGGGCAGTTCATCGGCTTCGTGCGGTAGCGCACGTGCTCCGCTTCGCCCTCGCCCGCCGCCATCGGCGGGAACTGATTCTGGGCGTAGAGCGGCAGATGGCCCGACCGGATGAACAGGTCTTCGCGGGTCACGTGCGGCGTGAAGACCAGCTCGTAGCCGCGGCGCAGCACCTCGTCCTCGATGAAGCGCCGCAGCTCGAACTGGAGCACGGCCCCGCGGGGGTGCCACAGGATGAGCCCCGGCCCCACCTCGTCCTGGATGCTGAAGAGATCCAGCTGCCGCCCGATGACGCGGTGGTCCCGCTTCTCCGCCTCCGCGAGCCGATGGAGATGCCCGTCGAGATCCTGCTTGCTGAACCAGGCCGTGCCGTAGATGCGCTGCAGCATCTGGCGCCGCGAGTCGCCGCGCCAGTAGGCCCCGGCCGCGTGCAGCAGCTTGAAATGCCGCAGGCGGCCCGTGCTGGGCAGATGGGGACCCCGGCACAGATCCACGAACGGCCCGTCGGTATAGACCGAGATGATCTCGTCGTCGCCCAGCTCCTCGAGCCGCTCGAGCTTGAGCGGGTCGTCCCGGAATCGGAGGCGCGCGTCCTCCCGCGACACCTCCTCCCGCACGAACGGGTAGTCGGCGGCGACGACCTCGCGCATCGTCTCCTCGATGCGGGCGAGATCGTCCGGGGTGAACGGCCGCGGCACCTCAAAATCGTAGTAGAACCCGTCCTGGATGGGTGGGCCGAACCCGATGTGCGCGTCCGGCAGGAGCCGCCGAACGGCGGTCGCCAGCACGTGGGCCGCCGAATGCCGCAGCACGTACAGGGCATCCGCGTCGCGCTCGGTGAGGATCGCCACACGGGCATCGGCACGCAGCGGCCGGTCGAGATCCCAGATCGCGTCGTTCACGCGCGCGGCGACGGCCGCCTTGGCGAGCCGCGGGCCGATCGCCTCGGCGAGCTGCCGCGGCGTCGTGTCCGCCGGCAGCGCGCGGATGGATCCGTCGGGAAGCGATATCTGTATCGTGGCCGCCATGCTCCTCGCCGCCGATGCGCGTCCGTTGATTTAGCCTGGGCGTTGACGCATTCTTACATTCTCGATCGTTCTATTGTAGTCAGCCCCCCTGCGGGATGCCACAAGGAGGATGCGTGACCCGAACCGACGACCGCCGCGACGGCGCGCTCACGCTCGCGCTCACCGCGGTCGCCGGCTTCGCGCTGGGGACCGTCGCCGGCATGGTGCTCGGCGGCTCCATGGGCCGCCTGCACGGGGAGCGCGTGCGCCACGCCTTCGGGCGGCTGCGCCGCGCCGCGCGGGCCGCCAACCCGCAGGATACCGAGCGCGCGGTGCGCGACGCCCTGAGCGCCGATGAAACCACCCGTGATCTCGATCTCCACGTCCACGCGCCGGGGGACGGCCTCGTGGAGTTGACCGGCGTGGTGACCGACGCTCTCGTGCGGCGCGCCGCCGCCGACATCGCGCGCAGCGCTCCCGGGGTGGAGGTCGTGGTGAACCGCATCCTCGTGAAAGGCACCGACCTGCCGCCGCCGCCCGCGTCCACCGGCGGCCGCGCTCCGTGACGGGCACGGTGCCGTGACCGCATGACCACCCGACAACTCGCGCCGCAGTTCGACCCGGCGGCCGTCGAGGGCCCTACCTACCGCCGCTGGCTGGACGCCGGGGTCTTTGCGCCAGCCCCCGGCGCCGAGGCGGCGCCCTATGTGATCGTCATCCCGCCGCCCAACGTGACCGACCGGCTGCACATGGGCCACGGGCTCAACAACACCATCCAGGACGTGCTGATCCGGTTCGAGCGGATGCGCGGCCGGCGCGCGCTGTGGCTGCCGGGCACCGATCACGCCGGCATCGCCACGCAGAACGTGGTCGAACGGCTCGTGGCGAAGGAAGGCATGACCCGCCACGACCTCGGGCGCGAGGCCTTCGTCGAGCGGGTCTGGAGCTATGTCCGGGAGACGGGCGGGACCATTCTGGAGCAGCTCAAGGCCATCGGCTCCTCGTGCGACTGGTCTCGCACCCGATTCACGCTCGACGACGACTATTCCGCGGCCGTGCGGCACGTGTTCGTGACCCTGTACCACCAGAGCCTCATCTACCGGGGGCACCGCGTCATCCATTGGTGCCCGCGCTGCCACACGGCGCTGTCCGACGAGGAGGCGGAGTTCGCGGACACGGACGGGAAACTGTATCACATCCGGTACGAGGTGGCAGGAGAGGCAGAAGGGGGA
>JBFGDF010000055.1:0-17551 GCA_041580775.1 Gemmatimonadales bacterium
AAGCAGGCGCCGAGGAGCAGGAGCAGCAGGAGGTCGGTCATGCCGGGATGCCGAGAAACCTAACCAGGGCGACCGGGCAATCGCGGCCCCCGCGCCTTGCGTTCTCCCGCGGCGGCACGCATCCTGGGTCATGCACCCGCCTGCTGCCCACCGCGGCACCACACTCCTCAAGTTCGCGCTGGTGTGTGCGCTGTGTCTCGGCGTGATCGTCGGCGGAGTGCTGCTCGTGCAACGCTGGCTGGGCTGACCTGCACCTCAGGAGATACGATGAAACTCAACATGGGCACGGCCGATCGGGTGATCCGGACGCTGCTCGCACTGGTCATCGGCTGGCTTTACGTTACGGACCGCATCGCCGGCACGCTGGGGCTGGTGCTGCTCGTGATCGCCGTCGTCTTCCTGCTCACGAGCTTCATTGGGTTCTGCCCGGCGTACCTGCCGTTCAAGCTCTCGACCCGAAAGCGCGGCCCCGCGTAACGCAGGGCCGCGCGCTGGGCGCTCGTCGGGGCACGACGAGGGAGCGCCCCCACCCGGTCTACCGGCGTGGCGGCGCCGGCGGCAGCGCGTCCACCAGGTCCGCCATCCGACGCCGCATCGCCGCGTCGGGCAGCCGGCCGATGCCACCACCGATGTTGTCCGCCATGTGCCGCGCCTGGCTGGTGGCCGGCGTCACCGCCGTCACCGCCGGATGGCTCACCACGTACTTGATGAAGAACTGGGCCCACGTCGTGGCGTCGAACTCCTGCGCCCACTCCGGGAGCGTCCGCTCCGCCACCCGCTGCCACAGGCGGGTTCGCCCGAACGGCACGTAGACCAGCACGCCGATCTTCCGCTCGGCGGCGAGCGGCAGGATCGTGGCTTCGACGTCGCGGTTGTCGACGGCGTAGTCGATGCCGATGAAATCGAGCGGCTCGGTGCGCATCACCTGCTCGAGGAGCGCGTACTGGCGGTTGCTCGTCGTGGTCACGCCGAGGTAGCGAATGCGGCCCTCCCGCTTCAGCGCCTTGAGGATCCCGAGCTGTGTCGGCACGTCGGCCAGGTTGTGCACCTGAATGAGGTCGATCGTCGGGACGCGGAACTTCTGGAGCGAGGCCTCGATCTGCGCGCGCGCCGCCGCGGGGTCCGCGGTTCCACCCCGGCCGGCCACGTTCACCTTCGTCGCCCAGAAGATCTTGTCGGCCACACCGAGCTCGTGGGCGAGGTCCCCCGCCACCTGCTCGGACGCCCCGTAGCTGGGGGCGGTGTCGAATACCCGGGCCCCCTGCTCGACCATCGTCCGGATCACGTCCCGGAGGGCATCCAGTTCCTCGCGCCGGGCGAGCTGCGCGAACGTCGCGGAGCTGCCGAGTCCCACGACGGGCAGCCGCTCGCCGGTGGACGGGATGGCGCGTTGCAGGAGCCGGCCCTGCTGCACGGCACGCAACAGCCGCGGGTCGAGGGCGTACGCAGCCCCGACCCCCAAGGTCACACCCAGCCATTCGCGACGACCGATCATGTTGCTCTCCTGGAGGTTTGACCCTTACTACGGCCGGAACGGCCTTGCCGTTGAGCGTCGGCGCTGTTGCGGCCTCGCGAGCACGAGATCCGACAGGATTCCCACTGCCGGAATCCTGACGAGCCCGGTGCTGCCCTTCCCTCCTCCTTGCCGGAGGGCCACTATACAGGATCCCCAGCCAGTGAGCCGGAATGCCCCCGATCGAATTCACCGTGAACGGTCGCCGACAGTCCGTGAACGTCCCGCCCGAGACCCCGCTCCTGTGGGTGCTGCGGGACAACCTGGGCCTCACAGGCACCAAGTTCGGCTGCGGCATCGCGCAATGCGGATCCTGTACGGTCCACATCGATGGCGCCGCGACGCGGTCCTGCGTCATCGGGATCGGCACGGTGGCCGGCAAGCGCGTGACGACCATCGAGGGGTTGGCGCGCGACCGCAGTCATCCGGTCCAGCAGGCGTGGATCGCGGAGGACGTCCCGCAATGCGGCTACTGCCAGTCGGGCCAGATCATGGCGGCCGCGGCGCTGCTGGCGACGACGCCCGACCCGACCGACGCGGACATCGACGCGGCGATGACCAACATCTGCCGCTGCGGCACCTACCAGCGGATCCGCACTGCCATTCATCGTGCCGCCGAGGGGGTGTGACATGACGGCACGCACGGAGGTCACCCGCCGCGAGTTTCTCCAGGCCGCCTCGGCGGCCGGCGCGACCCTGGTTATCGGCTTCACGCTGCCGGGCTGTGCCGGTCCCGGCGCACCCGCCGGGCCGCCGCTCGAGCCCAACGCCTGGCTCAAGATCGGCACCGACGAGAGCATCCTGGTGATCGTCGACCGGTCCGAGATGGGTCAGGGCATCGCCACGGCCCTCCCCATGTTGCTGGCGGAAGAGCTGGAAGCCGACTGGTCGAAGATCCAGATCGAGTTCGCGCCCGCGGACCCCGTATACAACCACCGCCTGTTCGGCATGCAGGCCACCGGGGGCAGTGCCAGCATCCGCGCCGCCTGGACGCCGCTGCGCCAGGCGGGCGCCGCCGCGCGCGAGGTGCTGATCGCCGCCGCGGCCCAGACCTGGGACGTGGATCCGTCGGCGTGCCGCGCGGAGAACGGCGCCGTCACCCACGCGGGCGGCCGACGCCTCACGTACGGCCGTCTGGTCGCCACGGCGCGGACGTTGCCCGTCCCGACCGACCCGCCGCTCAAGGAGCCGAAAGACTGGAAGATCCTGGGCACCCGCGTCCCGCGGCTCGACACGCCGCCCAAGGTGGACGGGAGCGCGCAGTTTGGCCTCGACGTGACGGTGCCGGGCATGTTGGTGGCCGTCGTGGCGCGGTGTCCGGTTTTTGGTGGCACGGTGGCGAGCTTCGACGCGGCCCAGGCGAAAGCCGTGCCGGGCGTCCGCCACGTGGTCCAGATCTCGAGCGGGATTGCCGTCGTGGCGGACGGTTACTGGCCGGCCAAGACCGGCCGCGACGCGCTCGCGGTGACGTGGGACGAGGGCGCGAACGCCGCGGTATCGAGCGCGAGCATCGGGCGGCTCTTCGCCCAGCGGGCGGGGCGCGCCGGCGCCCAGGCCCGTCACGACGGCAACCCTGACCGGGCGATGTCGGGCGCGGCGTCCCGGCTCGACGCCGTCTACGAGACGCCCTTCCTGGCGCACGCCACGATGGAGCCGATGAACTGCACGGCCCACGTGCGGCCGGACGGCGTGGACATCTGGGCCCCGACGCAGTTCCAGGGCGGCGTCCACCAAATCGGCGCGGCGATCGCGGACGTGCCGCCGGAACACGTGAAGGTGCACACCACCTACCTCGGCGGCGGGTTCGGCCGGCGGTTCGAGCTGGACTTCATCCAGGAAGCCGTCGAAACGTCCAAGGCGGTGGGCGCCCCGGTGAAGCTGGTGTGGTCGCGCGAAGACGACACCCGGCACGATTTCTACCGACCGGGCTCCTATCATCGGCTGCGTGCCGGCCTCGACACCAGCGGACGCCCGGCTGCGTGGACGCATCGGGTCGTCGCGCCGTCGATCATGGCGCGCGTCTTTCCCGATACGGTCCAGAACGGTCTCGACGGCGAGGCCGTGGAGGGCGCCATCGAGATGCCCTACGGCATTCCGAACGTGCACGTGGACTACGTGCTGACCGACACCGGCATTCCGGTGGGATTCTGGCGCTCGGTGAACCACTCCTACAACGCCTTTGCCGTCGAGGGCTTCATCGACGAGTTGGCGCACGCCGCGGGGCGGGATCCGTACGAGTACCGACGGGGGCTGCTGGGGAACGCGCCGCGCTACCGCCGGGTCCTCGAGCTGGCGGCGACGCAGGCGGGCTGGGGGTCGCCGTTACCGGCGGGCGTCTTCCGCGGGATCGCGGTCCATAAGTCGTTCGAGGCGTACGTGTCCCAGGTGGCCGAGGTCTCCGTGACGGGCGACGGGACGGTGCGGGTGCATCGCGTCGTGTGCGCCGTGGACTGCGGCCCGGTGGTGAACCCGGACACCGTCGAGGCCCAGATGCAGAGCGGGATCGTGTACGGCCTGACGGCGGCGCTGTACGGCGAGATCGGCATTGAGCGGGGACGCGTGGTGCAGGGCAACTTCCACGATTACCCGATGCTGCGCATGGCCGAAATGCCGCGCGTCGAGGTGCACATCGTGCCGAGCACCGACAGCCAGGGCGGGGTGGGCGAGCCCGGGACGCCGCCGATCGCGCCGGCCGTGTGCAACGCCATCTTCGCGGCGACGGGCACGCGGATCCGCAAGCTGCCCATCGGCAAGGTGGTGTGAGGGCGGCCGGATCGGGGCGTGAGTGCCTCGCGGTCGGCAGCTCACATGCCGGGCATCGGTGTCTTCGTGTTCCAGAGGTCAGCGGCCATCTTCCACAACCCATCCGCGCCACGGCGCCGGATTGCCGACGCGATCGCTGCCAATCAAGGGAAGGCGAGCCTCACGCGCGAGAACGCCCCGCCGGGCGTCACCACACCCAACGGGGCTTCGCAAGTGCTTTTCTGTGACCGCCGAACCGCCAGCTTCCAGTGGGCCTGGGAGGAGTTGAACCTCCGACCTCACGCTTATCAGGCGTGCGCTCTAACCACCTGAGCTACAGGCCCCGTCTCTCTCGAATGTAGGCGGTCCGGACGCCGCAGGGCACCCTCGCGCGCACGGCCGGCCGTGCGCACTCACTCCCAGTCGTTCTTCCGCTTGCCGTGCCGGGGCCCGTCGCCGTCCTCGTCCCAGTCCGCCTCGAAATCGTCGTAGTCGTCTTCGTCCTCGTCGTCGTCTTCATCCAGCTCGTCGTCGTCGAGGTCGTCCTCGTCGAGGTCGTCCTCGAAGTCGTCGATGTCGTCCTCGTCGTCATCCCGCGCGGCGCGGATGGTCAATGACACCGACGGATCCCAGGGCAGCATTGTCGTTCCTCCACACTGACGCTAAGGGTTCCACCTGCGATCGATCAGGACCGTGCTACACTTCGGCGGCCGCCCTGGCCGCCCGTTGAGCCTTGCGACGCTCGGAGGCGTCGAGCGCCCGTTTGCGCAACCGCACCGCGACGGGCGTGACCTCGATCAGCTCGTCTTCCTCGATGTACTCCAAAGCCAGCTCGAGCGTGATGTCCCGAGGCGGCTCCAGCCGCAGCGCTTCGTCCGTCGCCGTCGTGCGGATGTTGCTGAGCTTCTTCTCCTTCGTCACGTTGACGTCCAGGTCCCCGGTGCGCGCGCTCTCCCCCACGATCATCCCGGCGTAGACCGGGTCGCCGGGCCGCACGAACAGCGTGGCCCGCTCCTGGAGGTTGAAGATGGCGTACGCGACCGCCTCCCCCTCCCGATCCGCCACGAGGACGCCCCGCTGCCGACCCGCCAGGGCGCCGGCCCAGGGGCCATAGCGCAGGAATCTGTGGTGCATGATTCCCTCCCCGCGCGTCTCCGTCAAGAAGTCCGACCGAAACCCGAACAGGCCCCGACTGGGCAGTACGAAGCGCATCCGGGTCTTGCCATGTCCCGTGGGTTTCATCTCGACGATCTCGGCCCGCCGGGGGCCCATCTGCTCCATGACCGTGCCCACCATGCTGTCGGGCACCTCCACCGCCAGCTCCTCGTACGGCTCCTGCAGCTCGCCGGCCGGTCCGGACCGCGTAATGACCCGCGGCCGGCTCACCTGGAACTCGTAGCCCTCGCGACGCATCGTCTCCATCAGGATCGACAGATGCAGCTCGCCGCGCCCCGAGACCGTGAGCGTGTCGGGCCGGTCGGTCTCGTCCACCCGCAGCGCGACGTTGCGCTCCAGCTCCCGAACCAGCCGGTCCCGCACCTGGCGCGACGTCACGTACTTGCCGGACTGTCCCGAGAACGGCGACGTGCTCACCGAGAAATCCACCGAGATGGTGGGCTCCTCGACGGCGATGCCCGCGAGCCGTTCCGGCACGTCGGGATCGGTGACCGTCTTGCCGATTTCGATGCCGTCGAGCCCGGCCAGGGCGACGATGTCCCCTGCGCCTGCCTGCTCGACCTCGACCCGCTGGAGCCCGTCGAACGCGTACAGCCGCGCGATCCGCGCCCGTTCGCCGTCATCCGGCGCGCACAGCCCTGGCGCCCCGAGCGGCAACAGCAGCACGTCCTGTCCCACGCGCATCACGCCACGCTCGACGCGCCCGATGGCGATCCGACCCAGATACGACGAGAAGTCCACCGTCGAGATCAGCATCTGTAGCGGCCCGTCCGGCGCGCACAACGGCGCCGGGATCGCGGTCAGGATCGTCTCGAACAAGGGGGAGAGATCGCCGTCCCAGCCACCCTGCCCTTCCCCGGCGGGTGGGCGGGTGAGCGGGTGGGCGGGTCCGCTCTCAACCGCCGATCCGCCCACCCGCCCAACCGCCGGCAGCTCCCGATACGCCACGCCGAAGCGCGACGACGCGTAGAGGAACGGCGCGTTGAGCTGCGCATCGGACGCCTCCAGATCCATGAACAACTCGAGCACCTCGTCGTGCACCTCGAGCGCGCGCGCGTCCGGTCGGTCGATCTTGTTGATCACCACAATCGGCTGCAGCCCGAGCTCCAGGGCCTTTCGCGTCACGAACCGCGTCTGCGGCATCGGCCCCTCGGCGGCATCCACGAGCAGGAGCACCCCGTCCACCATCCGCAGAATGCGCTCGACCTCCCCACCGAAATCGGCATGTCCGGGCGTGTCCACGATATTGATCTTCGTGTCCTCCCACCGAACCGCCGTGTTCTTGGCGAGGATCGTAATGCCGCGCTCGCGCTCGAGCGGGTTGGAGTCCATCACGCGCTCTTCGACCTGCTGATTGGCGCGGAACACCCCCGCCTGGCGGAGCATCTTGTCCACCAGCGTGGTCTTGCCGTGGTCCACGTGCGCAATGATGGCGATGTTGCGTAACTTCACAGTAAACTCTTGTTCCACAATAATTTACGAATCATCCGCCCCCGCGGGGTGGCGCAACATACCGGGCCCCGGGGTGGAGCGCAAGCGCGGGACCCGGAGTGGACTCAGCGGGAGGCCCACGAGTCCTGCGAACGTCCGCGCCGGTCGGGGGCGGGTCGCGCGGGCCACGTCAGCGAGGCGGCGTCCGGCCCACCATCTCGCCATATCGGCTCGCTGCAGTGGCCGGAGTGACCCGTTGCCGACCGGCGCGGACGTCTTTCACCGGGGATCGGTCGGCAGGTCGTGACACAACCGTTCCGGCTCGAGCTGGAACGTCACGTGGTGAATGCCGAGCGCCGCCATGCGGTCCTGGAGATCGCGCAGGATCCTTTGGGCGCGCGTCGCATCCGGCACCACGGCGTGGCCGGTCATCGCCACCACGCCGCTCGTGACCGTCCAGACGTGGAGGTCGTGCACGTCGGCAACGCCCGGGATCGCACGCACTTCGCGTTCCACGGCGGGCAGCGAGATGTGGCGCGGGGTCGCCTCGAGCAGCACGTCCACGCTGTCCCGCACCAGGCGCCACGCGCCCGCGAGAATCAGCAGCGCAATGCCGATGGAGATCAGCGGATCGGCGGCGGTCCACCCAGAGAGCGCGATGATCAGCCCGGCGACCAGCGTGCCCACCGAGCCGAGCAAGTCGCCGGCCACGTGCAGGTAGGCGCCGCGCACGTTGAGCGAGTGGCGGTGCCCCCCGTGCAGCAGGCGGAGGGCGACCACGTTTGCCACGAGGCCCGCCGCGGCGACGGCGAGCATGAGCCCCGACTCGATCTCCGCCGGCTGACCGAGTCGCCGCACGGCCTGCCAGACGATGACGCCGGCGATGCCCAGCAGCGCGGCGCCGTTCAGGAGCGCGGCGAAGATCTCGAGCCGCAGGTAGCCGTACGTCTTGGTGGCGGTGGCGGGCCGCTGTGCCACCCACGCCACGAACAGCGCGAGGGTCAGCGACGCCGCGTCGCCCAGCATGTGGCCCGCGTCCGCCAGCAGGGCCAGCGAGTTGGCGAGCCAACCACCCACCGCCTCGACCAGCATGAACAGCACGGTGATGGCGAGCGCGGCGCGCAGGGCGCGCGAGTGGCTGGCGAGCCGTCCGGTGTGCGTGCAGTCGACGGCGGCGACGGAAGAGGAGGGCTGCCCCATGGGGACGTTACGTGCCCCGCCCCGCCAGCTTCACCGCCAGCTCCACGGCCACGCGCAGCGAGCCGGGATCGGCGATCCCGCGCCCGGCGATGTCGAACGCGGTGCCGTGGTCGGGGGCGGTGCGCACGAACGGCAGACCGAGTGTGACGTTGGCGGCGCGGCCGAACGCGGCCACCTTGATGGCCGTCATGCCGACGTCGTGATACGGGGCGAGCACCGCGTCGAACTCGCCGCGCAGGGCGCGCACGAACACGGTATCCGCCGGCAGCGGACCGGCGGCGCCGAGCGCGCGCGCGGCCGGTGCCATGACGTCGCGGTCCTCCGCGCCAAACAGCCCCTGCTCACCGGCATGCGGATTGAGCGCGCACACCGCGAGCCGGGGCTCGGCGATGCCCCACCAGTCGCGCAGCGCGCGCCGTGCGATCTCCCCGACCCGGCGCACCCGCTTCTCGGTGACCGCCGCCGGCACGTCCTTGAGCGGAAGATGCGTGGTCACCAGCACCACCCGCAGCCGCTCGTCGGTGAGCATCATCGCCACGTCCGTGACACCGGCCAACGCCGCCAGCCACTCGGTGTGCCCAGGGTATCGAACCCCCGCGAGGTGGAGCGCGTGCTTTTCCGCGGGTCCCGTGACGACGGCCTGCACGTCTCCGGTAAGCGCCAGGTGGACGGCCGATTCGACCTGGGATTTCACGGCGCGACCCGCGGCTTCGGCAGTAGGAGCGGGGGGAGGGGGTCCCTCCCCGATCACGACGTACTCCGCGCCGGCCGGCGGATCGGCCATCACCTGCGCGACGATTTCAGGGCCGATGCCGCGGGGATCGCCGACGGTGATCGCGACGCGCGGGCGCACGGGTGGGGTCAGAGCCGGATGTCGATGTAGGTCGCCGACCGCAGCTCCTGCAGGTAGCGGCGCACGCCGCTGTCTTCGGCGAGGCGGGCGCGGATCCGATCGCGCAACTCCTCAAACGTGTACTCGCCCTCGGGCCGCGCGCCGTCGAAGCGGATGGCCAGAAACCGGGCCCGATCGGCCTCGTTCACCTGGACGGGCCCCATCACGTCCCCGGGCAGCGCGCCCTGCACCGCATTCTGGAGCGGCTCGGGGAGATCGGCGGGCACGACGTCTTCGAACAGCGACTGCTCGAGCGGATCATGGTACACGCGGAGCAGCGAATCGAGCGGGACGCCGGCCCGCAGGGCCTGCACCACCGAGTCGGCCCGTGCCTGGGCAGCCGCGAGGTTCTCGTCCGACAGCTTGGGCGCGAAGAGAATGTGCCGGGCCTTCACCTCCGCGGGTTCCACCCGCTCCACCTGGATCAGGTGGAACCCGAACGGACTCTCCACGACGTTGGAGATCTGTCCCGGCCGCAGGCGGAACGCCACGGCCTCGAACTCGCGCACCATCCGTCCGCGACGGAACCAGCCGAGGTCGCCGCCGTCGTCGCGCGAGCCGGGATCGTCGGAGAACCGGCGGGCCGCCGTCGCGAAGTCCGCCCCGGCCCGGAGTGCCGTCAGCACGGAGTCCGCGCGCCGCTGCGCCTCGGCCTTGGCCGCCGCCGTCGCCTCGGGACGGATGACGACCGCGCGGAACGACACG
The DNA here is from genome assembly GCA_041580775.1 of Gemmatimonadales bacterium. GTDB lineage: Bacteria > Gemmatimonadota > Gemmatimonadetes > Gemmatimonadales > GWC2-71-9 > JAOTWJ01. The sequence continues at coordinate 9,660 of JBFGDF010000055.1, forward strand.
GTGGCCGGTCGCTTCGGCCACTGCGCCTTGGACGCCTCGAAGTACGTGCGCATCTCGTCATCCGTCGGCGGCAGCTGGCGGATGTCGCCCCGCTCGCGTTTCTGCTGAATGAACGCCTGCTTGACGAGGTCGCGCCGGACCTGCTCCGCTATGTAGCGCCGGTATTCCTCGGGAGAGCCCAGGCCCGCGAGCTGCAGCTGGCGGCGGAACTCGAAGTCCGAGGAGAACTGCCCGCGGGTCTGGCGCACCGCGGCGTCGGTCGCCGACTGCACCTGGGCGTCGGTCACCTTGACCATGGTGTCGCGCCGGGCCTGCTGGACGAGCAGCTCGTCGTCGATCAACCGGTCGATCAGCTGGCGCCGCAGTGTGCGCATCTCGGCCGAGTCCTGGGGCAACGGCTGCCCTGCGCGCTGCAGCTCGCCGAGATAGAGGTTCAGTTCCTCGTCCACGCGGGAGAGCGGAATGGGGATGTCGCCTACGATGGCGGCAATCCGGTCGACCGGCTGGAACACCGAGTCCTGCGCCGCGACGGGGGTCGCAGCGCACAGGCCGACGAGCAGCGCGAGGCTAGTTCGCACGGGTCCCCGGCGGCTGCGCTCCCGGGGCGGCGTCGCCGGGCGGCAGCGGGAGCCCGCCCGGGGGCGGCGCCACTTCGGGCGCCTGCGGCGGCAGCGTGAGGCGCAACTGGCGGGCCCGCGTCAGCACCTGCTCGATGCCCGCCGGTACCACCGCCCACTTCGCATCGTCGCGCAGCGCATCGGCCAGGAACGGGGGGACCGTCTGCAGCCGCTTCCGGTTCTGGGAGAGATCCTGCAGATAGCCCAGCACCCGCGTGCTGACGACGTTCCGCCGCGCCTCCACCGGCAACGCGCGCAGGGCAGCGAGCGAGTCACTCCGCAGCCCGAGCAGGACCCCCATCAGCGCCAGTTCCCGGCGCAGATCGTCCGTCATCCGGACCATGAACTCGGGCGACGCCGTGACGCCCGCGGCGCGCGCCTCGCGCAGCAGCACCTCGTTGCGGAGCAGGCTGCGCACCAGCAACGTGACCTGCGAGTCGGATGCCATGCCCACCTGCTGCCGCACCTCGGGCGGCATGGCCTGGAGCCAGCGCGCGAGGTCCGAGACCCGGAACCGCCCGCCCTTGAACGTGCCGAGGACCTTGCCCGACTCCTTCGCCCGCAGCGGATCGCGGCCCATCTCGCGCACCGCCGGCCCGATGCCCCGTTTGACCTCGAGGTCCCAGCGGCTCGGCAAGTCGGCCAGGTACGCGTCGTCGAACGACTCTTCCAGCTTCCGCTCAACGCCGCCCGCGAATTCCTCGCGGACGTCGCTCAGGTTCGGACGCAGCAGGATGTGATAGCCGTAGGACGTCTCCGTGACGTCGGAGATCTCCCCCGGCGCCAGCGCCCACGCCCTGTTCTCGAACTGGGCGACGGTTTCGCCGTGCGCAATCACCCCCAGACTGCCGTCCCGCTCCGCACCGCCCGGCTCGTCGGTGGCGCCGGCGGCATCCGACCAGGTCAGCTGGCCCGTGAGCAGCTTGCGGTGCACGTCTTCGGCCAGGCGCTGCTTCAGCCGGCGATCGTCCGGCGTGGCGTCGGGCCGCACGCTGAAGAGCACGTGCTTGATCAGCCGCAGGTCACCCGCGGCATACGCGCTGTCGAGCTGCGCGGAATCGAGCCCCACGCCGGCGCCGATCAGGCGCTCGTGGTAGCGGCTCGCGATCTCCTGCTGGATGTCGGCCCACATCGCCCGGGCGACGAGCTCGGGCGCGAGCAGCGAATCGCCTCGGAGGAGCCGGTCGGCGAACAGCGTGAAATCCACCCACAGGACGGCGATCCCTTCGGCCACCTCGCGCTGAAGCGGCAGGCCCTTCCCCTGCGCCAGCAGTTCGGCCAGCGGCTCCACGCCGAGCTCGTAGCCCGCCGCTCGCGCCACCACATCCACGCGCGACGTCGCTGCCGTCCCGCATCCCATCAGCGCCACGGTGGCCAGCGCCACCCCAACCTGTCGCATGCAACCTCCTTCAGGGTTCACGCGACGCCACGGCACTCGTCGCCGGCGCGTCACGCTCGCCGAGCGCGGTACGCAACGCGCGCACCAGCCCCGGTCCCATCGTCAATCCGCCCAACCGCGTCAACCGCAGCGCCAGCGGCGCGGCCCGCCGCACGTCCGCCGCGAACTGCACCTCGTCCAGCGCGGTCGACAACGCCGCCAGGCGCGGACTCGCGCCCGCCCGAAACGCCAGCCGCGCCTCGTCGCCGCGCACCAGGATCGACTCCAATCCCAGCCGGGCGCCGAGCGCGCGGAGCTCGGCCACGAGGAGCAGGCGCTCGGCCTCCGCCGGCAATGAACCGAACCGGTCCCGCATCTCCTCGCGGAACGGCGAAATGTCATCAAGTTCCACCGCCCGCGCCAGCCGACGGTACAGATCGAGCTTGGCGTCGGGATCGGGCACGTAGGCGTCGGGCAGGTGCGCCGCGCCCTCGAAGGTCACGTCGGGCGGCACCAGCGCCACGGCGCCGTCGCCCCGCAGCGCCCGGACGGCCTCCCCCAGCCAGCGCAGATACGTGTCGATCCCCACCGCGTGCGCGTAGCCGGACTGCTCCGCGCCCAGCAGGTTGCCCGCCCCCCGCAACTCGAGGTCGCGCAGCGCGATGCGGTAGCCGGACCCGAGCGCGGTGTGGTGTTCGAGCACCCGGAGCCGTTCCTCCGCCTCCGGGTCCAGCTGATCCGGCACGAGCAGATAGCAGTACGCCCGCCGGTGGCCGCGGCCCACGCGGCCGCGCAGTTGATATAGCTGGGCGAGACCGAACTGCGACGCGTTGTGCACGATCATCGTGTTCGCGTTGGGGACGTCGAGCCCGGACTCCACGATCATCGTGGAGACCAGCACGTCCACCTCCCCGGCGACGAACTGCCGCATGGCGTCGTCCAGCGCCCGCTCCCGCATCTGCCCGTGCGCCACCGCGATCCGCGCCCGCGGCGCCAGCCGGCTCACGCGCTCGGCCACCGCGCCGATCGTCTCGATGCGGTTATGCACGAAATACACCTGCCCCCCGCGGTCCAGTTCCCGGGCGATCGCCTCCTCGAGCAGGCCGTCGTCCCACGGCTCGATGAACGTCAGCACCGGCGACCGGTCGCGCGGGGGCGTCTCGATCAGCGTGAGATCCCGGAGCCCCGCGAGCGCGAGATGCAGCGTACGCGGAATCGGCGTGGCGGTGAGCGTGAGCACGTCCACCTCCAGCCGCAGCGCCTTCAGGCGCTCCTTGTGCCGGACCCCAAAACGGTGCTCCTCGTCCACCACCAGCAGGCCGAGCTGCCGGAACAGCACATCGGACGAGAGCAGACGGTGCGTGCCGATCACGATGTCCGCGGTCCCGTCGGCCACCGCGCTCACGACCACCGCCTGCTCGGCCGCCGTGCGAAACCGCGAGAGCACTTCGATGCGGACCGGGAAGTCGGCCATCCGCTCGGCGAAGGTGCGGCCATGCTGCTCCGCGAGCAGGGTCGTCGGTACCAGGACGGCCACCTGCCGGCCGGCCTGCACGGCCTTGAACGCCGCCCGCACGGCCACCTCCGTCTTGCCGTACCCCACGTCGCCGACGACGAGCCGGTCCATCGGTCGCGCGCGCTCCATGTCGCGCTTGACCTCGTCCGTGGCGGTGCGCTGGTCGGGGGTGTCCTCGTAGAGAAAGGCCGACTCCAACTCGCGCTGCCAGGGGGCATCGGCGGGAAAGGCGAAGCCCGCGGTCACCATGCGACGCGCGTACAGCTCGATCAGCTCCGCGGCCATCTTCCGCACCGCCCGCTCCGTCTTCTCGCGCTGCCGCCGCCAGCGGGTGCCCCCGAGCCGGTCCAGGCGCGGCGGCGGGCGATCGCTCCCGTCGTCCGGCGCCCGATAGCGCTCCAGCTGATCGATCCGGTAGAGCGGGACGTTGAGGCGGTCGCCGCCCTCGTACGCGATCACCGCGACCTCGAGCGTCGTGCCCTCTCCCAGGTCGATGGTCTCGATGCCCCGGTAGATCCCGATGCCGTGCTCGAGGTGCACGACGTAGTCCCCGGGGCTGAGGGGACTGGCGGCCGTCTGCAGCGCCTGGCGGAACCGCCGCGCGCGGCGAATGCGGCGCGCCCGGCGGAACACTTCGTGATCGGTGAGCACCGTCAGCCCGGGCAGGACGAACCCGCCCTGGAGCGCCCCAAGCCCGAGGGTCACCGTCGAGGGGAGCCGGATCGTCCCGTCGTCGCGGCTCGACAGGATCTCTTCGAGCCGCTCGAGCTGTCCTTCGTTGTCGCACAGCACGAGCGTCGGGCCGGCGCGCACCACGCGGAGCAAACGTCGCATGTCGCGGTCGATCGGCTCGGGCGGCGCGAGCCGGAAGTCGTGGGCGTCGGCCTCGGGCGCGACCACGAGGCGCGCCAGCCGCTCCCACGCGGCCTGCCACGTCTCGGGCGGCACGAAGACGGCCTCACGCCCCGGCACGTCCTCGCCGCGGCGCCGCGCCACCTGGACGTGGTGCGCCGCCTCGTCCCACACCCGCGCGACATCAGCGGGCCCCGCCTCCTCGTCCACCACCACGAGCGTGTCGGCCGGGAGGATGTCGAGGAGCGTTTCGGCGGGTGGGCGGTTGGGCGGTTGGACGGTGAGCTCCGTGTCCCCAACCGCCCAACCGGCCATCCGCCCATCCGCCCGCACTGGCAGCACCGTCACCCGCTCGATCTCGCGCTCGGAGCGCTGGGTATCGAGATCGAAGGCGCGAATCGAGATGACTTCATCGCCCCACCACTCGATGCGCGCGGGGCTCGCCATGCCGAAGCCGTACACGTCCACGAGGCCGCCGCGGACGGCGACCTGCGCCACGTCGGTCACCGACGGCACTCGCGCGTACCCCAGCCGTTCGAGCCGCGCGACCACGTCGGCGGGGCGGTCGCGGTCGCCGCGCGTGAGCTCGAACCGCCCGCGGGCCACAGCCGCCGGCAGCGCGGTACGCTCGGCCGTCGCGCGCACGGTGGTCACCACGACGCGGACCCGGCCGGCGAGGATCGCGTCCACGGTCTCCGCGCGTTCGCCCGCGATCTCATAGTGCGGCTCCTCCTCGCCGAGCGCTTCGCGCTGCGGGTAGAACCGCGCCGCTTCGTCGAGCAGCACGTTGAGATCGGCCTGCCAGCCCTCGGCGCGTCCCGGGGAGCGGGTCACGACCAGCACCGCGCGCTGCGGCTGGTCTTCGACGAGGGCGGCCACCAGCACGGCTCCGCTCGAGCCCGCGAGCCCCTGCACCGCGAGCCGTTCGCGCTGCGCCGGCAGCCGCGGCAACAGGCCGTGGTAGACGGGCAGATCGCGCAGCGCCTCGACGAGTCGCGGGAGCATCAGCCGCCGGTCCCGCGGGCGCCGCCCAGCGTCGCGACGGCAAGCTCCGCCGCCGCCAGCACGAGCGCCGCGGCGAGCAGCACGGTGGTGAGTTCCGCGCGGCGCGCGGCGGCGAAGGCGCGGGCCGCCACGTCGGCCTGGGGGACCATCACCGTCTCGGGCCCGAACGCCGCGCGCACGGCATCCCGACTGGCGGGCCGCAGGTCGGATTCGCGCGGATCGGGATTCACGGCGAGCGCCCCGACCGTGTCTCCGCGCGCGCCGAGCAGGAAGACGAGTCCCGGCGCCGCCGGCGCCTCCAGACGGCGGTCGCCGGGGACGGGCCGTGGGCCGTCGGGTCCGGCCAAGGCCGCGACGTCCGGCGGCAACAGCACCGGCGCGCCGGGGGTGGCCGACAGGGACCAGACGGGCGCCGCCGCGACGTGGTTCACGACCGCGTCCAGAAACGGCACGAAGGCCGCCGCCGCGGGCAGCGACGTCCACTCGGGTTCGAGCCGGCTGGCCAGCGCCACGGTCGCGCCGGCACGCACGAGCCATGGCTCACCGCCCGCGCGTGCCAGCACGGTGAGGTCGCCGTCGAGCCGGTACCTGCGCGTGACCGTGGCCCCCGTCACCGCGTCGGGCGCACCGGTCAGCGCCCACTCGCCGCGCTCGAGCGGACCGAACCGCAGCGGCACCCCACGCGCCGCGAGCGCGCGGTTCACCCCACCCACCGCCGCCGGATCGGCGGGCGGCACCAGCACGGTCGTTCCGGCAGCCGGCCGGTCATCGATCACCACACCGCGCCCCGTGCGCACCCGCCCCCCGTCGGTCAGCACCTCGAGCGCCGCCTCCACGAACACGCCCGCGCCCGTGCCCGCGGTCACGGCGGCGGGAGGCGCGCCGCGGAGCGCCAGGTGGTACACGTCATCGGCCCTGAGCTCATCGGGGTCGAGGGCGATCGTCGCGGCATGCCACCCCGCAGCCAGCGTCTCCACGCCGAGCGCGGCCTGGGCACCGGCGCTCGCGAGCTCGCGGGCCGCGACGCGTCCATCGAGCTCGAGCCGCGTCTCGGCCGGCGGCGCCCCGGACCCGCCGATGGCGACGACGACACGGCCGCCCGGAGAGAACGTGGCGGGCTCCGGCCGCGCCGCCGCGATGCCCAGGTTGGGTGGCGCCTGAGGCGGGGTCTGCACGATCACGGCGGCGGCGGGCGCCGGGCCCCCCGAGAACGCGGTCGCCTGCAGGTCACTCAGCACCACCACCCGGCCCGGAAGCGACTGCCCGGCGAGCACGGCGGCGGCGGCCCGCACCGTCTCGGCCAGATCGAGGCGCCGCGGCACCGGTGCCAGGGCGTCGAGCGCGGCGAGCAGCGCCATGCGATCCGTGGCCCGCGGAGTCCCGTCGGCCGTCACGAGCCACAGCCGATCACCGGCTCCGGCCGCGCGCGCAACGCGCCGCGCGCCCGCCACCAATGCGTCGAGCGTGCGCGTGCCCGCGATCACGACTCCCGACGACAGGGAGTTGTCCACGACCAGGACCACCGCGGAGGGCGCATGCGCCTCGCCGATCGGCAGCGGCGCCACCGGTCGGGCGGCCGCCAGCACGATGGCCACGATGGCGAGTGTGCGCAGGGCGAGCAGCAGCAAGTGGCGCAGCCGCAAGCGGCGGCTGTGGCGGCGCTCCGCCTCCACGAGGTAGCGGGCGGCGGGAAACTCGACGGTGGGCGGCTCGCGCCGCTGCAGCAGGTGCAGCAGCGCCGGCACGGCGGCCGCCGCCAGGGCCAGGAGCGCGAGCGGCTGGAGGAAGCCCACCGCGCTACCCGAGCCGCGCGCGGCGTTGCACCGCGCGCCGCAGCACGTGCCCGAACGGCACGTCCGTCGTGACGTGCGCGTACGCGATCCCGTTCCGCCGACACGCACCGCGCCACGCCTCGACGACCTGCCGCACCGTCTCGCCGTACGCCTGCCGGAACTCCCGCGGCCGCACCACGACGCCCGTGCCGGTTTCCGGATCCTCGAAGCGCGCCTCCGCCGGGCCTTCGAGGTCCACCTCCGCCGGGTCCATCACGTGGAAGACCATCACCTGGTGCCCGCGATGCCGGAGGTACTGCAGGGCCCGCAGGGCGAGTTCCCGGTCGAACAGCAAATCCGAGACGAACACCACCAGCCCGCGGCGCGTCAGCAGGTCCGTCACGCGCCGCAGCGCGGTCTCGGCCGCGGTGCCGTGCCCCGGCGTGAGAGCCCCGAGGGTGGCCAGCAGCGACCACCATTGCTGCCGCCGCACCCGCGCCGGCACCACCGCCCGGACCGCGTCGTCGAAGGCGAGCAATCCCGTCGCGTCCCGCTGGCGCAGCAGGACGAAGCCGAGCGCCGCCACGAGGCGCTGCGCATAGGCCAGCTTGGTGAGCCGCCGCTCGGCCCCGCGCCAGGCCATCGAACGGCTGGTGTCCAGCACCATCATCGCCCGGAGATTGGTCTCCGCCTCGAACTGCTTCACGGTCAGCCGGTCGGCGCGGGCCAGGACGCGCCAATCCAGGTAGCGC
>JBFGDF010000056.1:0-17417 GCA_041580775.1 Gemmatimonadales bacterium
CCGTGGCGCGCGGCCCTTGTGCTGCGACGATGTGCGGTCGTTTCCTAGGAGTGCTGAACCGTGCGGCCGCAGACCTTGTTGCGGACCACGCTGACGCCCTCCGCCGAGCGGGTGACGCTGCCCTCGATCTCGCAGCGGCCGGAGCGGCCGTCGCTCGACTCCCACGCGATCACGCCGCGGATCGTGAACGTCGCCTCACGGCTGGGGTGACCGTTCTCGTACGAGAAGCTGCCGGTCCGCACGATGCTCGGATCGGTGTAGACCGTGAAAGTGACGTCACCGTGCGCGAACTGGCAGTTCGTGATCACGGTGGTCATCTCGAGGTTGAGCGTGCCGGACTGGGTCTCGCGATCCACCGTGCCGCTCGCCACGCCGGTCACCGTCACCGATCCGGCCAGCGGGCACTCCCGGCTCCGCGTGACCTCGCGGCGGAAGTCGATCGGCTCGGCGGCCGCGGCCGCCGCAGGGGCGGGCGTCGGCTGGTTCCATGCGTCATTGAACGCCTGCGAGCCATCGCTCGTGATCTGCTGACTGACGGCGGCCGCTTCCTCGTCGGTCAGCGGGTCTCCCGTCGTCAACAGGTCGCTACACGCGCCGGCCACGAGGGCCAGGCCCGCCGTGTACGTCAGCATCCGCAGATACGTGCGCATTGCTACCTCCCCAAGGGTTCCAGCGGTGATGGGGAACGCCGTGCGCGGCGTGCACCGGAGTGCAGGCCGTACGAGCGGTCGTCCCATGCCGGGACCAAACTACGGACGGCGGGGGTTGGAGGCGGTGGTTTGGCTCACGTCGGCGCGGTGATGGCTGCCGATGGGGACCACGCCGGCGCGATTGCCGATCGGGGTGAAACAACCGAGAGCCGCGTGCGGGGCACGCGGCTCTCGGAGCGCTGCGATCATTCGGACTCGATGATTAGGCGGACGCCTGCATGGTCACGCCGCAGATGCTGCCGTTCGCCACGGTGTTGCCCGTCGGCGAGATGGTGACCTTCACGTCGATCTTGCAGCCGCCAGCCCGACCGTCATCGGACGTGAACTCGAACTTGCCCTTGTACGTGAACTCGTTGTTCCCCACGGGCGCGTCCTGCGCGAACGTGAGGCTGCCCTTCATTTCCATCGAGGCGTCCACCGTGAACGTGACCGCGTTGTGCACGGCCTGACACCTGGAGGCGTTCGCCTTCACGTCGAGGGAAACCGTGCCCGAATTGGTCTGGGTATCCACGGTTCCGCTGGCACGGCCTTCTACGCTGACCGTTCCGCCGCCGTCGCACAGACCCGTGAAGCTGATGGACTGCGAGAAGCTGATCACGTCGGCCGGCTCGGCGGCCGCGGCGGCGGGGCCATTGCCGGCCCGACTCGCCGCGAACCCGTTGGCGAAACCGTCGGCAGCGCCCTGCGCGAGCATACCGCTGATGGCAGCCGCTTCCTCGTCGCTGAGCGGGTCGCCGAACGAGACGGGGTCGCTACATGCCGCGAGGAAGACGAGCCCCGCCGCGGCCGACACTAACCGGAACATCCTGCGCATTCTGGCCTCCACGATGGTGTTGCCGAGGACTCTTCGAGCGGGGCGGTCGGCCGGAGGTGCAGGCGTGCCGTCCCGATGCCGTCTGGAACGTAGACACGGTGAAGATCGGCGGCGGTGCTGTTCCTCACAATGCGCCGTGGTTGCGCGGTCGGTAGAGGTTCGTGTGACCTGCGTCACGCCGGGCGGGCTCGCCCGCCCGGCGGGTGCCCAGGGCCTCAGGGAACCGGGGCGGGAGTCAACCGGGCGACCCAGAGCCCGCTATTCATGTCCGTCACATAGATGTAGCCGTTGTGTGGCTGGGCGCCCCACGCCATGGGCAGATTGGGCCGGTAGCCCGAGGACGACCCGGTCCAGACTGCGCCGATCTCACGCCCTTGTGCCATCAAGTCGCCCCGGAGCTCGCCGCTCACGTCGAGCACGCGCAGCCCGCCCTCGTAATACCCCATGTAGAGCACGTCGTCTTCGACCCAGATGTTGTGGCTCCCCATGTCCTGGACGTTGTACTCCGCCACCGTGCGCGGCCGCTCGAGGTCGCTCACGTCCACGACGTGGACGCGGCCGAGCGACTTGATGCGCTCGCGGCTTCCCAGATCGGCGACGGGGGGAAAGACCTCGTCTCCCACGAACACGTAGTTCTTGTAGCGGAACACCGCGTGCGTGCCCGCGAGGTAGTCGGGCGGGTAATAGTCGGCCATGTTGAACACGAGCTGGCTCACGAGCTGCGGCCGCTCGGGACTGCCGCCCTTGATGCCGGCGCCGACGTCCAGGATCACCAGCCCGTGGCGCCAATACGCGAGATACGCGAGCCCATCCTTCACCTGCACGTCGTGCAGCATCCGGCCCGACGGGAGGACCAGTCCCCCGAAGCTCGCCGTCACCATGTCGGGCGCCGGAATCTCCCAGCGCGCCACCTCCCGCGGCGCCCGGGGGTTCGCGAAGCTGATCACGCGGAGGCTGCCCGTCGCGTCGTCGGTCGCGTACACATAGTGCCCGTCGATGAAGGCGCTGTGCACGCCGCCCGTGACCGTGGCCGTGTACTCGGACAGCACCTTCGGGTGGAGCGGATCGGCCAGGTCGAGGAAGACGAGCCCGTTCCGTCGCGTGGACGCGCCCTCCCGCGTCAGGACGCCGATCCGGCCGTCCGGCGTGGTCGAGACGTCGTTCACCAGGGCCGCGTCCACGAGAACTGAGTCGATCTTCACCGGGCCGGCGGGATTCGACAGATCGAACGCGTACACCCGATTGGCGATGGTGGAGACGTACAGCACGTTCCCCACAGCCCAGAGCTCGGCCGCCTGGAGGTCGCTGAAGTTGAGGTGCGCGACCTGGCGCACGCTCCGCGCGTGGATCCGCGGCGTCACCCGGATGCTGTGGCCCGCGGCCACGGCGCCGGCCGTCGCGGTCACGACGTAGCTGCCGGCCCGCTCCGCGACGAAGGCCCCGTCGGGGTAGACGGCGCCCCCGGGGCCCGACACGCTCCAGCGGACCGGGGGATCGCGCACGGCGCGTCCCCCGGTTCCGGTCGCCGTCGCGGTGAGGTGGACCACGTCGCCGGTGCGCGCCACCGACGGGCCGGAGATCGCGAGGGCGGTAACCGGGTTCCGGATGACGCGGATCGTGATGTCGGCACGGGCTGCGCCGGCGCTCGCCGTGATGCGGGCCGTGCCCTCCGCGCGGCCCGTCAGGACGCCGGCGGCATCCACGGTCGCCACGCGCTCGTCCACCGAGCGGAAGCTGACCGGCGCATGTCGCAGCGGCTCGCCGTCATCGGTGAGCGGCATGGCGGTCAGCATCAGGGACCCGCCGGTCACGACGTCCGCCCGTGGCGCCTCAAGCGCGATGCGGGCGGGCGGCTTGGGGGCGATCTCGACGGCGGCCGCCGCCGGCTTCCCCCCCACCACGGCGAACACCTGCGCCCGCCCCTGGCGGAACGCCCGGAGCGTGCCCGTCGAGTCGATGCCGGCCACGTCAAACGGCGTGGCGAACCACAGGGTCGGCGCGCCCGTGACCACGCGGCCCGCAGAATCCCGGGCGACCGCGGTGAAGGAGAGCCGCTGACCCGCCGTCACGCTGGCGGTGGCAGGCGAGATCTCGACGACCGCGATCTGGGCGTGGAGGAGGACCGGCGCGCACAGGGTGGCGGTGACGACCGGGAGCAGGCGCATGGGCGTCTCTGACGAAGAGGGTGAGCAGCAAAAAGACCGCCGGGCCGTTCTTCGTGGAAGAAACGGCCCGGCGGTGTCCTCCGCAACAGATTGGTCAGGGCACGAGGTGCTCGCCGAAGTCGCCGGCCACGCGGACGCCGCCGGCTTCGACTGCCATGTGTTGCACGGCCTCGAGCGCGATCCGGAACGTGCGGGAGCCGTCCTCGTTCTCGATCACCTCGATGTCCTTCTCGACCACGACAGTGTGCTCGCCGCCCACCTCGATGGCGGCTTCGTGGCGCTCGCCGTCTACGATGACCGCGATGTCGAGCCGCGCGCGGTTGGCGGTGAGGCGGGCTCGTGTATACGTGCCTTCCGCGATCTCGTCGGCGGGCATCAAGGTGGCCTCTGCCGTCGCGTCGCCGATCAGGACCTCGGCCGTGGCCATCTGGTCCACCACGAGCAGCCACGCCTCCCCATCCCACAGCTCCACGCTCAGCCCTTCGACCGTGACGCTGCCCTCGACCGACGTCGTGCTGGCGGCGTCACCGGCCGGGGCGCTGGCGTCGGCCATCACCACGCTGGCCGTCAAGCCGACGCGTGCGAGCGCGGCTGTCCCGAAATCGCCTTCCACCACGAGACCGGCGGGGCCGACGCTCACGCGCGCCACCGCCTCCAGCGCGATCCGGAACGTGCGCGAGCCGTCCTCGTTCACGGTCACCTCGACGTCTTTCTCGATCACGATCGCCGGGGTGCCGCCGACCGCGATCGCCCCCTCGTGGCGCTGGCCGTCCACGGTGACCGCGAGGTCGACGCGGGCGTTGTTCGCCGTGAGCCGCGACTTCGTGTAGGTCCCGGCGGCGATCTCATCGGCGGGCATCAAGGTGGCTTCGGCGCTCACGTCGCCGATCGTGACGGCGGCCGTGCCCATCTGGTCGAGCACCACGAGCCACGCGTCGCCGTTCCACAGCTCGACGGTGAGGCCTTCCATCGTCACGGTGCCTTCGAGCGTGGCCGTGCGCCCCGCGACGTCCACCGGCCCACTGGCGTCGGCCATCACCACGCTGGCCGTGAAGCCGACCCGCGCGAGCGCCGCTGTCCCGAAATCGCCGCTCACGACGAGGGCGACGCCGTTCGCGTCATTCCGCAGCGTGAGACCCGAGGCGGCGACGAGGGCCATCCGGAACGTGCGGGAGCCATCGGCATGCTCGACGACCTCGATGTCCTTCTCGATGGTGAGCGGTCCCGCGGTGGCGGTCGCCACCCGTGCCTGGAACTCCTGCCCCTGCGCCGCGATCGACAGGTCGAGGGTCGCCCCCTGGGCGGTGAGGCGGGCTTTGCTGTACGTCCCGGCGGGGATCTCGCTCGCCGGGACCAGCGTGGTCTGCACCGTCGCGTCGCCGACCGCGAACGTCGCCGAGGCCATCTGGTCCACGACGGTGAGCCACGCGGTGCCGTTCCATAACTCGACGGTGAGGCCGGTGGCGGTGACGCTGCCTTCGAGCGTAATGGCGGTGCCGGCCGGCATCCCGGCCGGTGCCGCCGGCGCGCTCGCGTCGTACGCGACGACGCTCGCGGTGATCGGGGCGTCGGTATCCGTGGGTCCGGTGCCGTCACCGACGGCGCACGCCGACGCGACGACGACGGCCGTGACCGTGGCGAGACCGCGGGAGATTGCGCGGTCGGAAAGGGTGCGACGCATCATCGTGGCCTCCAGGCTGCGCGGGCTGAGAGGTCCGTCGGGGAGAAGATACCGCGTATCCCTGAAGAGACAACCGTTCGGGTCGTGGCGTAACGGGTAAGCAGGCTGGTGCGCGATTGGGCGCTCTGGCGAGGGGGGAGCCCGCAGCATCGTAGCACGGGGCGTGGGTCGTCGCATTCTCAACGTTGAGAATCGCCTCCTTGACACCCGACGGCCCAGGGATAGGTTCGCGGGGCGAATGTGATCTTCGTCACGTTTCGCCTGTAACCTGTATCACAAGGGGGCGGGTCAGGTCTCATGCCGAGTCGCGATACGACAGTCGGCGCGGTAGGGCTTGGGAGTCACTGTCGAGTGTCCCAAGCGACGTGTCTCGCGCAGCCGCGGCTCTCCCCTCCAACTGATCGTTCCATCACGCATCCGTCAAGACCGATTCCCCGCAGCGCCCAGCACATGGAGGTCGTGCAGCTCGAACCGGCGGGTCGCGCTCATCCGGACGGACGGGTCCGGGCGGGCGCGGGTTGTGCTCCGCTGGAGTCTCGAGCGCCCGGTTGACGGCGGGACCGTTCTCGGCTCGCCGCGTGCCGGCCGTCCCCGGAGCCTTACCAGCCGGCGGACAGCGTCCGGGCCACGGCACTCAGCAGTCACAGGGAGCGGTACCGCACATTCACTTTTGGGAAAGGGAAGAGGACTATGTTTCGCAAGGCAGCATTACCCCTCGGCGTCGTGCTCATGGCCACGTTTGCCGTCGGCTGTGCCATCACGGACTACAGCGGGTGGGCTGGTCACCAGAGCCAGTCCGAGGCGAAGCTCTGGGGCAAGGATGTTGGGTTTGGCGGCTTCGGCAGCGACGTCGACGGCACGTACAATTACACGGTGAAGTACGACAACCGTGCCGGGCAGGGCAAAGTTACGATCAACAGCTATCGCAACCCGGTCCTCGGTGCGTTCAGTCGCGACGGGATCGTGGATCGTGACGGCGACGACATTCAGGGCCGCTCAGGAAGCCTGACGGCCGTTCCCGCGACGCCGGCCGGCAAGTACAACAAGCAGTTTGTCGCGGTCGACCCAACGGGCGGCAGCTCGTGCGAGTTCTTCAACAACATCACGTTCGACAAGAGCGCGGGTGGGCCGCAGTTGGCGCTGTGCATCTTCGGCGCGAGCGAGGAGGTCGACAAGGACCTCTCATTGCAGGAGGCCTTCAGCAGCATTGGCGATCTCGCCTCGCAGATCTGGTCGGGCGCGCTGGGCAGCACGTTCTCGGTGGCGCTGACCTCGATCACCGTGAACGGCACGCCGATCACCTTGACGAACGCGTTCACGATGAACGTTGGGCGTAACAGCCTGCGTCCCATCAACCTGGCGATGGACTTCTCCTCGCCGGGCGGGCAGGAGGTCCTTCGGGCGCTGTTGAACAACACCGCGCACCGGACGCCGGCGACCCTCAGCTTCGGGTTCGACGGTGGCATGACGTTCGCCCTGCCGGGCAATCTGACGGCGGCGTTCGATCATGACGCGCTGGCCAGGGGCCTGAAGTAGCCGTTCTCCCATCCGGGCTCGACGCCCGGGAATGAGCACGGGGCGGGGGCAAGGGCCCCCGCCCCTCTTCTTTCCCCCTATCTTGAAGTCGCGCACACCCTACGCTCACACCCTATTCGGCGTCGCTCGCCCCTTGTGAAGGAGCCGCCATGATCCGTGCTCGTGGCGCGCTGGCCGTGGCACTGATCCTCGGCGCCTGCGGGCCGTCCGGTGGCGCGCCCGACACGCCGCCGTTCAGCGTGCCGGTCGTCACGTGGTCCAGGGTGCCGGCCCGAGACAAGCTCTCGCCGGGACTCCAACGCTTCGTGCAATCGAACGAAGAGATGAGCCGGCGCGTGCTGGTGGATCTGGCCACCCAGCTGGATCTATATGCGATGGGCCGCCGTCTCGACGAGGCGGGTACACCCAGGGCGGAGCGGCGCCGACTGATGATCGCGGCACTCACCGAGGTGGCCGACTCGAGCCAGGCACGGTTGGCGCCGGCGCTCGCCGCATGGCGCGCCCACGGCTGGATCGACTCGTCGCGCGGCTTCGTGGTCGTGAACCGGCTGCTGGTCGTGGCCCGCAGTCGGGGTGTGCGGGCGTTGGCCGAACGCGACGACGTCCACGCAATCGTGGAAGAGACCGAAGCCGGGCCTCCCATTCTGATGGCGCCCGGCCAGACCGGCGTGAGCGAACGCTCGTGGGCGCTCGACGCCATCGGGGTGGAGTCGGCGAGGCGCCGAGGGCTCGACGGCCGGGGAATCGTGGTCGGCATCATTGACGCCGGCGCCAGCGCCTCGCACGAGCAGCTGCGTGACAACTATCGGGGTGGCGCGCAGTCGTGGCACGATCCCATCGGCGCACGCACGCTCCCCCGGGACGGAGTGCTCGGGCACGGCACGGGGATCTTGAGCGTCGCGGTCGGCCGCCAGGTGGCCGGCCGCCGCATCGGTGTCGCGCCCGGCGCGGACTGGGTCGCCTGCGCCGGCATGCCGGACGCGCGGTTCAACAACGTGGCGTTCACCGAATGCGCCGACTGGATGCTCCGCGTGGCGCAACCCGATGTGCTGATCAACGCCTGGGTCTTGCCGGATACCGGGTGCGCCCTCGATGCGCGCCCGATCGTGGAAGCGTGGCGCCTGGCGGAGATCCTTCCCGTGTTTGCAGCGGGTAACTATGGGCCCGCGGGCGGGAGCGGCCGCTCGCCCGCGAACTACGTCGGGCTCTACCCGGGCACGGCTGTGGCGCTCGCGGTGGGTGCCGTGACCCGGTCGGGGGCGGCGTACGAGCGCTCGAGCCGGGGACCAGGGGGCTGTGGTGGAGACGTCTACCCGTCCCTCGTGGCGCCGGGCGCGGGCGTGACCGTGGCCTTTCCGCTCTCCCCCACGACGTACACGGAGGCGGCGGGCAGCTCGATTGCCGCCGGCTACGTGGCTGGTGCCGCAGCGCTGCTGCTACAGGCGTATCCGGCCGCTCGGGTGTGGGAAGTCGAGCAGGCGCTCCGCACCGGGACCCGCGACCGCGGGACGCCCGGTCCGGACGACACCTATGGCTACGGGGTGCTCGATGTCGGATTGGCGCTCGACGCGCTCGGCCGCCTGCGCACGAACGTCGCTGCGAACAGCACCATTGATGCGACGACGCACAGGTAGGCCAGCACGTCACCGTAGCGGCTGTAGAAGGTCCGGCCGTGGGCGGCACGCGCCGGGACAGCGGTAAGCAGGACACCGGCGTCGAGATACAGCCGGCCGGCGGCGCTCCGCAGGAGCTGCGCGCGTCCGTTCGGCGCGATGACGCCCGAGATGCCCGTGTTCGCCACGCGCACCACCGCCATGCGATTCTCCACCGCGCGGAATGTGGCATGGGCGAGCATGTGCACGTAGATCGGGGGCCCGAGGAACCCCTCGCTCGTGATATTGAGGAGAAAGTCCGCGCCGCGATCGGAGGCCAGCCGCGCGAAACCGGCGCTGCTCACCTCGAAGCAGATCGGGACGGCGAAGCGCTGGACATTGCCGTCCCCTCCCTCCCAGGCGAACACGACCAGCTCCCGCCCGGGCCGTCCGATGCTCGGGTACCCGAGCAGCCGCCGCGTGAGCGCGGCATGCGCCCGGCCGATCGCCGACGCCTCCCGCGGAAACCAGCTCTGAAAGGGGAGGTATTCGGCCCAGGGAATGAGGTGGAGCTTGTCGTAGCGGCCGATCAGCTCTCCCTCGGCCGAGAAGTAGTACGCCGACGTGTGCACCCGAGGCGGCGCCTGTGACGCCCAGCTGAACGCGCCGGCGACCACGTGTGCCTGCTGTGACCTGGCCAACGCCGCGAGCCCCTCGTGGTAGCGCGGGTCATCGCTGAGCGGGACGTCCACGGCGTTCTCCGGCCACGCGATGAGATGGGCCGCTCCCGGCGGCACGTGCCGCCGGGTGAACTCCAGTTGCTCCAGGAAGCTGGCGGGCGCCCGCGCCGGGTCGCGGTAGTGCGTCGTGTTCGGCTGGATGATCGCGAGCCGGAGCCCTCCTGCCACGGGCTCGTCCATCCGCTGCAGCACGCCATAGCTCAACGCCAGCGCGAACCCCAGCGGCGCGAGCCCCACCGGCCACAGGGTCTCCCAGGACCATCGGCGTCGGGTCAGCACAACGTCCGCCACGGCACCACTCACGAGGGCGAGCAGGAAGGAGACGCCGTAGGTTCCCGTCAGATCGGCAATCTGGATCAACGTCGTGTTTCGGAACTGCGACGTTCCCATCGGAAAGAGGGCCGCCTGACCGACCGAGAACTGGAACCGGAACCATTCGGTGGCGACCCACGCCACGGGGACCAGCACCGTGAGCGGCACCGGAAACCGGTGTCGGATCCTCGGCAGGAGCACGCCGAACGGCAGCACGAACGGCGCGTACAGGGCCGCGGCGACGAAGGGGACCGCCAGATGGAACAACGAGAAGGGTCCCAGCGCCATCATCAGGAAGCAGAACGCGCCGATGAAGAGGAAGAGCGCGGGCCGCTCGGTCGTTGGACGCACGAGGAGGAGGGCCCACGGCACCAGGGCCACGTAATGCAGTGGCCACAGCGCCACCTGGAGAAACGGCGCGGCCATCAAGATGCCCCCGAGCAGGGCGAGCGCCAGGCTCCCGAGCCACCGCGGCGTCGGGCTGGGGCGTGCGGCTCCCGCGAGCCGGGCCTCTCGCCGCCGCCCCTGGCGGCTCACAGAATCTCGCCGTGGACCGGCAGCGTCAGCTGGGGAAAGGCGGGATCGTTGGTCTCGATACGCAGCGTGCCGGCGAAGGGACCGCGCGGCGCATCCTTCTGGCGGATCCGCACATGCACCAGGTAGCTGGTTCCCGGCTTCTGTGGAACGATGCGGACCTCCATGAACGGGAGGTCCACGGCCGCCCGCGGCACGTCGAAGTCGGTCCCTTGGTGTTTCTCGACCAGGACGGTCCGCTGGCTGACGGCTTCCCGATCGAGGGCTTCGTAGTTGAGCCGCGAAAAACCGATGTTGGACAGCGACGCGCTCACGACGTTGCGGACCAGGGCGAGCGCGGCGATGTCGATCCCGGCGTACGCCGGGTGATCGGTGCGCACCGTGATCCGGCCCTCGTGGCGGCCGGCCGGGGCGGCGGAGTCGAGCGCGACCGTGAGACCGTAGCGCCGGCCCGCCGTCACGGCCGCCGAGCGAACCCGGAACAGCGGATTGTCGGACGAGACGCCCAGGATGCGCAGGGGTGGCTCGCGATGATTGATGAGCTGGAGCTCCTGCGTCGGCCCCACGCCCACGACGGTGAAGAAGTAGACTCGGTCCTGCGGCGCCACCTGTACGGGGAGAACGACGTGTCCGCGGAGCCGGAGCCAGCGCGGCCGGTCTTCCCCGGCCATCTGGACCCGGACGACCTCGATCACGGCGCCGCGCGTGCGGGCGGTGGGCAGCCGGACCGTGATTCGCCCGATGGCCCCGGGAGGAATGACGGAGTCACCGACGTCGACCTGGCTCGCGCGCGCGGAGACCTCCTCGAGCCGGAGCGTATCGGCGCCGTCGTTCGCGAGCGCGAACGTGTGGACAATCGTGTCGCCCTCGACCGCCTCCCCGAACTCGTACACGGCGCGGTCGGATGCCGCGCCGCCCGAGCCGCGCTGGAGCAGGAGACCGACCCCCAGGGCCATGAGGGCAGCAGCGGTAACGAACACGAGAGCGATGCGGGCGCGGGTCACGTCGGACTCCTCACGGTTGCAGGTAGGGGGTATCTCACAGGTCGCGCTCGGTCCAGAACCGGACGGTGAGACGAGGCGTGCCGAGCCGCACGGCATCCAGCTCGTACACCGCTTGAATCTCGTGGGTGAGCGCGTGGTCCAGCTGCCACCCACGGCTCACGATCAGAATCCGTCTGGGCATCGTCGTCACGCCCATCACGTCCACCTGGCCCTGGACCGAGATGTCACGGGTGAGCTGGCGGACGGTACCGGCAGGGGTCTCGTACACGATGCCCCGCTCGCGCTCCGCGACGACGGCGGCGGCTCCCGCGGGGCCCAGCCACCCGATCGCGGCCAACACCGGCTCCGGGGCCGTATTGAGATTGATCCGGCCGTCGCTGCGAACGGTAATGTACGGTGCGAGGAGGCTGGCGATCGAATCGGTGAACCCGGCAATGCGGGTCAGCTCGTCCAGCCGCAGCAGCGGTCGGTTGGACGGGCGGAATGGGGCCCCGGCGGCGGCGTAGGCCGCGGCTTCGGCCCCGAAGCTGCGGGGCTCGTCGTCTTCGTCTTTCCAGTCCTGGAGCGCGTCCACCAGGGCCCGCCCCGCCACTTCGCCCACGAACGGCTGCACCAACCCGAGGAGCGTCGTCTCGTCGGCCGCGTTCAGGTCGATCCGGGCGTTGAGGTCGGCCACCGCGACCTGGAACCGCACCGGCCCCAGCGTCTCGTCCCGCAGTTCGGCGAGCAGGTCGTCGAGCCGCCGGAAGACGAGTGCCTGGTCCCGGGGGGTCTCTGCGGCTCGCAGCAGGGCGGTGAGCCGCGCCGTGGCCGCCACGACCCCGCTTTCCGCCGCGTAGCGGGCGACGGAGCGCGCCCGCACGTTGGCAACGACACGCGCCTCGGACCGCATCGACGCGCCGACGCCGGCGGCGAGCGCACCCAGGACCACGATGAGCCACAGCACGAGCATCAGGGCCACGCCCCGCCGGTCGCTCCCCACCCTCATGGTGTCCCACCGAGCTGGAGGGCGAGCCGGACCGGCGGGTGCACAGGCCCGAGGTCCGTCCAATAGGTGAGCTGGATCGCGCGCGGGACGAGCGCCGGAAAGCGCCATCGATCGGCCCATGCGCGCTCCGCCGTCAGCTCCTGCACCACCACCTGAAGCCCGGTGATCTGGGGGGCGCCGCGGAGCACGCGCGCGGGCGCCACGACCCCGATGGGTGTCGCCGTCAGCACCAGTCCTTCGGGCGTGGGTTCCACCGTGACCGCCCAGTCCGCGTCAGCAGTGAGCGGTGGGAAGGCCCCCGCGGCGATGAAGGAGAGCCGGTCCATGGGCCGGCCGGCCGCGTCGCGCCGGGCCTCGACCACGAACGCCGTGTCGCCGCGCCGGCCGGCTGGCTGGGCGTTGCGCAGCGCGTCGTGCAGCGTGGCCCGCATCGCCCGCTCCGATTGCAGCGCCCGCCGGTTCTCGGCGAGCCGGTCCTGCGTGTCCGTCGCGGCCGCCGCCGCGCCATACACGAGCAGCGCCACCACGCCGGCGAGGGTGATCGCCACCAGCATCTCGATCAGCGTGAACCCTCGCTGGGCGCTCACGGGACGTCCACCAGGCGTCGCAGCTCGTAGCGGCCGCCCCCAGGAAGGCCGACTGTCACGGTCACGATCATCACGCCGTCCGCCCACGGCACGACGTCCACGCGCCGCTCGAATCCGTCCCTCGATGCCGCGCCCGCGGCGAGGCCGGTCGTCGGATCGATCTTGATCGCCTCCATCGCATCCTCGGCGTAGGCGATCGCACGCGACCAGCGCTCGGCGCTCGTCGCGAGGCGCGTGGCGCCGCCGAAGATCTCCAGGTAGCCGACGACGACCAGCCCCAGGATCACGAGCGCCACCATCGTCTCGAGCAGCGTCAGGCCGCGGCGGTTCACGGGGCGCGGACCTCGCACGTGAGCGGGTCGATCGCGATCGCCCGGGCGGCCGCCGCGCTCCGGGCGTCGAAGGCGCAGGTGCCGATCGGCGAGACGACGAGCGTGCCTGGCGGTCCCGAGAACGCCTCGAGCCGCCCGCCGGTCAGGGGTCCGGCCGCCGCCGACGCCGCGCCCTGCATCCACCACGTCCCGGACGTGGCGATCGTGAGGTGCACGGTTTCACCCCGCCGCTCCGCCACGTCGCGGGTCTGTCGCACCAGCCGCGCGATCTCGTGCTCCGCATCGGCTCGTGGCAGGAAGATCGGTGCCACGAGCGCGGCGGCCAGCCCCAGGAGGAGCAGGACGACGAGGACCTCGATCAGCGTAAAGCCGTGGTGTCTCCGCATCTCCGTGACGTAGACGGTGGGCGAGGTCGATGGGGCCACCGACGGGGAGCGCCGCCCGTCCCCGCTGCTCCATGGTGGCGCGGATCCGGGCGGCGCGGCTCGCGGCGAACATGGTCGACGTGCCGCGTAGTGTCAACGCCGGCCGGCGGGCGTGAAGAAGCCTTCCAGATCCAGCCATTGACAAGCCGCTTTTTGGGGGTCATGTTCGCCCGCGTGTGATCCCCGTCACGTTCCCGGCGTGATGCGCGTCGTGCGGTCTTGCGGGGCGGGTGGCGGCGGCGGCCCTGCTGGGCGGCCGCCGCGAGCGGCGAACGAGAGACAGGAAGTCGTTTTCATAGACGGAGTTGTCTCAGCTACCGTTCGGCGCCCGGGCGGTTTCTGGCTGCCCGGGCGGGGACCCGGAGGCACGGGTCCCGAGAGGTTTTCGAACCCTCCGCCTGGAGTGCGCCGATGCGACGTTCCGTTCTAGCCACGCTCGCCCTGGTCACGCTCGCCGCCTGTACCGATCAGCCCTTCGTGCCGCCCGGCGGCCCGACCTTGGCTCGGGACGCGGCGCAGGGGCAGGCCGACATCATTCCGGGGCAGTACATCGTCGTCTTTCATGACGACGTCCCGAACCCCGTGGCGGTCGCCCGGCAGGTCGCGGCGAGCCACGGGCTCACCCTGCGCCACACCTACCAGCACACGATCAAGGGGTTCTCGGCGGTCGTCCCGGAGGGCGCGGTCGCCGCGCTCCAGCGGCTGCCGTTCGTGCAGTACATCGAGCCCAACCGCTACTCCTACATCGACACGCACGAGCGCCTGCGGACGCCTGCGGCACGCGTGCAACCCGCGTCGTTCACCACCGGGTTCGCCGGCCTGCGGCTGGCGGCCGCGGCGTTCCCCATGGGGGCGCTCAGCGCGCCGTCCAACCTGACGGCAACGACGGTGAACACGACGCAGATCGATCTGGCCTGGCAGGACAACTCGAACGGGGAAACCGGGTCCCGAATCGAGCGCCGGCTGGGTCAGACCGGATCCTTCGCGGAGGTCGGGCAGGTGGGATCCGACGTCACGACGTTCCGCGACAGCGGCCTCACACCCGACACCGAATACTGCTATCGGGTGCGGGACTACAAGCAGAAGGGGAAGAAGACGGAGTTCTCCGGCTACTCGAACATCGCGTGCGCCAGGACCAACCCGGACGCTCCGCCCCCGCCACCTCCGCCGCCGCCCGATCCGCCGGCCGGGCCGAGCGGGCTGACGGCCACCACGGCCTCGTCGAGCCAGATCAATCTCCTGTGGACCGACAACGCCACCAATGAGGACGGCTTCCGGATCGAGCGCTGCCAGAACGCGGGCTGCACGAACTTCGCGCAGATCGCGGAGACCGCGGCGAACACGACGAGCTACAACGACATGGGGCTCGCGGCCAGCACGACCTACCGGTACCGGGTGCGGGCGTTCAACGCGGGCGGCAACTCGGATTACTCGAACATCGCGGAGGCGACGACGGATGCCGCGCCGCCCCCGCCCCCGCCGGGCGAGTGCCCCGACAACGGCGTGCACGACGGCCTGAGCGACCCCGGGCTCTGGGGCATCGTCAAGGTCAAGGCTGACCAGAACGCGAAGTGGAAGGGCGTGCGCGGCAACGGCGCCGACTGCCAGATGAAGGCCGAGTTCTTCGGCATCGACACCGGCGTCGATAGCGACCACCCGGACCTCAACGTCGTCGAGACCGTGTGCTTCCTGGTCGGCTGCACGTCGGGCGAGGACGACCACGGGCACGGCACGCACACCGCCGGCACCGCGGCGGCGATCGATGGCGGTCCCGCGGGTGGGGTTGTGGGTGTGGCCCCTGGCGCCAAGATCCACGGCTTCAAGGTGTGCAACAGCGGCGGGAGCTGTCCGAACGACGCGATCATCGCCGGGATCGACGAGGTCACCGCGCGCAAGAACGCCAGTCCCGGGACCGCGATGGTGGCCAACATGAGTCTGGGTGGCGGCGCGAGTGACGCGCTCGACACCGCCGTGCGCCGGTCGGTGAACGCGGGAGTGATCTACACCATCTCCGCGGGCAACGGCGTGTTCGGCGCCTGCTTCTTCCCGGCGGACGCCCAGACCGTGTCGCCGGCACGGGTCGGCGACGACGCCATCAATGCCGTCAACGGCAGCGATGGCAACACGAAGCGGGCGAACGGGGCGATCACCACGACGTCGAGCAACACGAGCGACAACGACGCCAACTGCAACTTCGGCCATCCGGTGACGATCGCTTCACCGGGCGTCGGGGTGAAGTCCACCTGGCTGAACGGCGGTTACAATACGATCAGCGGGACGTCCATGGCCGCGCCGCACACGGCGGGCGCCGCGATCATCTACCTCCAGGACAACCTGAGCGCCACGCCGACGCAGGCGGAGCAGGCGCTGATCGACGTGGCCGACCTGTGGACGACCAACGATCTGCCCAACGCCTGCCGGCCCGACGGCCAGCCGGTGAGCGGGCAGTGTTTCGGGCGACTGAACGTACAACCACTCTAGCGACGGGAAGCACACACGGGGTCGCGGTTCTCGCGACCCCGTGTCGCGTTCGGTGCCAACGATGCGGTGTCGGGCGTCTGGTGCTTCGTCGCCCGGCCGAGACATTCTCTCCGAGAAGGAGGAGCCATGAATGGATTGTTGCGGTTCGCGCTCCCGGCCACGGCGCTGGGCGTGCTGGCCCTCGCCTGCGACGTGCCGACGAGGTCCACCGATACGCTGAGCGGTCCCACGTTCAGCCAGAGCTCGGCGCAGGGGCGCTACATCGTGGTCCTGCAGGACGGCCTCGATCCCGACGCCTTCGCCGCCCAGGTCGGCGTGGCGCCGCGATTCACCTACCGGTCAGGTCTCACCGGCTTCTCGGCGGCGCTGCCCGAAGCCGCGCTGCGCGCGCTCCAGCAGAATCCGCTGGTCCGGTGGGTCGAGCCGGTCAAGGTCTTCCAGTTACAGGTCCAGCAGAGCCCCCAGAGTCACAAGCCGGGCCACAACCCCGGCGGCGGCGACAAGCCGTGCAAAGGCAAGAAATGCCCGCCGCCTCCACCGCCGCCCCCGCCGGGCCCGAGCTGCAATCAGGGGTCACCGGGCTCCACGCATGACGACATCTCCACCGACCCGGGGTATTGGGGTCTCGTCAGCGTCAACGTCACGGCGAGCCCGACCTGGGACAAGAACCCCGTGGATATCGACATCGCGATCCTGGACAGCGGGGCGGACCTCGACCATCCGGACCTTTGCGTCCATCAGGCGGTGAGCTTCGATCCCTTTGAGCCGTCGCCAGACGATTTCAACGGGCACGGGACGCACACCTCCGGCACGGCGGGCGCGCGCGACTACAACGGGAACGCCGTCGGCGTGGCCGGCACCGCCCGTATCTGGACGGTCAAGGTGTGCAACGTGTTCGGCCTCTGCTTCGGCGACGCGATCGTCGCCGGGATCGACTACGTGACCGCGAACGCCGCCGAGATTGACGTGGCGAACATGAGCCTGGGGGGTGGCGGGAGCGATCAAGATCACCCAATCGATCCCCTCGACTGCTCGCCCATCACCGGCGACGCCGAGCACCTCGCGATCTGCAACTCCGTCGCGGCCGGCGTCACCTACGTCGTGGCGGCCGGCAACAGTGGCGCCGACGCGGCCGGGTTCGTCCCCGCCGCGTACGACGAGGTGATCACCGTCTCGGCGATGAACGATCAGGAACAGGCGGCCGGGTTCAGTAATTTCGGAGCAGACGTGGACTTCATCGCGCCCGGTGTGGCGGTCAAGTCCACCTGGCTGAACGGTGGCTACAACACCATCAGCGGGACGTCCATGGCGTCACCGCACGGGGCGGGAGCCGCCGCGCTCTACGTCGCCCAGTACGTCGCCGCCAACGGCACACGGCCGTCGCCGCTCCAGGTGCGCAACGCGCTCGTGGCCAACGGACAGACCTGGGCGGGCCAGGATCCCCCGGATGGGCTCCATCCAGAGCCGCTCCTGGACGTGACCGGCTGGTAGCGGTTGAGCTCGTGTGGGAGAAAGG
>JBFGDF010000057.1:0-17415 GCA_041580775.1 Gemmatimonadales bacterium
GAGGGCGAGCAGGGCGGCCCGCGTCCCAGCCAGCCCCCGCCTCCCGTCGTTGCCCTGCCGCTCGTGCCGCATGTCGTCTCCGGCTCTCTTGGGGTCCCCGCGCGCGCGTTATAGAGCAGGGGACATGCCGCGGACACGTCGCTCGATCGAGTCATAAGTGATTGTATTATTGACAGTTAAGTAGCCATCAAATTCGGCCGCGCAGCACGTCCGTTACCGTCGGTAACGGTGTCGGTAACGGCCTTCCTGGGTGTCGACTGGGGGGTGGCGAGGTCGGAAACGCGACGGAGGGCTCCCGGTCGTCGCCGACCGGAAACCCTCCGCCTGCAGTGGAACGTGCTGCGCCCGGGCGCGGTGCGGCGCTACCGCACCGTCGCGCGGATCCAGAAGTGCCGGCTGACGGCCGGGGCGAGTGCCACGCCGAGGCTGGCCGAGACCGTGCCGCCGAGGCCGCCCGAGTAGGACAGCGTCCAGTCGGAGCCGTTGTCCGGCGCGAGGAGACCGAACGTCAGCTCTTCCGGCAGTGAGTCCGTGACCACGACGGCCGAGGCATCACGGTCTCCGGCGTTGGTCACCAGGACCCGATACCAGATGACGTCGCCCGGCTTCACGGTGCCCGCGAGGGCCGTGAGCGAGTCCGGCGCGAACACCGCCTTGGCGATCGTGATCGTCGGACGGACCACGATCATGTCCAGGAACCCGTCGTCGGTGGCGGCCGGCGACGTCACCGAGGTGGCGGTGAGCGTGAGCCGGTCCAGGCTCCCGACCGCGACCTCGGCAATGTTATAGTCGACCGTCACGGCCACGGAGTCACCCGACGCAATGCTCACGGGCGAGGCCGGGTTGAAGCCGACCACGGTGATGACCGCGCCGCTCACCGACGTCGCGAGGGTGAAGTTCTCCGTGATGTTGCCGGTGTTCTTCACGTAGAAGGTGAACGCATAGCCGTTGGCCGGCAGCCGCTCGGCCCGCGGGCTCGAGCTGTCCGGACTCACGGCCACGCTGTAGGCCGCCGGGGGCGACACCCGCGTCACGTCGCCGTCGGACACCAGCGGGTCACGGACCGAGGTGGCGGTGAGCGTGTAGTCGGTGAACGCCCCACCCTGCCCGTCGGGCACGTTGTAGATCACGCTGATCGTGACCGATCCCGTGATCCCCGTGATGTCGAGGGCCGCGAGCGCGGTGTTCAGGTCCGCGAGCGTATTGTACGTCGGCCCTGCGCCGTTGATCTGGTAGCGGAGGGTGGTGATCACCGCCGGATTCGAGTTGTTCTGCGACACCTGCACCTGATCGGTGCCGTTCCCGATGTTGCTGATCGTGAACGTCATCGTCTGGTTGGTGCTGGGCGACGCCGGGGTCACGGTGGCGGCGCCGGCGACGGTGTTGAGCCCGGCCTTGAACCCGACCGTGATCGACACCTGCGCCGAGACCGGCGTGTAGGCGCGCGAATTCGCGTCCTGATAGTTGACGACCGCCGTATTCGTGATGACGGTCCCTTCCGGCGTCTGCGCCGCTGCGGGCGGCGCGGCCAGGGCAATCGCGACCCCCAGTAGCGCCAGGGTGCGAAGCGTGTGCGTCCAGTTCCACTGCATGGTGGCCTCCTAAGGTCCTTTCGCTCTCTCGAGTCTCTGCGTGTGTGCTGCCCAGGGGGCGCCTACTGCGTCCGCTCCGGCGCGGGTGGCTGCTGCGCGTCCGGCAGCTTGGCCTGGAACTCGGCGGTGACCTGGGCGCCGGGCTGCACCCAGCCCTGCACCAGCCACCGGATGTGCGTGTAGCGCTCCGCGGGGGCCGGCCGCATGACCGGACGCCCGTCTTCGATCACCTCGATCATCGGCTGCGCGGAGAACGTCTCCCCGCCGTCGATGGAGTACTCCACCAGGATGTCGGCGCGATCGACCTTGGCCGACGACGCCACGTAGCGGAGTCCCGTGGGGATGGGGTCCTTGAACTCCACCCGCTGCACCGGGAACTCGTTGACATTGGTGAACAGCAGGCGGAAGTGGACGACGTCGCCTGGGAGCAGCGCGGTCGAGTCCGGCAGTTCCTGATGACGCGCGTCGCCCGCCATGAGGTTCTCCGCCGTGATCACGAGCGCCTGTGGCTTCGTCTCTTGGGCGGCCACCTGGGTGCCGCTGATCATCACGGCGAACGCCAGCAGCCACATCCGGTGCAGGGTCTTCATCCCGTCTTCTCCTTCATCGGTGCCTTGCGGTCCGCCTCGGGCCCCTTCGGGCTCCTCGGATTGCTGACCGTCCGCCAAGTAAACGGGACCTCGCAGTGATGGCAGACGACCCACTTGCCGGAGAAATCCCCCCGGACGTAGGTCGCGCTCATGTGGCACTGCGGGCAGCTCAACACCATCTGGTGATCCCTCGAACTTGGTCGTCCTCGGGGTGGGCAAATGGCAGGAGGCGTGCCGCCGTCAGGCCCGGCCTCGGCACAGCTGCAACTGATTGTTCGACAACGACTTGTTTGTTTTCAAGCTGTGGCTGCCGGCGTGAACCGCTTCGCGCGATGTTACCGGTAGTAACGGGCGCGGTAACCGGTCCCGGCAGGTGGCTACCTGATCTGCGCCACGAACTGGAACGTCGCCACGTTGTCCGGCGCGGTGGCGCTGAGGCTGGTGAGCAGGGTCCAGCGGATCCGGTTGACACACCCGTCGTAGCCAGCGGGCGCGCCGCAGCCAAGCGACACGGGGGTGTAGGCCCACGTCGCGCCGCCGTCGTTGGAGTACGCGACGGTGACGGTCACGCCGGCGGGCAGGGTCTCGGTCACGCTGCCGACTTTGAGCCGCAACTCCGGCGGCAGGGAATCCACGTTCACCACGTCGACGGCTTCGGCCGTGCCGATGTTCGTGAGCGTGATCGAGTAGGTGAGGTCCGTCCCGGGCGGTTGCGTGCCGTTGGGGTTTACGCCCTTGGCGACGGATAGATCGGGACGGATGATCCGGACGTGCACCCAGCCCGAGTCGGTGGCGGTGGCACTGCCCACCGCGCGGGCCGTGAGATAGAGCGAGTCCTGCGCCCCGACCGGGACGAGGGCAGCACTGTACCACACCGTCGCGTTGGCGCTGTCGTTGACACCCAGCGCCGCGAGCCTGGCGGAGTCGGGCACCGCGCCGCGGCTCACCGTGGCTCCCGTGATCGAATCCACCGAGAGGAACGAGGCGCCGCCGTCGGCCAGGAACGCGAACAGGTCGAACGGCTGGGGCACGCTCGAGACATTCACGATCGTGAAGGTGAACGAGTAGCTCGTGCCGTTGGTGGGGAGGCGGTCGAACGTTGCGGTGCCGTCAGGCGTCACGGAGACCCCGTAGCTGACACCGGGCCGGATCGCGATGGTCCCAGCCGCCCACCGTTGACTGGCGGTGAGCGCGAATGCTGCGGTTCCCGTCGGTCCCTGTGGAGTCTGTGGGGAGAAGTGCCCTGCACCAGCGGACACCGCGCCGAACCCGAAAGAGTCGTTGGAACTGAAGTCCATGGTGATGGGCACGTGTCCCGGCAGGCCGGGCTGGTCCACGGTCACGCTCGCTCCATGAAATGTCCCCACGCGCAGGACGAGCGTGTTGTCGACCGTCGTCGTCACCGAGGGACTGAGTGGCGACGCGTCCGCTCCCGTCTGAAACGCGCTGGCGTCGATGGGTGTCGTGGGGTCGTGTCCCGTGAAGCGCATCATGAACCCGTACGCTTCTTCCCCACCCGCCCACGTGAACTGGTGGCTGGCCGGCTCACCAGGGCCGGCGATCTTCCACCAGACGCCTTGCGTCGCCGGGAAGAAGCCGCCGGTGGACTGGCGGTTGAGCAGCTGCCATCCTTGGCCAGCCGGCGGGGCCAGCGAGCCGCTCTGATCGCCGTTCGTGCTGACGACCGCGATCAGGAGATCGCCCGCTGACGTGCCGCAGGTCGTGGGAACGTCCAGCGAGGTCACATTCGTCGCGCTCCACGCCTCCGTGAACGCCTGGTAGAAGACGGGTCCGCCGCCCGGAGCGGAGTAGCAGATATGCGTGATGTTGAAGGGTGTGCTCGTGGCGCCGGTCAATCCCGTTGCCGTCGCGACCAGCGTGAAGCCCGTCCCAATGTTGTCGACGGACAGATTGGCGAAGGTGGCAATCCCGTTGACGGCATTTGCGGTCGTGGTCCCGCCAAGCGTCGCAAAGCTCGGGTTGGCCCCCAGGGCCAGGGTCACCGCGTTCGTCGCGCTCGTCACCGTGCGGCCCCAGCCGTCCTGGACCGCCACTTGGATCGAGGGCTGGATGACCTGATTGACGGGCGTGCTGCTGGGCTCCACGACGAACGCGAGCTGGGAGGGTCCGCCATCGGTGCAGCCGGTGCCGATCGGCGGCTGGTCCGAGAACTCGATCTGCACGTTGTCCAGATACACGCCGCTCTCGACGTTTCCCCCTGAGCCGATGAAACGGATCATCGTGTTCGACGCGGCATATGGCGAGATGTTACAGACCAGCGCGGTCTGACTGGCGTCCTCACCGGGGAACGAGAAGGTGCGGAGCGACACCCAGCTGACACCACCGTTGCCGGATACCTGGAGCGTCACGCTGCCGGAGTTGCCGCCCCACTGCCGTCGCCGATAATCGAAACTGAGCACGGCTGACGTGGCGCCGGACAGGTCGGCCGACCGATAGACGTACCGGTTGTTGATGTCCCTGCCATCCTCTCCGATGAGCAGACAGTTGCCGGACGCGCAGAAGCCGCTCGAGACCACCTGGATGTTCCCACCGGTGGGGCTCGTGGTCTCGCCCACCTCCAGCCAGGGTGCCGTCCAGTTCACGTTGCCGTTGTTCCCGGCGTACGAGATCGCACTGAACTGGTCCCGGACGATGGCGGGAATGCCGGTAACCGTCCGCGTGGCGCGGTTGTTCGCGAGGTTCGGGTCGGCCTGCGTGGCGGTCACGCGGGCGACATTCGTGAGCGAGCCGGTTGCCATCACCTTGGCGACGATCGTGACGGTGGCGCTCCCGCCGTTGGCCATCGACCCGAGCGCGCACGTGACCACGGCCGTTCCCGAGCAGGTGCCCTGACTGGGGGTCGCCGAGACGAACGTGACCCCGGCGGGCAGGGTGTCGATGAGCTGCACGCTCGTCGCGCTGCCGCTGCCGCTTGCGAGGTTCGTGACGGTGACGGTGAACGTCACGTTGGCGCTGAAGGGCACCGGGTCCGGAGCCCCCAGCACGCTCACCGACAGGTCGATGGGAAGTCGGAACCCCACCGCTGTCGCCGCCTGGCTCCCGCCGGCCGGCACACTCACCGTCTGCGGGTTGTTCCCGGTGGTCAGTGTGGCGCCCGCCGGCGGCGTGACGGTGACGGTGGTGGCGCCCGCCGGTACGACGGCGCTGTAGTTGCCGTTCGCGTCGGTCGTCACGGACTGCGTGGCGGCGGTTGCGTCGGTGATGACGACGGTGACCCCGGCGATCCCGGGTTCCCCTCCCTGGCGCACGCCGTCGCCGTTGCCGTCATCGAAGACCGAGCCCGTCACGGTGCCCATCGAGGTACCCGAGACGGTCACGTCCTCGGCCGTGCTCGAGCCGGGGGCGTAGGCCGCGCTGGTCGTGCCGTTGACGGCGGTGCGACCGGGGTCGAGGTAGAACGCGCGCGCCGGGTTCTGGTACGTGCCGTTCGGGGCCGTTGCGGCGACGTTCACCACGAACGCCTGGCTCACGCTGCCACCGCCGGGGATCGTAAACGTGCTCCACGTGGGCACAGGCGACCCGGCCGTGGGACTTGTCGTGCTGGGCCGCGAGGCGCCGCCGCTCAGCACGGGCGTGGAACTCGACGCGAACGTGAAGCCGGCGGGCAGCGTGTCGGTGATCGTCACGGTTCGCGCCGTATCGCGGCCCGCCGCGTTCGCGACCACGATCGTGTAGGTCGCCGTCGTGCCCGTGGGCGAGTTGACCACCGCGGGGGTCGACGTGGTCTTCGTCACCGTGAGGGCCGGGACGCAGGCGGCGCTCGGCGAGGCGCCGGGAATCTGGCCGGCGGTGAGCGTCGAAGACGACGAGCCCGCGGCGCCGGCCGTGGCGCTGTATAGGGTGCCCGGGCTCACGGTATAGCCGGCGGCCCCGCCCGACACGTCCGCGGCGGCCGCACTGGACAGCAGGATGTACCCGCCGCTGCCACCGCCCCCGGGTCCGTGGAGAGCCCCGCCGACATCAGCGTTGCCACCCGCCCCGCCCCGTGCCTGGACGGTCAGGCCGCCAAGGCCACCGGTTTGCGCGAAGACCAGCACGCTGCCGCCCGCCCCGCCGCCCCCACCGCCGTCGTTTTGGGGGGTGTTTCCCGCCAGGCCGTTGGCGGTGATCGTGCCGGTACCGGCCACGCTGCCGGTACGAATCAGCACGATTCCGCCCCCCGCGCCGCCGTGGCTCGCCGTTCCGCTCGAGTTGTTGCGGGAGCCCGCACCGCCGCCACCGCCGAGAATCACTCGAGCCGGCGCGACGGCAACGGCCGCGCCGCCAAGCCCGCCGATGGTGAGGTTGGAGTTCCACGAGTTGCCGCCGCGGCCGCCGGCGCCGGCGTTGCTGCCCCCACCGCCGCCCGAGTTCTCGTCGTTGGCACTTGGCCGACCGTCCGTCCCGCCACCGCCAGCGTTGCCCGGCGCGCCGCGCGCGGTGCTGCCGTTGGGATAGCCCTCTACCCCGTTGTCGATCTGCGCGGCGGTCACCTGGTCCGCCACGTACCGCGGCGTGCCCGCGATCCCTTCGCCCTTCGTGCCGTGGTAGTTGTTCGAGGCGAGGTTGCGGTAGTCGGCATTCGAGCCGCCGCCGCCACCGGTCAACCCTCGGCCGGAACCGCCGCGAAAACCCCTCCCGTCCACGCTGACGGTGCCGCCGAGGGTGAGCGTGCCCGCGACGTCGAGCGCGAGAATGCCGCCCGTGGTCCCGTTCCAGTACCCGGCGGTGAGTCCCGAACTGAACGTGGCGCTGGAGTACTGCGGCACCCGGATCACCTGATAGCGCCGCTGCCCCTGGGTTCCGGAGGCCGCCGCGTTGGTGTACGCGTACACCAGGCCGTTCCCCGCGCCCGTCCCGCGGATGGTGACCGTACCGCCGCCCAGGCCCACCGAGTTTGTCGCCGTGACGTACTCGTAGCGGCCGGAGTTGTTGATGTTGGTGGACCCCGTCCCGGTGCCGTTGTTCGCGCCGTAGGCACTGGTGTTGGTGGAGTTGATCGCGGCGTCCTGCATCTGCACGATCAACAGCAGGTCACCCGGTGTGATGGAGACCGACGCGCCGGTCGCGGTGCCGATCGAGATCGACGTGGCGCCGGCGGAGAGGCTGGCGGTGAGGCCTGGGTAGTACGTGTTGACGACGCCGCTGAGCACGCCGCCGGGTCCGTCCTTGCCCGGGATGCCGCAGACCTGTGCCGGCAGCGTTGTGGGGTGGGACAGTACAACGAGCGCCAGCACGGCGAACGGCAGCGCCACCGGGAACCCGCGCCCCGGCGCTCGCCGCCGCGCCTGCATCGTGCCCCAGACCAGTGCCAACCGCCACTCCCGCTCAAGACGACCCGTGCCCCGGCGTGTCCGCCGACCGGCGCAAGTGCATGCGAACCCGGACACCCGGGAACGCAGATCTCGTGCCCGCTGACTGGTATCGTAAGATGTTGTAGGGAAATTACTTAGGCGATCGGTGGGCGGTTGGGCGCGGGAGGAGTTACCAATGGTAACCGGCGCGGTAACGGCCGATCGGTTCTGGCCTCAGTCCAGCCCGTACTTCTTGCGCTTCTCCCACAGGTTCTTGCGCGAAATCCCCAGCACGTCCGCCGCCTGCTGGATCTGGTTGTCGTGCGCGGCCAGAGTCTCGCGGATGTAGAGCTTCTCGACGTCCGCGAGCGAGAGGTCCTTCGGGACCGCGACGGTACTCGCACCGCTGCCGGACGGGGCGGCCGCGTGCCCGTCTCCCAGGCTTGGCAGCTCCTTGCGCGTGAGCACCGGGCCACTGGCGAAGATCATGGCGCGCTCCAGCACGTTCCGCAGCTCGCGCACGTTCCCCGGCCAGTGCCAGCGACCGAGCGCCTCGAGCACTTCTGCGTCGACCGACTGCACGTCCCGGCCGAACTCCCGGTTGAACACCTCGCGAAAGTGGTTTGCCAGAATCGAAATGTCCTCCCGGATCTCGCGCAACGGCGGCAGCGTGTGCACCGCCACGCTGATGCGGTAGTAGAGATCCGCGCGGAACGTCCCGGCCTGCACGAGTTGTCCCAGATCGCGGTTGGTGGCGGTGATGATCCCCAGGCTCACCTCCTGTTCTTCGGTGCCTCCCACCCGGCGGAACCGGCGCGACTCGAGAAAGTTGAGCAGCTTGGCCTGCAGCTCCGCCGACAGGTCGCCGATCTCGTCCAGGAACAGGGTCCCGCCGTCGGCCACCTCGATCAGTCCGCGCTTCGATTCCCGCGCGTCGGTGAACGCCCCCTTCTGATGGCCGAACAGCTCCGATTCCAACAGGTGACTTGGCAGGGCGGCGCAGTTGAGCTCGATGAACCGGCCGGTCGTGTGCGGGTTCGAGTAGTGAATTGCCTGGGCCACGAGGTTCTTCCCGGTGCCACTCTCGCCGAGCAGCAGGACCGTGGGGCGGGGGATCCCGGCGATCCGTTCGACGAACCGGCGCGTCTCGACGATCCGGGGATGCGCGCCCAGAATGGCGCCGACCGCGAATTCGGCCTTGCGCCGCTGCTCGAGCGACACCGCGACTTCCTTGAGTGGACGCTCGGCAAGCGCGCGCGTGAGCAGCGTCATCAGCTCGTCGATGTTGGCCGGCTTCGTGAGATACTCGGTCGCCCCGGCCTTGAGCGCCTCGATCGCGCTTTGCATGTCCCCGTGGCCGGTGAGGACGAAGATCGGCAGGAACGGATCCTTCGCGCGCAGCGTGCGCGTGACTGCGATGCCGTCGGTGCCCGGCATGACGAGGTCCGTGATCACGGCGTCCGGCGGTTCCTCGCGACACCGCTCGAACAGCGGGTCCGCGTGCTCGAACGGCTGCGCCCGGATCCGGCCCGGCTGATTCAGGTTCGCCGCGAGCAGCTTGGCGTGCGTGAGGTCGTCGTCGAGGACGTAGATTTTCCGGAGCATAGACGCAATACTTGTGCTGACCCGCGCGAATGGCAAGTGCCCACATGCCAAGGGGATAGGCACGGACCCGTGACACCAGAACGTCGTGTCGTGGTGATCGACGATGACGCCGACTTGCGTCGCCTCGTCCAGGTGACGCTGGAGTTCACCGCCGGGTGGGCGGTCGCGGTCGCCGCCGACGGGGCCGCAGGGCTCGCGCTGGTGCGTGCGGAAGCGCCTGACGCGGTCATCGTCGATCTCATGATGCCGGGCATGGACGGCTACGAGGTCTGCCGCCGCCTGAAGCAAGATCCGGCGACGGCCACGATCCCCGTGGTGTTCCTCACCGCGCGGAAACGGCTCGACGAGGCCAAGGTGCGGGCGGTGGGCGCGGCCGGCGTGCTGTTCAAGCCGTTCGAGCTGGACGACCTCGCGGCGCAGATCGCCGCTCTGTGCGGAACCACCTCGTGAGTGATCCCAACCGACCGTCCGGGGCCGAGCGCGACGCTGCGTTCGCGGCCGTGCTTCGGGAGTTCGTCGACGGACTCCCGCAACGGCTCCTCGTACTGCGGACGGCACTCGAGGGGTTGGCCCGCGGCGAGCAGGGGGACCTGCTGGAGACGCTGCACGTGCGGGCCCACTCGCTCAAGGGGACAGCCGCCGCGTTCGGGGCCCTGGAGGTCTCCGCCTGTGCCCGGGCCGTCGAGGACCGGGCGCACCGATGGGTGCGTGGCGGTGCGGTGCGGCGTGACGAGCTGCCGGCGGCGCGCGACGAGCTGCGTCGGCTGGAACAGGCCGCGGCCGCGTACGCCGCGGGCGCGTTCCCGGGTGGGTCCCGGTGACGCCAGTCGAGGCCCGGCTCGCGGCCGTGCACGCACGGCTGGAGGTGATCGCGGAGCTCGCGTCGCTCATCAACACGACGTTCGATGTCCGCGAAATCTTCGAGGCCGCCATCCCCAAGCTGCACCGCGTGCTCGACTTCCGGCGCGCGAGCATCGCCCTGCTCGACGACGACGGCGAGCACTACCACCTCCCCACGCTGTACGACGCCGCGCGCGGCGGGTTCGTGTCGAGCGATCCCCGCCCGTTCCCCATCGGCAGCGGGCTTCCCGGACAGGCCATGCAGACCGGGGCGGCGATGCGTGTGGACGACTTCGGTGGGACGGAGGGGATCCGCCTGGACGACGAGTCCGCCATCTCGGCCCTGATCGTTCCGCTCCACCTGGAGGGCCGGGTCATCGGCACGCTGAATCTGGGTGCGCGGGAGTCGGAGCCCTATCAGGAGGCGGACCTCCAACTGGCCGTGCTGCTGGGACGACAGCTGGAAACGTCGCTGCGCTACTCCAAGCTGCTCGCGACGATTCGGGAGCAGGGCACCGCGCTCGCGCGGGAGCACGCCCGGCTCGAGGCGCTGATCGAGGCCGCCGGGTCCGCCATCTTCATGACCACCGCGGGGAAAGTCGTCTACGCCAACCGTCCCATGAGCGAGCTGCTGGGACTCCCCTTGGAGGTGCTGGCGGGCGCGCCGCTCGAGCAGGTCGAGCGCTCGCTCACCCGGGCGCTGCGCGACGCGACGGCCCTCGAGCCGCAGCGCACCGCGCTCACACGGGAGGGCGTGACCCTGAACGACGAGGTCGAGTTCGTCTTCCCCCAGCGCACGATCTGCCGCCGGCTCGTGGACGCCGTGCACGGCGCGGACGGCGAGCTGCTCGGCCACATCGTCGTGTATCGCGATGTTACCACCGAGGCGGAGGCCCAGGCGGCGAAGGACGAGTTCGTCTCGGTGGTGAGCCACGAGCTGCGCACGCCGCTGGCCTCGGTCAAGACATCGTTGAGCCTGCTCAACCGTGGCGCGGCCGGCCCCGTGACCGACGGGATGCGCGAGTTCGTGGGGATCGCGCTCCGCAACATGGACCGGCTGATCAAGTTGGTCGACGAGATGCTGGACGCCTCGCGGATCGAGAGCGGGCGGCTCGTGATGCAGACCGTGCCCGTTCCCCTGGCGCCGGTCGTGGACAGCGCGTTGGAGGCCGTCCGCGGCTTTGCCGACGAGCGCAACGTGCGGATCCAGTACCGCCCCCCCGCCGAGGAGACAGCCGTCATCGGCGACGCGGACCGGTTGGAACAGGTGCTCGTCAATCTGCTGTCCAACGCGATCAAGTTCTCCCCGTCCGGCAGCGAGGTGACGGTGCGGTGGTGGCGCGAGCCACTCGCCGCCGTGATCGCGGTCGAAGACCAGGGACCCGGCATCCCGTCGGAACGGATCAGCGTGATCTTCGACAAGTTCCGCCAGTTGGATCTGTCGTCCACGCGCCAGCACGGCGGGGCGGGCCTCGGGCTGTACATCAGCAAGGGCATCGTGGAGCGGCTTGGAGGCCAGATCTGGGCGCAGAGCGAGCCTGGGGCAGGTGCCCGCTTCTTCGTCCGGCTGCCGTGGGCGGGGGCGGACAGGGCCGAACGGGCGCCGCTTGGAGCGAGCGAGGCACCGCCTCTCCGCGTCGTGCTCGTGCACCGGGATGCCGATTTTGCGCGGCTGCTCGCGGCCGAACTCGACGCCGTGTGCCAGACCGTGGTCGCCGTGACGCTGGGGGCCGACGGGCTCGCGGCCGCCGACGAGCACCAGCCCGATGTGGTCGTCGTGGGCCACGAGCTCGAGGACATGCACGGGCTCGAGTTCATCCGGCGGCTGCAACGGTCCCCGGTCACCGCGGACATTCCGACGCTCATGGTGGGCGGGACGGGTCCGCCGCCCCAGGCGCTGAGTTACGGCACCGACGGGTGGGTGCCGGCGGATGTCACCATGACCGTGCGGGAAGCCGTGCGGGTCGCGGCGCTGCCACGGCGTCAACGCGTGCTGTTCATGGAAGACGACCCCTCGGTGCGTGACGCGCTCGCGCGCCTGCTGCGGCAGGCGGGCCTGGCCTGTCTCGAGGCGGCGGACGGTGACGTGGGCCTCGCGTTGGCCAGGCGGCGCGCCCCGGACGTGGCGCTCATCGACATGCAGATGCCGGGGCTCGATGGCCCGGCCGTGATTCACGAGATGCGGCGCGACCCCGCGCTCGCGCGCGTGCCCGTGATCCTGCTGAGCGGGCAGATCGACCGCGCCGCCCAGCAGCGCGTGGCGGCGACCGGCGTCGAGTTCCTGGCGAAACCGATCGAGGGAGCGGAGCTGCTGCGCGTACTCGAGCGGGCGCTCGGTGCCGCACGGCCGCGCGGGCCCGCGACCTAGACTCCTCCGGGCTCCGGGCCGGGACTATCTTCCGGGGGCCATGAAGAAGCTGGTTCTGTTCGACATCGACGGCACGCTGCTCCACAGTCGGGGCGCCGGGCGCCGCGCCATCCACGCGGCGATCCTCGCCGAGCTGGGGGCGGAAGCCCCGCCCAACGCCGTGCGGTTCGACGGCAAGACCGATCCCCAGATCGTGCGCGAGCTGCTCGGCGTCGCGAACCATCCCGACCAGCACGACGAGGCGCGGATTGCCGCGGTCTGCCGGCGGTACGTGACGCTGCTCGAAGCGGAGCTCGCCGGCGGCGGACGCGAAACGGTGGTGTATCCCGGGGTCGAGGTCCTGCTCGAGCTGCTGGAGCTCAGGGGCGACGCCGTGCTCGGGCTGGTCACCGGCAACGTCGTCGAGGGGGCGCGGCTCAAGCTCGCGGCGGCGGGGATTCGCCACGAACGCTTCCGGATTGGCGCCTTCGGATCGGATCACCACGATCGCGCACGCCTGCCGCCGATCGCGGCCGAGCGTGCCGCCGGCCTCATGGGACGCGTGCCGCGTGGCGCGGAGATCGTGATCATCGGCGATACGCCCGCGGACATGACCTGCGGGCGAAGCATCGACGCCCGGGCGATCGGCGTCGCCACCGGCGCCTACGCGGCCGCCGACCTCCTGGCGGCGGGCGCGTACGCGGTATTCGAGGATCTCTCGGAGCCGGCCCGGGTCCTCGACGTCATCTACGCATGACCAGCCAGAAGCTCCTGCTGCCGGTGCGGGTCCCGGAGCTGGGCCCGTCGCTGGGCAAGGCGCTCACCGGGAGCGGGCGGCCGCCGGGCGACCTGCCGCTCGACGGGTTTCGCCTCCAGCTCGTCTCCCGCCTGCTCGATGCGTCGGGCGAAGCGCGGCGGCTCGCGGCCGGTGGTGAGCGCGATGCGGCCCTCGAGGCACTGGACTCCCGCACGTGGCTCGATGCCTGGGAGCGCACGGTGAACGGCATCGCGACCGCCGTCGTGGAGCGCGTCAATGCCCGGCTCGACGTGGAGGCATGGGCGGCGCGCATGCCGCGACGCTATCGCCGCAAGGTGCTGCTCGATCCGGTGGAGTTGCGTGGCGTGAGCAGCCGGATCGGCGCGGCGGGCGCCATGCTGGTGCCGGCGCTCGATACCCTCCATGCGCAGGCGGCCCGGCTCCGCGACGCCATGGCCGCCGACCGTACGGCGCTCGGTGACTGGCAGGACGCCGTGCTCACCGCGGCGCGACGACTGGAGGCCGCCTGGCTCGCGCTCGAGGAACAGGTGACCGCCGAGCTGGGGCGCTGGGACGCCGTGGCCGAGGCGCTGACGCGGTGGCGGCGGCCGCTGTGGCCCGTCGCCGCGGTGGGCGTCCCCTCGCTCGCCGCTGCCACCTGGCTCGGGCTCGTGCTGGGCGGCTACGTCGCCGCACCGGAATGGCTACGGCAGGTGTGGGCATGGTTCTCGTGAGAGGGGCAGCACTCGTGCTCGCGCTCGCCGTGGCCCTCGCGACCCCGGCGGGCGCGCAGCAGTTGGCGCTCACCCACGTGCGGCTCGACTCGCTCCCGATCCTGGACGCGCTCCACCGCGCGGGCTACGAGGTCGCCGGCGTCGAGCGCATCGGCGGCACCGACTACGCGGTGATCGTGACCACCGCGAGCCAGCGCGCCGCGCTCGCGGGGCAGGGGCTCGTGGCCGCGCCGCTGCCGCTGCCCGCGCCGCGCGCGCCCGCCGCCAACTTCCGCGACTTCACCGCGGTGCGCGCGCGGCTCGACGGACTCGTCGCCGCCGGCCGCCCCGTCACCGTGGATTCCATCGGCGCCTCGTGGGAAGGCCGACCCATCCTGGCCGTGAAGGTCGGTTCCCCCACCGACGCGCCCGAGCGGCCCAACGTGCTGTACCTGGGGGCGCATCACGCGCGCGAGTGGATCTCGGTGGAGATGACGCTCCGACTGCTCGCCTACCTGCTCGACTCGCTGCCCGCCACCCCCGGGGGCGCGGCCCTGCTCGCCGCGCGCGACGTGTGGGTGATCCCCGTCGTGAATCCGGACGGCTACCAGTACTCGTTCGAGGCGGAACGGCTGTGGCGCACGAACCGGCGGGCCAACGCCGACGGCTCGTTTGGCGTGGACCTGAACCGGAATTATCCGGGGTTCTGGGGCTACGACGACATCGGGTCGAGCGCGGTGACCACCGCGGAGACCTATCGCGGGCCCGCCGCGGGGTCCGAGCCGGAAACGCAGGCGATCATGGCGTTCCACGCCGCCCACCCGCCGGCCGTGGCGATCTCCTATCACAGCTACACCAACCTGATCCTGTATCCCTACGGCCACGCGTCTGGACGGCTCGCGCCCGACGCGCCCGCCTTTGCCATGCTGGCCGGCACGCCGCTGGCCCCGGCCATCCGCGACGGGCTGCCCGAGACGGCGCGCCCGACCTATCACCCCGGACCGGGATGGCAGCTCTACCCCACGAACGGCGAGTACACCGAGTGGGCGTACCGCGCGCACGGCACGACGGCGTTCACGGTCGAGCTCACGGCGGGCTGCTGTGTGAGCGGCGCCGCCTACGGGTTCCTGTTCCCGGACGATTCCGCCGCCGTCGCGCAGGTCATCGCCGACAACCTGCCGTTCGCGTTGGCGCTGCTCGATGGCGCGGCGGCGGCGGACACGGGCACGGTCACGCCGACGTTCGAGACCCTGTGGCCCGAGATCCGGCTCACCGCCCCGCCCGGCCCGACGTCCCGCGGCGTCGAGCTGCAGCGCGGCGCCAACCGGACCACGGTCCCGCTCGTCGCCGACTCGGTGGACCGTGGCGCCCGCCGCTGGCGCTGGCGTGGCGCGCTCGGCACCGCGCCCGAGGGGATCCGCGTGGCGGCGGCGGAATTCGGACTCCGCGCGGCGGTGGCCGTCGCCGAAGGCGCCGAGACCGCGAGCGCCGCCTGGTCCGGGTGGACCCGCGACTCCGTGTACGCGCTCGAGGGGCGGTTCCACTGGCGCGGATTCAGCGACACGCTCGTGTCCGCCACGCTGGATCTCTCCGCCGTCACCACGCCGCACCTTGCATTCTGGACCCAGCACACGGGATCGCTGTTCCTGCCCGACCGGTATGGCCGCGTGGACTACTCGCTCGACGACGGTGCCACGTGGGTGCCGCTCGCCCTCATCGCCGGTGCCGCGCCGGAGTGGTATCCGGTGACCGCGCCACTCCCCGCCGCCAACCGGGTGCGGCTCCGCTTCGTGGCCCGGCAGATGACGTGGCGCGTGGACGCGCTCCACGTGGTCGGCACGCCCGCCGCCGCCGACATCACCGTGGCGAACGGCACGCTGAATGTCTCCGAGAATCCGGTCCGGTCGGGGCGCCTGTATTTCACGTGGGCGCCCGTGACGGGCGACGCGCGGCTGTCGGTGTTCACGTTCGCCGGCGCGCTCGTGTACCGGGTGACCGCGCCGGCGCTCGATGGGCAGGTGGGCTGGGACGTGGTGACGACCGGCGGCCAGCCGGTGGTGAACGGGGCGTACCTCGCGGTGCTCGAAGTGGGTGGGCAGGTGCTGCGCCGGCGCGTGTTCGTGGCGCGGTCGCCGTGAGCGGGCACGCGGTGGGGATCGATCTGGTGACCGTCGAGCGCGTGGCCAAGCTGCTCGATCACCACGGCGATCGGGCGCTCGAACGCCTGCTCACGTCGCGCGAGCGGGACTACTGCCTGGGCATGGCGGTGCCGGCGCGGCATGTCGCGGCGCGACTCGCCGCCAAGGAGGCGGTCTACAAGGCGTTGCAGGGCACCGAAGATGCGCGCGGCATCGGCTGGCAGGAAATCGAGGTCACGCGCGACGGCGACGGCCGCCCCGCCATCCAACTCACCG
Organism: Gemmatimonadales bacterium; assembly: GCA_041580775.1. Taxonomy (GTDB): domain Bacteria; phylum Gemmatimonadota; class Gemmatimonadetes; order Gemmatimonadales; family GWC2-71-9; genus JAOTWJ01. The sequence continues at coordinate 16,153 of JBFGDF010000057.1, forward strand.
GCCGCGCCGCCGCCCGGCTCGCCGCGCTCGGCGGCGGCGTCGTGCTGATCTCCCTCACCCACACGGACGACCTGGCGGCCGCGATCGCGCTGGTGGTCTGACCCGTTGCAATCCCGATCAAAACGCTCTAGGATTCGACGTCCTCACTACTTGAGAATGATTCTCAGTTTCTGCCCACGCTGGCTCATGGCGACGGCTTCGGTCACACTCGCCCTGCAAGGATCCCTCGCCGCGCAGGACGATCCCACAGCCATCGCGCGCCGCATCGCCGCGCTCGCCACGATCGCCGTCGACGAGTACGCCCTCGGCGTCACGGACGGGCGGGTGGTGAGCCAGGACGAGCTCGCCGAGGCCCGCCTGTTCCTCACCGAAGCCCGCAGCTTGACCGACCGGCTCCCGGATGCGGTGCGCGGGCCTGCAGCGGTCCCCCTCGACACGCTCCTCGCCCGCACGGCGCGACTGCTTTCGGCCCACGACCTCCGCGACGACGTGGAGAGTCTGCGCCGGGTGCTCGCCGACGGCCTCGGCATCGCGCTCGATCCCATGCCCCAGGCCGCCCCGTCGCTCGGGCTCGGAGCCCGGATCTACCGGCGCGCGTGCGCGCAGTGTCATGGCGAGACGGGCAGCGGCGACGGACCGGCGGGCGTGGCGCTCGACCCGCCGCCATCGGATCTGACCGACCGGGCGGTGCTCAGCGGCACCACGCCGCTCGAGTTCTTCCGCAAGATCTCCGTGGGCGTGGCCGGCACCGGCATGCCGGGCTTCGAGGCATCGCTCTCCGTGCAGGAACGCTGGGCCGTGGCGCTCTACGCCGCCGGTTTGCGGCACCGCACGGCCGACCGCACGGCCGGTGAACGGTGGGTGGCGCGCGAGTGTCGTGGTTGTGACATCGTGTTCAGCGACTTCGCGTACCTGGCTGGCGTGAGTGACGATGCGCTGGCCGCGCTGCTGGAGGCCCGCACTGGGAGCCCGGTGCCGGACGCCGCGGTGGCCTACGCGCGCACCGCGCCCGCCGCCGAGGCGCTGGGCGGCAGTCGATCGCTGGCCGTCCGGCGCGCGGTGCGGCAGGTGGACTCGATGGTGCTCGTGGTGGAGCGGCTCGCCGCCGAGCAGCAGCTCGACGTGGCGCAGGGCAAGGCGCTCGAGGCGTACCTGGCGTTCGAGGCGGTCGAGGCGGACGTGGCGGCGCGGAGCCACCAGGCGGCGCGCGGCGTGGAGCGGACCTTCGCGGAGTTGCGCGCGGCGGCGGCGACGGGTCGCGAC
>JBFGDF010000058.1:0-17226 GCA_041580775.1 Gemmatimonadales bacterium
GAGGGCGGCGAGGGCGGCGCCGGGGGCCGGGCAGGCAAGGGTGGGGCGGGAGGAGAGGGTGGGGCGGCGCAGGGCGATCCGCGGCGTTGTGAGGCGGGTCCCCGGGGCGCCAATGGACCCGATGGGCGGCCCGGCGCCGACGGGCCGCGTGGGGCGCCGGGCACGCGGCCCCAGGTCCTCACGGTCCCGGCCAGCCGCATCTTCGGCAGCCGGATGCGACCGGAACTCGCGGCCCTGATCAACTACCATCAAGGAGAGCAGCGGTGATCATAGCTGTCCCAAAAGAGACCGCGCCGGGCGAAACCCGGGTGGCCCTGACGCCGGACGCCGCTAAACGGCTGGTCGGGAAAGGCCTCACCGTGCGGATAGAGCGGGGCGCGGGGACGGCGGCCGGTTTTCTGGACGACGCGTATAGTGCGGTGGGATGCGAGCTCGCCGGCGACCGGGCGCAGGTGTTCGGCGCCGACGTGGTGCTCACCGTCCAGCCGCCGGCCGAGCCGACGGCCCTGCGCGAGGGCGTCGTCACGATCGGCATCCTCCAACCCTTCACGAATCCCGCGGTGGTGCGGGCCCTGGCCGGCCGCCGCGTGACGTCCTTCAGCCTCGATCTGCTGCCCCGCATCACGCGTGCGCAGTCCATGGACGTGCTCTCGTCGATGAGCACGGTGGCCGGGTACAAGGCGGTCCTGCTGGGCGCCACCGCGCTCGGCAAGTTCTTCCCGATGCTGATGACCGCCGCCGGGACGGTCGCCCCGGCACGCGTCTTTGTGCTGGGCGCCGGTGTCGCCGGCCTCCAGGCGATCGCCACCGCGCGGCGGCTCGGCGCCGTGGTCGAGGCCTTCGACGTGCGCCCCGCCGTGAAGGAGCAGGTCGAGAGTCTCGGCGCCAAGTTCGTGGCCGCCGACGTCTCCGATCTCGCGTCCGAGGGAGAAGGCGGGTACGCCAAGGAGATGTCCGAAGAGCAGCACCGGCGCGAGCTGGAGCTGATTCGCGCGCGGCTCAAGGACACCGACGTCGTGATCACGACGGCGCTCATCCCGGGCAAGCCGGCCCCGATTCTCATCACTGAGGACATGGTCCGCGCCATGAAGCCGGGCAGCGTGATCGTCGATCTGGCCGCCGAGATGGGTGGCAACTGCGCGCTCACGCACAGGGGCGAGGACGTCGTGCAGCACGGCGTGACGATCATCGGCCGGACGAACCTGGCGGCGAGCACACCGCAGCACGCCAGCCAGATGTACGCCCGCAATCTCTCCGCGTTTCTCGCCCTGCTCGTCTCGAAGGAGGGAACGCTGACATTGAACTTCGACGATGAAATCATCAAGGACACCTGCATCACGCATGAGGGGCAGATCCGGCACGATCGCGTGCGGCAGGCGGTCGAGGGGGGTGGGGCATGATCGCTGAACTGGTCAGTCTGCTCGTCGTCTTCGTGCTGGCGATGTTCGTGGGTTTCGAGGTCATCACCAAGGTGCCGGCCACGCTGCATACGCCGCTGATGTCGGGATCCAACGCCATTTCGGGGATCACGATCATCGGGGCGCTGATCGTGGCGGGCCGGGGCGATGCGCGCGTCACCTCCATTTTGGGGCTGCTGGCCGTGATCTTCGCCATGATCAACGTGGTCGGCGGGTTCATGGTCACGGACCGCATGCTCGAGATGTTCAAGAAGAAGCCGGAGGAGAAGCGCTCATGAACCCCGCCTTCATCAAGCTGCTTTACCTCCTGGCTGCCGTCCTCTTCATCGTCGGGCTGAAGCGGCTCAGCTCGCCGGCCACGGCCCGCTCGGGCAACCGGCTGGGCGCGCTGGGGATGCTGATCGCCATCGTCGCGACGGCCGTGTTCACGGGGATCCTGTCGTGGACGATGGTCATCATCGGCCTGATCGTCGGCTCGCTGATCGGCCTCGTGCTGGCGCGCATGGTGAAGATGACGGCCATGCCCGAGATGGTCGCCCTGCTGAACGGGTTTGGCGGGGGCGCGTCCGCGCTCGTGGCGTCGGCCGAGTTTCTGTCACCAGCGAGCGACGTCGGGATCGGGGCGCCGCTCCACATCAACCTCACGGTCGGACTCAGCGTGTTCGTCGGGGCGCTGACGTTCTCCGGCAGCCTCGTGGCCTTCCTCAAACTGCGCGAGTGGATCACGGGGCGGGCCGTGACGTACCCGTTGCAGAAGACCCTCAACGGCCTGCTGCTCGCCGCCACGGTCGGGAGCATCGGGTGGCTCGTGGCCCAGCCGGAGACCGGGTGGATGTTCGCCGTGCTCGCCGGGCTCGCGTTCGCGCTCGGGGTTCTGTCGGTCGTCCCGATCGGCGGGGCCGACATGCCGGTCGTGATCTCGCTGCTGAATTCCTACTCGGGCATCGCGGCCGCGATGACCGGGTTCGTGATCAACAACGAGGGATTGGTGGTGAGCGGCGCTTTGGTGGGGGCCTCCGGCCTCATTCTGACCAACATCATGTGCAAGGCGATGAACCGGTCGCTCACCAACGTGCTGTTCGGTGCCTTCGGGTCGCAGGTCGCTCAGATCGGGCCGGGTGGGGGGATTGGCGACAAGACACATCGCGAGGTCACGCACGAAGACTGTGCGACCATGCTCGCGTACGCCCGGCTGGTGGTCGTGGCGCCGGGCTACGGGCTGGCGGTGGCGCAGGCACAGCACGAGGTGCGCGAGCTGGCGGACCTGCTCGAGAAGCGCGGCGTGGAGGTCAAGTACGCCATCCATCCGGTGGCGGGCCGCATGCCGGGTCACATGAACGTGCTGCTGGCCGAGGCCAACGTGCCGTACGACAAGCTGTACGACATGGACCAGATCAATCCGGACTTCGAGCGGACCGACGTCGTGCTGGTGATTGGCGCCAACGACGTCGTGAACCCCGCGGCCCGGCACGACCAGGCCAGCCCGATCTACGGGATGCCGATCCTGGACGTGGACAAGGCGCAGACCGTGGTGGTCCTCAAGCGGTCCATGCGTCCGGGGTTTGCCGGCATCGACAATGAGCTCTTCTACGAGCCACGGACGCGGATGCTCTTCGGCGATGCGCGCGACTCGGTGAAGAAGCTCGTGGCGGAAGTGAAGAACGTGTAGGATCCGCGGGGTGCGCGCCGGGCGTCAGTCGTCGTCCGGCGGCGGGCGCCGCTCCCGTTTCCGCTTGCCGCGGCGGCGCTTGTGGTCCAGGCGCCGGGCGACGGCGGACGGGGGCGGCGCCGTCGCTTTGCGGGGGCGCGGTACGATCAAGGCGCGGCGCACGAGTTCGCGCAGCCGTGCGACGGCGAGCGTGCGGTTGCGCGCCTGACTGCGCGTATCGTCGGCGACGACACGCAGCCGGCCGGCCGCGTCGAGCCGCGAGGCCAGCCGCTCCAGCAGGCGGGCGCGCCGCGCCGCCGAGAGCGTGGAACTCCCCGCCACGTCCCAGACGACCTCAACGCGCGTGGCGGCCTTGTTGACGTGCTGCCCGCCCGGTCCACCGGCCCGCGTGGCGCGCACCCTCAGCTCGTGCTCGGGCACCTCATAGCGCATGGCTCAAACTTCACCCTGTCCGACCGACGCCGACAGCCCCGTGCCGAGCGCGGTCGACCGGACGGGGATATCTTCCGGCCGCGTGACCGTATCGAGAGGAGACAGCATGACGCGCCCCATCGTCTGGACCGTCGTCGCGGTGGCCGCGGCCACCGTCGCTCCACCACCGGCCGTCGCACAGATCGAGCATCGGGAAATCAAGTGGGTGCGCGACAGCGAGGAGTACGCGGCGCTCACCCGGCAGATCTACCGCTCGGCGGCCGAACATGCGCTGGCGGCGGCCAAGCAGCTGCCGCGCCGGGCGCGGTGGGCGGTGGTGCTCGATGTGGACGAGACCACGCTCGACAACTCGGTGTACCAGCTCGAGCGGGCGGCCTATGAGCTGCCGTACGACACGGCGAGCTGGAATGCCTGGGCACGGCGGGCGCAGGCGCCCCCGGTGCCCGGCGTGAGCGAGTTCCTGACGGCGGTGCGGACGGCGGGCGGTCGGGTCGCCTTCATCTCCAACCGCACCGAGTGGATCGCCGACGCCACGCGCCGCAACCTGGCGGCGCTCGGCCTGTGGCAGGAGGGAGACCTGCTGTGTCTGGACGTACCCGGCGGGACGTACACCAAGCAGGTGCGCCGCACGGAGCTCCGCACCGGAACCGGCCGTTGCGCTTGGCCGGAGGAGGCGCTGCCCGTCCTCGCCTATCTGGGAGACGACCTGCGGGATTTCCCCAGCGCTGAGGAAGAGCCCGGGGGGGTTGGCGACCGCTGGTTCGTGCTGCCCAACCCCACGTACGGGACGTGGGAACGGGGCGTCACGCGCCGGCCCTAACGCGGGCTCACGCCTTCGCCAACTGCCGCAGCACGTACGGCAGGATGCCGCCATGCTGGTAGTAGGTCACTTCGATCGGTGTATCGAGCCGCACCACGGCGTCGAACTCGACCGGCGTGCCGTCGCCCTCGGCCCGGACGCGCACCCGGCCACCGGGCGAGAGGCCCGTGGCAATCCCGGTCACGGTGAATCGTTCGCGGCCGGTCAGCTCGTAGCTCGCGGCGGACTGCCCCGGCTCGAACTGGAGCGGCAGCACACCCATCCCGATCAGATTGGAGCGGTGAATCCGCTCGTAGCTCTGCGCGATGACGGCCCGGACCCCGAGCAGCGCGGTGCCTTTGGCGGCCCAATCCCGTGAGCTGCCGGTGCCGTACTCCGTGCCCGCGAGCACCACGAGAGGTGTGCCCTCCGCCTGGTACCGCATCGCCGCTTCGTAGATGCTGATCGTCTCGCCGCTGGGGAGGTGGACGGTCCAGTTGCCCTCCTTGCCCTCCGCGAGCCGGTTCTTGATGCGGATGTTGCCGAACGTCCCCCGCATCATCACTTCGTGGTGTCCGCGACGGGCCCCGAACGTGTTGAAGTCCACCGGCTTCACCTCACGCGCGATGAGCCAACGGCCAGCAGGGCCGTCCTTGGGAATGGAACCGGCCGGCGAGATGTGGTCGGTGGTGACGGAATCGCCGAGCCAGGCGAGCACGTGGGCGCCCTCGATGTCGCGCAGCGCCGCCGGCGTGGCCGGCAGGTTCTGGAAGAACGGCGGATTGGCGACGTACGTGGAGTCCGCCTGCCACGCAAAGCGACCGCCGGCGGCGCTCGGCACCGGCAGCTGCTGCCAGGCCTCGGTCCCCTCGAACACCGAGGCGTACTCCTCGGTGAACATCGCCGGGGTGAGCGCGGCGGCGACGGCCTCTCGAATCTCGGTCGGACTCGGCCAGATGTCCTTCAGGAACACGGGCCGGCCGGCGAGGTCCTCCCCGAGTGGTTCCGTCAGCAGGTTCATGTCCAGGCGACCCGCGAGCGCATAGGCCACCACCAGCATCGGCGAGGCGAGATAGTTGGCGCGCACCAGCGGGTGAATGCGTGCCTCGAAATTGCGGTTCCCGGAGAGCACGGCGGCCACGACGAGTTCGTGCTCCCCGATCGCCCGCGCGATCGGCTCGGCCAGCGGGCCGCTGTTGCCGATGCACGTCGTGCAGCCGTAGCCCACGGTGTGGAACCCCAGCGCCTCGAGATCGTCGAGCAGGCCCGACGCCTCGAGGTAGCGGGTCACCACCTTGGATCCGGGCGCCAGGCTCGTCTTCACCCACGGCTGACGGCGCAGCCCTTTCTTGACCGCGTTCCGAGCGACGAGTCCCGCCCCGATCATGACGGACGGGTTCGACGTGTTGGTGCAGCTCGTGATGGCGGCGATCGCCACGGACCCGTCATGCAGCCGGAAGCGATTGCCCTCGTACTCGACGTTCGCCGTCGCGGCGATCTCCGTCGAGGCGACGGCGGCGACCGCCCCTGGGCTCTGTCCCCCCTCGTTCGCCCACCGCGCGCTGCCCCCCTCGGGAGCGGCCCGGCGGCGGGCGTTGGACGGGATGAGATTCGGCAGCACCTGTTTGAACGCCGGTTTCATGTCGCGCAACAACACGCGATCCTGCGGGCGGCGCGGGCCGGCCAGTGACGGCTCCACCGTTCCGAGATCCAGTTCCAGCGTGCTGCTGTAGACCGGGTCCGGGGATTCGGGGGTGTGGAACAGGTGCTGTTCCTTGCAATACCGCTCGACCCGATCCACCACGGCGGCGGGGCGGGCGGTCCGCCGCAGGTAGGTGAGCGTCTCGCCATCCACGGGGAAAAACCCGATCGTGGCGCCATACTCCGGCGACATGTTGGCAATGGTCGCGCGATCGGCGAGCCCCAGGCTCGGGAGGCCGGGGCCGAAGAACTCGACGAACTTGTTCACGACCCCGTGCTTGCGGAGCATCTGCGTCACCACCAGCACCAGGTCGGTGGCCGTGGCCCCTTCGGGCAGCGCGCCCGCCAGCCGCATGCCGACCACTTCCGGCAACTGCATGAAATAGGGCTGCCCCAGCATCACGGCCTCGGCCTCGATGCCGCCCACCCCCCAGCCCACGACGCCGAGCCCGTTGATCATCGTCGTGTGGGAATCGGTCCCGACCAGCGTGTCCGGGTAAGCGACGGCCGATCCGTTCCTCCGCTCCAGCTGTACCACGCTGGCGAGGTACTCCAGATTCACCTGGTGGACGATGCCTGTGCCGGGGGGGACGACGCGGAAGTCGCGGAACGCCTGCTGGGCCCAGCGCAGCAGCGCGTAGCGCTCGCCGTTGCGCTCCATTTCGCGTTCGACGTTGAGCGTGAAGGCCACCGGCGTGCCAAAGAAGTCCACCTGCACCGAGTGATCGATCACCAGGTCGGTCTGGACGAGCGGATTGATGCGTTGCGGATCGCCGCCCAGGGTGACGATGGCATCCCGCATCGCCGCGAGGTCCACCACCGCGGGCACACCGGTAAAGTCCTGCAGCACGACGCGGCCCGGCATGAACGGCACTTCCTGCCCCTGGTCGGGCTGGGGCTGCCACCCGGCGACGGTCCGCACGTGCTCCTCCGTGACCACGTCGGATCCGGCATGGCGCAGGACGTTCTCGAGCAGGATGCGGATCGAGTACGGGAGCCGGTCGAGCGAGGTGCCCCCCGCCCGCGCGAGCGCGTCGAGCCGGAAGATCGTGGCCGGCCCTTCGCCGAACGCCAGGGTGGCGCGAGCGCCAAAGGGATTCGTCGTCATGGCGTGAAACATAACGGCCTACCCGGCTGTCCGCCCGCGCCGTTATGTTTCGGCGCACTCACCCAGACCCCTATCCGCGATGGCCGATACCGTCTCCGCGACCGCGCTCGATCAACTGTGCATCAACACGCTACGCACACTGGCGATGGATGCCGTGCAGCGCGCGAATTCGGGACATCCCGGCGCGCCCATGGGCCTCGCGCCGCTGGCCTACGTCCTGTGGACCCGGCATCTGCGGCACAATCCGGCCGACCCCGATTGGCCGGCGCGCGATCGCTTCGTGCTGTCAGCGGGGCACGCGTCGATGCTGTTGTATGGACTCCTCTACCTGACCGGGTACGACGTCTCGCTGGACGATCTCAAGGCGTTCCGGCAGTGGGGGAGCAAGACCCCCGGCCATCCGGAATTCGGGCACACTCCGGGAGTCGAGACCACGACGGGTCCGCTGGGCCAGGGAGTGGCCAACGCGGTCGGCCTGGCCATTGCCGAGGCGCATCTGGCCGCGTCCTTCAACCGGTCGGGCGAAGAGATCGTCAACCACCGGACGTTCTTCCTGGCGTCGGACGGCGATTTGATGGAAGGTGTGTCGCATGAGGCGGCGTCACTGGCGGGCCACCTGCGCCTGGGCAAGCTGATCGGCCTGTATGACGACAATCATGTCACCATCGAAGGACCCACGGAGCTCGCGTTCAGCGAAGACGTCGGTGCGCGGTTTGCCGCCTACGGGTGGCACGTGCAGCAGGTCGAGGACGGCAACGACGTGGCCGCCCTGGATGCGGCGATCGCGGCGGCCAAGGCCGAGACGGAGCGCCCGTCGCTGGTGGTGGTGCGCACCCACATCGCGTACGGCAGTCCGAACAAGCAGGACTCCGCCGACGCGCACGGGGCTCCCCTGGGTGCCGACGAGGTTCGCCTCACCAAGGAAAACCTGGGATGGGAGTGGACGGAGCCGTTTCACGTCCCGACCGACGCCCTCGCTGAGTGGCGCAAGGCCCGGGAACGGGGCGGCGCGATGCAGCACGTCTGGCACCAGCGCTATCAGACGTGGCGCGCCGCGTACCCCGAAACGGCGGCGGAACTGGAGCGCCGGCTGGAGGGCCGGCTTCCCCAAGGCTGGACGGACCACCTGCCGACGTTCCGACCGTCCGACGGACCAATGGCCACGCGAGTGGCGTCGGGCCGGGTGCTCAACGCCATTGCGCCCGTGGTGCCGGAGGTGATCGGGGGCTCGGCCGATCTGGGGCCGTCGACCAACACGCTCCTCGCCGACACGGGCGACTTCTCCCCCACCGACCGGGCGGCGCGCAACCTGCGCTTCGGTGTGCGCGAGCATGCCATGGGCGGCATTCTCAACGGGATGGCGCTGCATCGCGGTCTGCTGCCGTACGGCGCGACGTTCTTGATCTTCTCGGACTACATGCGCCCCGCCATCCGGCTTGCGGCGATGATGCGGCAGCACGTGATTTACGTCTTCACGCACGATTCGATCGGCTTGGGCGAGGACGGCCCCACCCATCAGCCCGTCGAGATGCTGCCGGCGCTCCGCGCCGTGCCGGGTCTCGTCGTGCTGCGCCCCGCCGATGCGAACGAGACGGGACACGCGTGGCGCGTGGCGCTGGAACGTCGGGACGGCCCCGTGGCGCTGGTCCTGACGCGCCAGGGACTCCCGGTGCTCGACCGGACGGACCTGGGAGCCGCCGACGGGGTGCTGCGGGGCGGCTACGTGCTGGCCGACCCACCGCAAGGCCGCCCCAAGGCCATCATCATGGCCAGCGGGTCCGAGGTGCCGCTGGCGCTCGAGGCACGGCGTCTCCTCGCCGAGGAGAAGATTGGGGTGCGGGTGATCAGCATGCCGAGCATGGAGCTGTTCGCGGCGCAGCCGGCAGCATACCGCGAGAAAGTGCTGCCGCCGGGCGTGACTGCCCGGCTCGCGGTGGAAGCGGCGCATCCCCAGTCCTGGTACCGCTGGGTGGGGGACGAAGGCGAGGTCCTCGGGCTCACGCGGTTCGGCGCGTCCGCGCCGGGCGCCCGCGTATTCGCCGAGCTCGGCTTCACGCCGGAAGCGGTCGTGGGACACCTCCGGGCGCTGCTCTCGCGATGAGCGGACCGCTGCATACCCGGGTGCAGGAGCGGCTGGCGCAGCTGGGCCGCGATCGGGTCGTCGAGCGGATCTGGGCACGCGACGCCACGGTGTGGTCCGACGATCCGGCGACGCCGGAGCTGGCCGACCGGCTCGGCTGGCTCGAGCTCGGCGACACGATGGAGGCGACCGTGGCCGACCTCACCGCGTTCGCCGACGAGACCCGGAACGAGTTCGACCGCCTGATCGTCTGTGGCATGGGCGGCTCGAGCCTCGCGCCCGAGGTGCTGTGGCGCGTCCATGGCCCGCCCTCCGGATACCCGGCTCTCCACCTGCTCGACAGCACGCATCCCGACGCCGTGCGCGCGGCGTCAGCGGGGATCGAGCGCTCGCTGCTGCTGGTCGCGTCCAAGTCGGGCACCACCATCGAGACCGCGAGCTTCGACCGGTACTTCTGGGACCGCACGGGCCAGCATGGAGCACAGTTCCTCGCCATCACCGATCCCGACACCGTCCTGGATCGCAGTGCGACCGAGCGGGGCTTCCGGCGGGTGTTCCAGAATCCGCCCGACATCGGCGGGCGCTTCTCCGCGCTGTCCCTGTTCGGCCTCGTGCCGGCGGCGGTGATCGGCGCGGATGTGGCCGAGCTGCTCGCCCGCGCCCAGACGGCGGCGCGCGCGCTTCGTCGGCCGGCACCGGAGAATCGGGCCGCCCAACTCGGTGCCCTGCTCGGGGAGGCGGCCCTGGCCGGTCGGGACAAGCTCACGCTCGTGCTCGACGACCGGCTGGCGAGCTTCGGTCTGTGGGTCGAGCAGCTGGTGGCGGAAAGCACGGGCAAGCAGGGCCGGGGGATTCTGCCGGTGGTGGGCGAAGATCCCGACACGCTGACCGGCGCGGAACCCGATCGCTGTTACGTGGTGCGCACCCTGGGAGCGCCGTCGGGAGCGGTGGCCGCGCTGCTGGACCGGCTCGCTGCCGCGGGGGCACCGACGGACGTGAACACGCTCGCGGACCCCGGTGACCTTGCCGCCGAGTTCCTCACCTTTGAGCTGGCCACGGCCATCGCCGGGGCCATCCTTGAAGTGAATCCCTTCGATCAGCCGAATGTCGCGGAGAGCAAGGCCAATACCGCACATGTGCTCGAGACCGCCGCCCCGGCGGCGGCCGCGGCCGACGCGCCGGCGGTCCGTCGCTGGCTCACCGGTGTGCGGCCGGGTGACTACGTGGCGGTGATGGCGTTTCTTGTCCCGTCCCCGGATGCGGATCGGCGTCTGGCCGCCTTGCGGACGGCCCTCGCGCGGCGCCTGGGGGTGGCCGTCACCATCGGGTATGGCCCACGATTTCTCCACTCGACCGGTCAGTTGCACAAGGGCGGCCCGCCACGCGGGCATTTTCTCCAGCTGCTCGACGCAGAGATGGTCGAGCTCGCCATTCCGGACGCGCCCTACGGGTTCGCGCGCCTCCTGCAGGCGCAGGCCGATGGGGACCTGGAGGCGCTGCGCGCCCGCGGGCGGCCTGCCGTGCGGGTCACGGACTGGGACCTGCTCGAGCGGGAGGTGCGCGGATGACGGACGATCCGGTCTTGGCCGCCAAACGCAACGCGGCGATCCGCGCCGTGGACCTCGTCGAGTCCGGCATGGTGCTGGGACTCGGCACGGGGTCCACCGCGGCGCTTGTGGTGGAGGAGATCGCGCGCCGCCTGGGGACCGGCGATCTGCGGGACCTCACTGCCATCCCGACGTCGAACGCGACCCACCAGCAGGCGGTGCTGTCGGGCATTCCGCATGGGACGCTCGAAGACCATCCCGTCGTCGATCTCACGATTGACGGCGCCGATGAGGTGGATCCCGATGGGAACCTCATCAAGGGCCTCGGCGGCGCGCTGCTCCGCGAGAAGATCGTGGCCATGGCCTCGCGCCGGCTCGCGATTGTGGTGGACGGGGCCAAGCTCGTGACGAAGCTCGGTTCACGAGTGCCGCTGCCCGTCGAGGTGGTCCGCTTTGGTGCCGGTGCTCACCGGCCGGCGATCCGTGCCCTCGGGGCCGAGCCCGTGCTGCGGCGCGATCGCGACGGCGAGCCCTTCCGGACCGATGAGGGGCACCTTGTGCTCGACTGCCGCTTTCCGACCGGGATCGACGATCCCCACGAGGTCGTGGCGGCGTTGCGCGCGCGGCCCGGGATCGTCGAGACCGGCCTGTTCCTCGGACTCCGGCCCGAGGTGATCGTCGGACGCGCGTCCTGATCGTGGGTCGCGCAATTGCTCTCACGGCCCTGGGTCTCGTGGTGGGGGCCGCGCCCGGTGCCGCCCAGGCGCCGAAGCTCCACGGTCGGGTCGTGGACGCGGTGCAGGGCAGACCCGTCCCGGGCGCGCTCGTGCGCCTGCTTGGAACGAATCGAACCACGCGTACCGGGCCGGACGGCGCGTTTCGGCTCGACAGCCTGCCACCCGGCGTCTGGCGTGTGGCGGTCAGCGCGATCGGCTACCGACCGGCCGTGCGCACCGACGTCGTGCTCGCGCCTGCCCGCAGTCCGGACCTGCTGGTGCGTCTGGAGCCGCTCCCCGTCACCCTCGCCGACATCGTCACTGAGCCCGACTACTTCGAGCCGCTGCCGGCGGCCCCCGTCAGCGCCCAGGTGCTGTCCAACGAGGAGATCCGGCGGCTCCCCGGCGGACTCGAAGACGTGGCCCGCGCCGTCGCCGTGCTGCCGGGCGTCGTCCAGGTGGGCGAGGGACGGAACGACCTGATCGTGCGTGGCGGAGCGCCGTCGGAGAACCTCTACCTCATCGATGGCATCGAGGTGGAGAACATCAATCACTTCGGCACGCAGGGCGCGACCGGCGGGCCCCTGAGCTTCGTGAACCTCGACTTCGTGCGGGACGTGACGTTCTCGACCGGGGGCTTCGGGGTGCCCTACGGCGATCGGCTGTCGTCGACGCTGGCGATCGCGCTCAAGGACGGACGCACGGACCGCGTCGGCGGGCGGGCCACCCTCGCGTCGTCGCAGGTGGGTCTGGATCTCGAGGGCCCCACGGGTGGGGCAGGGTCGTTCCTGCTCAGTGTGCGGCGCAGCTATCTCGATCTGGTGTTCCGCGCTGCCGGCTTCGGGTTCGTTCCCGAGTACTGGGACCTGCTCGGCCGGTGGGTGCTGCGGCCCGGCCCGCGCGACGAGCTGTCGGTGTTCGTGATCGGGGCGCTCGACAACGTCCGGTTCTTCAACGACACCGAGGACCAGCGCTACGACAACGCGCGGGTGCTCGGCAACGCCCAGAACCGGTACGTGGCGGGCATCGGGTACCAGCGCGTCTTGCCACGCGCCCTGCTCGATGTACGGCTCGGGCGAACCCTGGTGGACTTCAGCTTTGTCCAGCGCGACACGCTGCTCGCGCCCGTCTTCCTCAGCGACGCCCGGGAGTCGGAGACGGCGCTGCGGGCCGATCTCGCGTGGCAGGTCGCCGACGGCTGGGACGTCCGCCTCGGAGGGCAGGGGAAGCTCGCGCTGGCTCGGGGCCAGCGGATCTTCCCGAGCATGCCCGTCACTGACTTCGGCGATTCCCTCCCCGGCGACTCGGCGGCGTGGGACGTCTGGCTCACCAAGGGAGCCGCGTATGCCGAACTCGCCCGGAGCACCGGGCGGATCCGGGCGGCGGTCGGGATCCGGTTGGACGCTTTCGGGGCGCTCGACGAGCCGGCGGTGTGGAGTCCACGGGCGTCGATCAGCGGCGCGCTCGGCCCACGGACCACCGTGACGTGGAGCGCGGGGGTCTACCGCCAGGCGCCGGCGTTTGTCTGGGTGACCGCCAACCCGGTGAATCGCCGGCTGCGGCACGCCCGTGCGGACCACGTCGTGATGGGCCTGGAGCACCGCCTGCGCCCGGATCTGCGGCTGCGCGTCGAGGCCTACGTGAAGCGGTATCGCGACTACGCGGCCAGCACCGTCCGCCCGTACCTGGTGCTGGCGAATACCGGGGCCGGGTTCGGTGGGGCCGAGGACGACGGGTTCGCGGCCTTCGGGTTCGATCCGCTGGTCAGCGACGGACGGGGGACGGCGCGTGGGGTCGAGGTGCTGCTGCAGAAGCGCCTGTCCGAGATTCCGCTCTACGGCACGGCGGCCGTGTCGGTCGCCCGCGCACGCTTCACGGCGCTCGACGGGGTTGAGCGGCCGGGCACCTACGAGCGTCCGGTGACGGTCACCGTGGGGGGAGGCTATCGGTTCGATCCCCGCTGGGAGGCCAGCTTCAAATTCCGGTACGGGAGCGGGCTCCCCTATACGCCGTTTCGCGCGGACGGCTCGCGGGATCCGGCGGCTTACAACACCGCCCGCCTGCCGGCGACCCACGCGCTGGATCTGCGCGTGGATCGTCGCTGGACCTTCCGGGCCTGGAATCTGGTGACCTACCTCGACGTCCAGAATATCTACGCCCGCAAGAACGTCCAGGGCATCCGCTGGGACGAGCGCGCGGGTGTCCCCGAAGCGCGAGATGCCATCGGCATCTTCCCCACCATCGGCGTGAGTGCGGAGTTCTGATGCGGCTGGCCGCCCTGGTCCTTGGCCTCGCCGCCGCCGCGCTGTTCGTGCGCCTCGGCCTCTGGCAGCTCGATCGCCTGGACCAGCGCCGGATCCTGAATGCCTCGCTGGAGACCCGGCTGGCGGCCCCACCAATCGCCCTCACCACCGGACTCGTTGCGGCGGTCGATTCGCTCACGTTCCGGCGGGTTCGGGCGCGCGGCGCGTTCGCCTTCGCCGATGAAGTGGTGGAGGGGGGACGGACGTTCCGCGGCGCGCCCGGCGCCTACCTGCTCACGCCGCTCCGGTTCGTGGATGGCACCGCCGTGCTCGTCGTCCGGGGTTGGACATACGCGGCGGATGGTCTGACCGTCGAGCGCGAGTCATTGGTGGAGGCGGAATCCACGACGGTCGAGGGCGTGCTGTTGCCGGTGGCCGGCCGGTGGAGCGTCCGGCCGGACACCCTCACCCGCGGATACCCGCTGCTTCCGCTGGTGCTACGGCGGACGGTCCCGCCACCGGCGCTCCCCGAGCGAGTGGCGATCGTGGCGCTGCCCCCGCGCGACGATGGACCACACCTGTCGTACGCGATTCAGTGGTTCGCGTTTGCGGTGATCGCAGTCGTCGGGGGCGTAATTCTGGCCCGCCGGCCGCCAGCCCGCTCGGGAGCGGGGTGATCGGCTATTGACAGCCTTCCGTCCCAGAGTCAATCTCGCGCAACCGCCACAACACGGACGAACTCCGGATGACGACGCGACGTGGTTTCCTCCGATCCATGGTGGGCATGAGCGGGACTGCCGCGCTGGTGCCGCAGCTGCGAAACGACGGCATCGAGCGGATCCTGAACTCGGTCGCGCGGGCCGGTGCCCGATCGGCCGACCAGCTCGCCACCGACGAAGACTTCTGGGCCCAGATCCAGCAGGCCTTCACGCTCGACCGTACGCTGGTCAATCTGAACAACGGCGGCGTGTGTCCCAGCCCCCGGGTCGTGCTCGACGCGCAGCGCCGCTATCTCGAGTTCTCGAACCAGGCGCCCGTGTACCACATGTGGCGCATCCTCGAGCCGGAAGTGGAATCGGTCCGGCGGGAGCTGGCGCACGAGTTCGGCTGTGATCCCGAGGAGCTCGCCGTCACGCGGAACGCCAGCGAGGCGCTGGAGATCTGCCAGCTCGGCGTTCCGCTCGAGCGCGGCGACGAGGTCCTGACGACCGATCAGGATTACGGACGCATGCTGACCACGTGGGAACAGCGGGCGCGCCGCGAGGGGATCGTCGTGCGACAGGTGCGCTTTCAAACGCCGGCGCCGAGTGCCCGCGCCCTGGTGCAACTCTTCGAGCAGGCCGTCACGCCGCGCACCAAGATCATCCACTTTTGCCACATCACCAATCTCTCGGGGCAGATCTTCCCCGTGCACGCCATCTGCCGCATGGCTCGCGCGCGGGGCATTCAGACCATCGTGGACGGAGCGCATGCGTTCGCGCATTTCCCCTTCACGGTGGCGGATCTGGAGTGCGACTACTACGGCACGTCGCTCCACAAGTGGCTGCTCGCGCCGATCGGCACCGGATTCCTTTTCGTGCGCCGGGAGCGGATTCGCCAGCTCTGGCCGCTCATGGCGGCGCCGCCGTCGATGGACGACGACATCCGGAAGTTCGAGGAGATCGGGACGCATCCGGCCGCCCATCACAACGCGATCGCCGAAGCGCTGGCCTTCCATCGGGCCATCGGCGGTGAGCGGAAGGTCGCCCGGCTGCGCTACCTGCGGGACCGGTGGATGCGCCGCCTGGAGGGGCAGCCGGGCGTACGCCTGCACACCAGTTTCGACCCGACCATGGCGGGGGGGCTTGCCAACGTAGGGCTCGATGGGGTCGAGCCGGGTGCGCTCACGGAGCACCTGTGGAAGACGAAGCGGATCATCGTGACGCCGATCGGTCACCCGGATTGCACGGGCATCCGCGTGACGCCCAACGTCTACACCACGCTGCGGGAGATCGACCTGTTCGCGGAGGCGATGGAGCACGTCATCGCGCGCGGACTTCCCACCTAGCCCGCACCGCGACCACGCCCGTCCCCCCCTGGACTCGGCCGAGCGGGGCACTCGGCATGGTTTGCGTGAAAGGTTCTTCATGGTTGTGCCAACGGCTTGATTCCGGAGACGCGACCGAACAGACTCCCGTCAGTGTGCGATCACGCTTGCTGACGGGGGATCCCGTGCCGAAAGCGACCTACAAGAAACGTCGGATCGGCGGCCACGAGCTGCGTCCGGAGAGCATAATGATGAGCTACGGGTACGACCCGATGCTCTCCGAAGGCGCCATCAAGTGTCCGATCTTCCAGACCTCGACCTTCGTGTTTCCCACGGCGGAGGCGGGGAAGGCGTTCTTTGAACTGGCGTACGGACTGCGCGCGCCGGGGCCGTCCGAAGAGCCCGGCCTGATCTACAGCCGCCTTAACAACCCAGATCTGGAGATTCTGGAAGACCGGCTCGGCGTGTGGGACGGGGCGGAGGCCTGTGCCGCGTTCGAAAGCGGCATGGCGGCGATCGTCACCACGCTGCTGGCGTACCTGCGACCCGGTGACGTGCTCGTCCACAGCGAGCCGCTCTACGGGGGAACCGAGCACTTCATCCGGACCATCCTCCCCGAGTTCGGGGTTACGCCGGTGGGATTCCCGGCGGGGCACGCGATGGCCGAGATTGGCGAGCGCGTGCGCACCGGTGTGGGGAACCGGCGGGTGCCGGTCGTCTACCTGGAAACACCCGCGAATCCCACGAATGCGATGATCGACATCGCGGAGGTGGTGGCGTTCGCTCGGACGCTGGCGGACGGCGGGGTGATCCCGATCGTGGTGGTCGACAACACGTTTCTGGGGCCCCTGTGGCAGCATCCCCTGCGCCACGGCGCGGACCTCGTGATCTACTCCGCCACGAAGTTCATCGGCGGACACAGTGACCTGATTGCGGGCGCGGCCCTCGGGCGCGACGCCGCCATGGCACCGGTGCGCGCGCTCCGCACGTTCATGGGCACGATGGCCGGTCCGTGGACGGGCTGGCTCATGATGCGAAGTCTCGAGACGCTCAAGATGCGCATGACGGCGCAGATGAAGAACGCACGCTATGTCGCAGACTTCCTGGCCGACCACCCGAAGGTGCGCCGCGTCCACTACCTGGGGCTCCTGCGCGAGGACGATCCGCAGTTTTGCGTCTATCGCAAACAGTGCATGGGGCCGGGGTCGCTGATCGCGTGCGAGATCGACGGTGAGGAGGCGGGGGCCTTCCGATTCCTCAACGCACTCAAGCTGGTGAAGCTCGCGGTGAGCCTCGGCGGCACGGAGTCCCTGGCCGAGCATCCCGGCACGATGACCCATGCGGACATCCCGCCTGACGATCAGGTGCGGATGGGGATTACCTCGGGTCTCGTGCGGCTGTCGGTGGGGGTCGAGCACTTCGAGGACATCATCGCCGATCTGGAGCAGGCGCTCGACGCGGTGTAGCTCTGCGTCCGTGGTTCAACA
>JBFGDF010000059.1:0-17154 GCA_041580775.1 Gemmatimonadales bacterium
TGCCGCAGCCGGTCGAACCTCGTCGCCGGCGCGGCACGTGCCCGGTGCGCGTACTGCGGCGGGGAGTTCGCGATCGACTGGCAGCGGACCTGCTGATCCCCGTCCCGGCCCGGGCCGCGGCCCGTTCCCGCGTTATATTTCCGCGTTCATGTCGCCACTCCGCCGCGAGACCGTAACGACCCGGATTGGGGGCGTGCCGGTCGGTTCCGCGCACCCTGTCGTCGTGCAATCCATGACGAATACCGACACCGCCGACGTGGCGGCGACGGTGACGCAGATCCGCGCGCTGGCGGACGCCGGCAGCGAGTTGGTGCGGATCACGGTGAACAACGAACCCGCCGCGGCCGCCGTGCCCGAGATCGTGGCCCGCGTGGCCGACAGCGGGCCGCCCGTGCCGATCATCGGCGACTTCCACTACAACGGGCACCTGTTGCTGACGGCGTTTCCGGCCTGCGCCGGTGCGCTCGCCAAGTACCGGATCAACCCGGGCAACGTGGGCGCCAAGCGGCGCGACGAAAACTTCCGCACGATCGTGCAGGTGGCGATCGACCGGGACAAGCCCGTCCGCATCGGCGTCAACTGGGGGTCGCTCGACCGACAACTGCTCACCGACATGATGGATGCCAACGCGTCACTGGCGGAGCCGCGCGACGCGCGCGACGTGATGCTGGACGCGATGGTCGAGAGCGCCATGCGCTCCGCCGAGCTGGCCGAGGAGACCGGGCTCGGCCACGATCATCTCATTCTGTCCGCGAAGATCTCGCGCGTCGCCGATCTGGTGGACGTGTACCGCCGCCTGGCCCCGCGCTCCGACTACCCGCTGCATCTCGGCCTCACCGAAGCGGGGATGGGCACCAAAGGCATCATCGCCAGCACGGCCGGCCTGGCGATCCTCCTGACCGAGGGGATCGGCGACACGATCCGGGTCTCTCTCACCCCGCGGCCCGGAGGCGATCGTGCCGATGAGGTGCGCGTGGCGCAGCAGGTGCTCCAGGCGCTCGATCTTCGGAGCTTCAATCCGCAGGTGACCGCGTGTCCCGGTTGCGGCCGCACGACAAGCACGTTCTTCCAGGAAATGGCCGAGGAGATCCAGGGCTACCTGCAGCGCCAGATGCCCGTGTGGCGGGAACGCCACCCCGGGGTCGAGACCCTCACGGTGGCGGTGATGGGCTGCGTGGTGAACGGACCGGGGGAGTCGAAACACGCGGACATCGGCATCTCGCTGCCGGGGACGTTCGAGGAGCCCAAGGCGCCGGTCTACGTCGACGGACGGCTGCTGCGCACCCTCCGCGGCGACGGGATCGTCCGCGAGTTCATCGAGATTCTCGAGGACTACGTCGTGCGGCGCTTCGCCTCCGAACCCGCCAGCGCCCGCTGAGCATGCGGTGACGCACCCACAGGCTGTCCCCATACGCTCCACACGTTCCCCGCTGCCCGGGGGCCAGGCCCGTCGGGCCTCGGGCTCCGGCTCTCCACATGTCGACACGGATGTGGATTCCGCTGTCCACGTCGCCCGCCGGTGGGGGGGTGTGGCCGCGCCCGCGCTTCTCGCGCTCCTGCTGGTCGCCGTCCCGGACGGGCCGGTGGCGGCGCAGACGGAGGGCGCGCTCCGGGGACGCGTGACGGATCTAAGGTCGGGCGCGGCGGTGGCCGGGGCCCGGGTCCTGCTCCTCCCCGGCGGCCGCGGCGCGGTGGCCGACACCGACGGCGCGTACGCGGTGCGGGCCCTGCGGCCAGGTCGCTACCGGGTGATCGTGGCCGCGCCCGGCTATCGGGAGATCGAGCGCGACAGCGTCCGCATCGTGGGGGGCCAGACCGTCGTGCTGGACGTCGCGCTGCCCCCGCAGGCCGTGCCGGTGCCGGAGATCGTCGTCGAGGGGCGGCCGGATCCGGTGCTGGATCCCCGCGCGGTCGCGACCAGCCAGACGATCACTGCCGACGACCTGCGGCAGCTGCCGGTGAGCACGGTCGAGGAAGCAGTCGCCCTGCAGGCCGGCGTGGTGGGCGGCTCCTACCGCGGGGGACGCATCGGTCAGGAGCTGGTGATCGTCGACGGCCTGGGCGTCAAGAACCAGCTGGACGCGGCCGGGGGCGTGCTGGGTCTCCGGATCCCGCCCGCGGCGCTCCAGGAGGCGTCGGTCATCACGAACGGCTTCTCCGCGCGTTACGGTCAGGCGCTGTCGGGCGTGGTCACGGTGGTGACGCGTGACGGACCCGACCGGCTGGCCGGGGCGGCGGGGTACGAGACCGACCGCCCGCTCGGGAACGGCGGGGACTACGGACTGGACCGCGTCACCGCCACCGTGGGCGGCCCCGTGGTGGGCCCGGCGCGGTTTCTCCTGGCGCTCGACGCGAGCGCCCGGGTGGACGACGATCCGGTCAACGCCCCGTCGCCCTCGGACTCGCTCGATCCGCGGTTCGCCGCGCCCTGGCTGTTGCCGCACAACGCGGGCGAAACCCTCGACCTGTTTGGCAAGCTCACCCTCCCGCTCGGCGCCCGGCACACCGTGCGGCTGGTGGGCGCCGGGTCCGATCAGCGCCGGCTGCTGTTCGATCCGGTGCTCAAGTACGAGCCCGAGCGCGGACCGGCGCAGGAGGTGCGCGGACGGCTGGCCTTGGGACACTACCAGTTCGCGTCGCGCCCGGATTCGACGGGTGCCTTCGTGCTGGACGTCCGCGTGGGGTACTTCGCGAAGGACGCGCTCCGCGCGCCGCTCCTCGTCCCGCCGGACTACGTGTTCGGGGCGTTCTCGCTGGGCGGATTTGCCTTCGCGGGCGCGGACCTCGCGCGGACCCGGGACACGGCGGCGGCCGCGGCGTCGATCCCCGGCTTTGCGGTCCCCGACTTCTCGACCGCCACGCCGTGGGGCGTGCCGGCGTTCTTCCTCACGGATTCGGAGCGGGGCGAGTTGGCGTGGAACCGATTCCGCGAGTGGCGCGTGCGGGCGGACGGGTACTACGGTCGCGGCGCGGCGACCGATATCCGCGTGGGCGGCGAATACGTCCGCCAGCGCGTGGAGACGTTCGCGCGGCTCGAGGCGTACCGTGCGGTGGCCAACGGGGCGCCGGCGCCCACGACGTCGGCCTTCTCGCCGTTCGCGGCCGCCGGGTACGCGGAGCTGGTGCAGCGGCTCAGCGACTTGACGGTCACCGTGGGGGTGCGGGCGGACGCGTTCAACGCGCGCGGGGCCGGCGACGCGGCGCTGGGCGAAACGCAGGTCGTGCTGAGCCCCCGGGCGGCGGCCGCGACGTCGCTCGGCAGCGCCACGATGGTCGCGAGCATCGGGCGCTTTGCTCAACCTCCCGACTTCCAGTATCTCGTCGCGGCGGCCTTCGACGACACGCTGCGCACCGGGCGGTTCCGCCGGGGCAATCCGCAGCTGGGCTTCGAGACGGCCACCCAGTATGAGATTCAGGTCCGGATCCGGACGGCGCGGACCACGTCGGTGCGCATCGGCGCCTACGTCAAGCGCCTCGATGGGCTGGTGGCCTCGGTACCGGTCGGGCTCGATCCCGACAGTGCCATCTTTGGGAACGCGGATTTCGGCACGGTGCGCGGCGGCGAGGTCGTGCTCGAGCGCGAGGACACGGACGGCGTGGGATTCCGGCTCAGCTACGTCGTGCAGCGGGCCGAGGCGACGGCGACGAACGCCCTCGACTTCTATCGTCGGCTGCGGATTTCGCCGGTCGGCGACACGATCATTCCCGCGGTCGTGGAGTTTCCACTCGACTACGATCAGCGCCATACGCTCATCGCCGTGGTGCGGGCCCGCATGCGCCCGGGAGCGCCGCGACTCCTGCGCGGGCTCGAGGCCGGGGTGGTGGCCCGCTGGGCCAGCGGGCTGCCGTACTCGCGCACCACGCCCGGGGGGGATTCGCTCCTCGGGCTGCCCAACAGTCATCGGCTCCCGAGCCAGTACGCCATCGATCTCCGAGTCGGGAAGCAGGTCACGCTGGGCGCACTGCGCCTGACGACGTTTGCCGACGTGCGCAACCTCACGGGGCGGCGCACGGTGGTCGCGGTGCGGCGCGATACGGGGTCCCCCGCCGCCGGCGATGCGCAGATCGACGCCCTCGCCCAGGAAGCCTACGCGGCGCGTCCGGACCCGATCCCCTACGAGTCGCCCGCGTATCGGCCGGAAGCCGATCTCGATCGGAACGGTCTGATCGAGGGACCGGCCGAGCTGCTGCCGCTGTTTCAGCGGGCGGCGCGCGACTTCCTCCAACCGCTGTTCGCGTACGGCCCCCCGCGGCTCGTACGGCTCGGCCTGCAGGTGGGGTTCTGATGGCTCGATCCCAATCATCGTCCCCCGGCGGCGCGCGCGCGCCGCTGCCGGGATTCCAGCGCACCAAGATCGTCGCCACGATCGGTCCGGCGTCGGACGACCCCGCGGTGTTGCGTGGCATGATGGACGCGGGCCTGGACGTCGTGCGCGTGAACAGCTCTCACGGCACGCCGGAGCTGCGCACGCGCTGGATGCAGATGGTGCGGGAGGTGGCGGAGCAGGCGGGGCAGCACATCGGGCTGTTGGTGGACCTGCAAGGGCCGCGCATTCGCGTCGGGGCGCTCGCGGAGCCGCGGACGCTGGTCGAGGGCGGCACGGTGGTCTTCGCGCCGGAAGCCGAGGCCACCGGCGACGAGATCCCCACGACCTACGAGGCCCTGGCGCAGGACGTCCGGCGGGGCGCCCGCATCCTGCTGGATGACGGCCTCTTGGCGGTGGAAGTGACCGAGGTCCGGGGTCCCCGCGTGGAAGCGCGCGTGCGCCATGGCGGCGTCCTGCGCGGCAAGAAGGGGATGAATCTGCCCGACGTGCGGGTGAGCGCGCCGGCGGTGACCGCCAAGGACCGGGAGGACATTGCTCGCGCCGTGGAGCACGGCGCCGACTACATCGGGATCAGCTTCGTCAGCCGTCCGGAGGACGTGGAAGAAGTGCGGAGCCTGGTGCCCGGGCACGTGCGGCTCGTGGCCAAGATCGAACGGGCGGCGGCGCTCGAGCGGCTGGCGGACATCGTGCAGGCGGCGGACGCCGTGATGGTGGCGCGCGGCGATCTGGGCGTGGAACTCCCGTACGAGGAAGTGCCGCTCGTGCAGAAGCGACTGATCCGTCTGGCCATCCGCCAGGGACGGGCCGTGATCACGGCCACGCAGATGCTCGAGTCGATGGTGGAGAACGCGCGCCCGACCCGCGCCGAGGCGTCGGACGTGGCCAACGCGATCCTCGACGGGACGGATGCGGTCATGCTCTCGGCCGAGACCGCGATCGGCCGGTACCCGGTCGCGGCCGTGGCGGCGATGGCGCGGATCATCCGCGAGATTGAGCAGGCCGTGGTGGACGAAGTGATCCCCACGCCGCAGCGGCGCCGCAGCGATCCGCGGGGTGCGGCCCCCTCCGTGGAGGACGCCATTGCCGCGGCCACGACGGCCGCGGCCGACATGCTCCGGGTGCCGGCGATTCTCTGCTTCACCAAGAGCGGGTTCACGGCGCGAAAGATTGCCGCCCTGCGCCCGGTGGCGCCGATCGTGGGGCTCTCCACCGACCCCCGCACCTGCCGCCATCTGGCGCTCATCTGGGGGATCGTCCCGGAGTGGGCCGCACACGTGCCGGACTACACGGCGATGCTGGACGTCGCGCGCGACACGCTGCTGGGGAAGAAATACGCCCGGAGCGGGGATCTGATCGTGGTCACGGCCGGGGTGCCCTTCGAGGTGCCCGGGACGACGAACCTCCTCAAGGTCGAGGTGGTCTAACCCGTGCGGCTCGTGGTGCTGGGATCCGGGACGTCCTTCGGCGTACCGGTGCTCGGGTGCGACTGCGCGGTCTGCCGCTCGGACGATCCGCGCGACCGGCGCACCCGGGTGGCCGCCCTGGTCGAGTCGGCCGACGGGCGGCGCGTGCTGATCGACACGCCGCCGGAGGTGCGTCTGCAGCTGCTGCGGGCCGGCGTCGGCTCCGTGGGCGCGGTCCTCTACACGCACGATCACGCCGATCACGTTCACGGGATCGATGACTTGCGCGCGATGACCGGTCGGGGCCGGACCCTGCCCGTCTACGGCTCGGCCGACACGCTCGAACGGCTCGCGGCGCGGTTCCCGTACATCTTCGACCGGGCCGTGCGCCCGCCGCCCGGCACCTCGAAGCCCGAGCTCGTGCCGCGCGTGCTGGAACCGCTGCGCGACGCGACGATTGCGGGTTTCTCGGTGGTCCCGCTGCCCGTGCCGCACGGAGACCTGGAGGTGTTCGGCTACCGGATCGGGGCGGTGGGGTACGTCACCGACGCCAAGTTGGTGCCGGCCGAGTGCCAGGCGCGACTTCACGGCGTACGCGTGCTCGTGCTCAATGCGCTGTTCGAGCGGCCGCACCCGACCCACCTCTCGATCCCCGAGGCGATCGCCCTCGCCCGGGCGGTCGGTGCCGAGCGAACGGTGCTCACCCATCTCACGCACCGCCAGACGCATGCGGCGCTCGCAGCGCGGCTGCCCGCCGGGGTCGAGCCGGGCTACGACGGGCTCGAGGTGGCGTTTTGACGGGGTTTTCGCCGCGCCGTACATTCGTAGGGAGGCAACCGAGGTGCACCAGAGCGTGGGCTGGGCGGCTGCGGCCGCGGCCCGCGTCGTGACGAGGAGGATGAGATGGGCCAGCGGTATGAAGAGCAGCCCGTCGTGGTGATCGAGCGATCGGGCGGCGGTGGCATCGCGGCGTTCCTGGCGGGGGCGGCGGTGGGCGCGGCGTTCGCGCTGTTGTTTGCGCCGCAGTCCGGCGACGAGACCCGGGCTGCGATTCGCGCGCGCGCGCACCGGCTGCGGGAAGACGCGGAAGACCGGCTGGACGACCTCAAGGAAGCGGTCGAGTCGGGCTATGCGCGCACCAAGGCGAACGTCGAGGCGGGTCTGCAACATGCCCGCAAGTCGCTGGATGAGCGGCGTGAGGGGGCACGGGACGCGGTGGACGCCGGGCGATCGGCCGTCCGCACGGCCCGCGACGAATTGGAGCGCCGGCTCGCCGACGCGCGCACCAAGCGGCAGGAGGTAGGCGCGGACGCCGAGACGGACGCCTAGCCCCCGTGCGGGGCTCGAGTGCCCCACCGTCCGCCTCGCGCGGGTGGGCGTTCTCACCGTTCGGGTTTCTGCGACGGGTGTTCCTCGGCGGGTACGAGGACAACATCCCGTTCCTGGCGAGCGCCCTGACGTTCGATGCGTTGCTGTGGACGCTGCCGCTGCTGCTGGTCGCCCTGGCCATCTTCGGCTATGTGATCGGCACGGGCGCCGAGGCCGGCGCGGAGGTCCGCGCCGTCCTCGCCCAGTTCCTGCCCGCCACGCCCGATGACAGTCGTCCGTTCGGGGCCGTCGAAGACGCGCTGGTGAGCGTTGTCCGCAGCCGGGTCCAGCTCTCCATCTACGGTGTTCCCTTCTTCGTGTGGCTGTCCTGGCGGCTGTTTGGGTCGGTGCGGGCCGCGCTGAACGAGGTCTTCGACACCGAGGAGACCCGCCACTGGCTGGTCGGCAAGGGCATCGATCTCGGGCTCGCTCTCACCGCGGCCGTGCTCATCACCGCCAACACCGCGATGACCATTCTCGTGCTGGGGGCTCCCTGGGTGGGCCGATTTGCGGCGGGGCTGTCGGCGTACGTGATGGCGACCCTGCTGTTCTTCATCGTCTACACGGTGGCCCCGAGCCGGAGGGTACCGTGGGATACGGCGCTCGTGGCCGCGCTGTTCGCCTCCCTCGGGTTCGAGCTCGTGAAGCGCCTCTACGGCCTCTATCTCCTGCAGTTCGCGACCTTCGACCGGGTGATCTCGAACCAGAACGCGGTGGCCCTGCTGCTGTTCGTGCTGTGGGTCTACACGTCGGCGATCATCTTCGTGGCCGGGGGGGAGGTGGCGGAGACCTACGATCTGGCGCGCCGGCAGCGCGAGCAGCGCGCGCTCCTCGCGTGAGCCCCATCGACCTCCGCAGCGACACGGTGACCCGCCCATCGCCCGCGATGCGGCGGGCGCTGGCCGAGGCCGAGGTCGGGGACGACGTTCTCGACGGCGATCCCACCACCCGCCGGCTCGAAGCCCGCGTCGCGGACCTGCTGGGACACGAAGCGGCCCTGTTCTTCCCCTCCGGCACGCAGGCTAATCAGACCGGGGTGGGCCTGCACGCCCGCCGGGGGCAGGAGATCGTGCTCGAGGCGAACGCCCACCTGTTGCACTACGAGATGGGCGCGCTGCCGGCCCTGTGGGGCGTCCAGCCCCGGCCTGTCGTCACGCCCGACGGGCTGCTCACGGCCGACCTCGTGGAGCAGGCGGTGCGCCCCGCCTCCCCCCATGTGCCGCGGACGTGTGGCATCGCGGTCGAGAACACGCACAATGCCGGTGGGGGGACCGTGATGCCGGTGGAGACGCTCGCGGCCATTCGGGAAGCGGCCGATCGGCACGCCCTGCCGCTGCATCTCGACGGGGCCCGGCTGTGGAACGCGGCCGCGGCCCTTCGCGTGCCACCGGCTGCCCTCGGCGCGCTGGCCACGACCGTCATGGTGAGCTTCAGCAAGGGCCTCGGCTGTCCGGTGGGGTCGTGCCTTGCGGGATCGCGCGCCCTCATGCGCGAGGCGTGGACCCTGCGCAAGCGTCTCGGCGGCGGTATGCGGCAGTCGGGGATCCTCGCCGCCGCCGCCCTGTACGCGCTCGATCACACGCTGCCCCGGATCGCGGACGACCACGCCGCGGCGCGGGCGCTCGCCGAGCGGCTCGCCGGCCATCCGCACGTGCGCGTCGTGGCGCCCGCGACCAACATCGTCATGCTCGATCTGCTCCGGGACCGGGCCGAGGCCGTCGTGCCCCGGCTGGCCGCGGCGGGGGTGCTCGTCGTGCCCTTCGGTCCGACGCGGCTGCGGGCGGTCACCCATCTGGACGTGACCGCGGACGACGCCGGGCGGGCCGGCGACGTGATCGCCCGCGTCCTCGCCTAGCCCATGCGCTTCGATGCGGCCGCCGCGCACCCGGCCGGTCGCCGGGACCCGTGGCGGATGCTCTCCGGGGTCCAGTTCTTCGTGTTGTCGTTCGCCGCGCTCGTCGCGGTCGGCACCGTGGGGCTGCTCGTGCTGCCCGGCCTGTATACCGGTCCGCGCCTCGGCCTCGTGGACGCGGTCTTCACGGCCGCGAGCGCCGTGTGTGTCACCGGTCTGATCGTCGTGGACACCGCGACGTATTTCACGCGGTGGGGACAGCTCTGGTTGCTGTTCCTCATCCAGGCGGGCGGGCTGGGGATTCTCACGTTTGCGACGCTCATCATCCGGTTCCTCGGACGGCGGAACGCCCTCGAGGTCGAGACGGCGGTCGGGACCGGCGTCGCGGCCCAGCTCGGCGACCCACGCCGCTTGCTGCGGGCCGTCGTCACACTCACGCTCGGCATCGAGGCGGTCGGGGCGGTCGGGTTGTGGCTGCTCTGGCGCGGTCCGCTGGGCGACGGCCCGGCCGTCTGGCACGCCGTGTTCCATGCTGTCTCGGCTTTCTGCAACGCGGGGTTCTCGACCTTCAGCGATTCGCTCGTCGGCTGGCGCGGGTCGCTGCCCGTGCTCCTGTCGGTGAGCGCCCTGGTCGTGCTGGGCGGCCTCGGGTTCGTCGTGCTCGAAGACTTGCGCGTCCGCTACGTCGCCCGGCGGGTGCGCCGTGTCACCATCCACACGCGCCTCGTGCTCGTGACGAGCGCCATCCTCGTGCTGGGTGCGACGGTCGTCTTCTATGGCTTCGAGGCTGGGCACACGCTGCGCGAACTGGGGCCGGTGCCGCGCTGGACGAACGCCCTGTTCATGGCGATCACTCCGCGGACGGCCGGCTTCAACAGCGTGGACTACGGGCAGGTGTCGAACCCGTCGCTGGCCCTCACGGTGGCGCTGATGCTGATCGGCGGGTCGCCCGGCTCCACGGCGGGAGGCATCAAGACCACCAGTCTCGCGCTGCTGGTCCTTCTGCTCCTCGCGCGCCTGCGGGGCGACCGACGCGTCTCGCTGGCCGGCCGCACCGTGCGGGACGAGACCACCCAGGCCGCGACAGCACTGGTGGTGGGCGCCATCGCGATTCTGGCGGGCGCGATCTTCCTGCTCCTGTTGAGCGAACCGCCGGCCGCGGCGACCGATCGCGCGGACTTCGCCCGCCTCGTGTTCGAGGCGCATTCGGCATTCGGCACCGTTGGCCTGACGATGACCAAGACGGCAGAGCTCTCGCCTGCCGGCCGGATCGTCATTACCGTCCTCATGTTCGTCGGGCGCGTTGGCCCGCTCAGTCTGGTGGCCGCCATGGCGCTGGCGCAGGGTCGGCGCCGGGACTTCCGGTACGCGCACGAGGACGTCGCGGTGGGGTAGGGCCCCACTCCTGGGGGAGACCATGCAGCGGTTCGTCGTAGTGGGACTCGGGCACTTTGGCGGGTGGGCGGCGCGGTCCCTGTACGCCCAGGGACACGACGTCATCGCCGTGGAACGCAACCCACAGCTCGTGGACCGGTCCCAGCATCACGTGACCGTCGCGGTGGCGGGCGACGCCACCGACCGGGATGTGCTGCGCCAGGTCGGGGCGGAGCGCGCCGACGCGGCGATCATCAGCACCGGGGAGGACCTCGCGACGAGCATTCTGGCGACGCTGGCGCTGCGGGACCTCGGCGTGAAGGACATCTACGTCAAGGTCACGAGCCCCGAAGCCGCCCGGGCGCTCGACGCGCTCGACGTGCGGGAGACGATCTTCCCGGAACGCGAAGTCGCGGATCGACTCGCGCATCGGATCACGTCGAAGAGCGTGCTGGAGTACGTCCCCCTGGCGCCCGGGATCTCGATCCAGGAGCTGGCCATCCCGGACGGCTGGCTGGGCAAGACGTTGCGCGAGCTGGCCCTGCCCAGCACGTTCGGCATTCAGATCGTCGCGCTCCAGGACGTGCTTGCGGGCTCGCTCGAGGTGGTCCCCGACCCGGATCGCCGTCTGCGGGAGTCCGACGTGGCCATCGTGGCGGGGAAGGACGAGACGATTCGGCGCGTACTCCAGCGGTCGGGGGCGAGGGCGTGATGCAATGCGGGTGATCGTCGTCGGCGCCGGCGAGGTGGGGTACCACGTCGCGGACCGGCTCGCCAAGGAACGGCACGACGTGGTCGTGGTGGACGTGGAGGCACACCGGCTCGAGTACGTGCAGAGCCACATCGACGTCGCCGTGGTGGAGGGCAGTGGGGCGAGCCCCGCCGTGCTGGAACGGGCCGGCCTCAAAGGGGCGGGCCTGCTGCTGGCCGTGACGAGCGTGGACGAGGTGAACCTGGTCTCGTGCATGACCGCGCAGCGCCGTCCGGGGCTGGTGCGCGTGGCGCGGGTCTCCAATCCGGACTTCTATGAGGAACGCGCCCGCGTCCAGCCGGAACTGTTCGGGGTGGACCTGCTCATCAACCCGGAGCGCGAGCTGGCGCTGGAGGCGTTCCGGCTGCTGCAGTCGACGGCCGCGACCGACGTGGCGGTGTTCGCGGGTGGGGCGGTGCAGCTGATCGGGCTGATGGTGACGGAGGCGGCGCCGATCGCGGGACGCTCGCTGGCGGCCATCGGGGCGGACGAGGCGGGCCGGCAGCTGCTCACCGTGGCCATCGCGCGCGACGGCGCGACGATCGTGCCGACCGGCGCTACGGAGGTCCGGGCGGGCGACCACATCTACATCGTCGCGGCGGCCCGGGAAATCCCCCACGCGCTGGAGCTCGCAGGGCACGAACTGTCCGAGCTGCGGCGGGTGATGCTGGCCGGCGGGAGCGTGGAGACCTACTACCTCGCCCAATTGCTGCAGCAGCACGGGGTGAACGCCGTGGCGATCGTGGAGGATCGCACGCGCGCCCAGGAGCTGGCGGAGAAGCTCGATCGGACGCTGGTGCTGAACGGCACGGTGACCGACCTGGAGCTGCTCGAGCTGGAGGGCGTCGGCGGCATGGACGCCTTCGTGGCCCTGACGGACTCCGACGAAACCAACATCATCTCGTCGCTCGTCGCCCGGCATGCCGGCGCCAAGCAGGTGATCACGCTGGTGAACCGCAGCGATTACGTGACGCTCGCCCGCCACCTCGGGCTCGACGCCGCCGTGAGCCCGCGGCTGAGCGCGGCCAATGCCATTCTGCGCTACGTGCGGCGCGGCAGTGTGACGCGCGTCGCGACACTCAAGGACACCGAGGCGGAGGCCATGTCCTTGACAGTCGCGGGGGCGAGCCCGATGGTCGGCGTGCCCTTGGCGGAAGTGGCGCTGCCCGAGGGCGTGATCGTCGGGGCGATCGTCCGCGGCCGCTCGGTGATCGTCCCGCGCGGCCGCGACGCCCTGCGGGCGGGCGACACGGCCATCGTGTTCGCGCTCCCGGGGGCGGTCGATCGGGTCGTCCAGCTCTTTCCCTCGTGAATCTCGGCGAAGTGCTCCGGATCGTCGGCGCCCTCCTCTCGTGGACGGCGGCGGCGATGCTCCCGTGCGTGCCGTTTGCAGCCCAGGAAGCGCTGCTCGCCCCCTGGCTCTGGGCCATCGGCGTCACGGCGGGCGTGGGCGGCGGTCTGTGGCTGCTGATGCCGCGGCCCGTGTCCATCAATCCGCGCGAGGGGATCGTGATCGTCGGGCTGGGATGGGTCGTGATCGTCCTCGCGGGCGCGCTGCCGTTCCTGTTCACGGGCGTCACGACCTCGTTCCCCGCCGCGCTGTTCGAGTCGGTCTCCGGGTTTACGACGACG
The DNA here is from genome assembly GCA_041580775.1 of Gemmatimonadales bacterium. Taxonomy (GTDB): domain Bacteria; phylum Gemmatimonadota; class Gemmatimonadetes; order Gemmatimonadales; family GWC2-71-9; genus JAOTWJ01. The sequence goes on from JBFGDF010000059.1 coordinate 12,709, forward strand.
GGCGCGACGGTGTTCGACCAGATCGAGCCGCTGCCGCGCAGCGTTCTCCTGTGGCGCAGCATCAGCCACTGGATCGGCGGCATGGGGATCATCGTGCTCGGCGTCGCGATCCTGCCGTATCTGGGGGTGGGCGGCGCCCAGCTCTTCCGCGCCGAGGTCCCGGGCATCACGACCGACCGGCTCACGCCCCGCATCGCCCAGACGGCGCGGCTGCTGTGGGTCGTCTACGCCCTGCTGTCGGCCGTGCTCGCCATCGTCTACCTCGCGCTTGGCATGACGCCGTTCGACGCGATCAACCACGCCATGAGTGCGCTGGCCACCGGCGGCTTCTCGACCCGGACGGCGTCGCTGGGGGCGTTCTCGCCGGCGATCCAGTGGGTCACGGCGCTCTTCATGTTTATCGCGGGCGTGAACTTCACGCTGCACTACCAGGTCCTCACGGGACGGTGGAAGGCGTGGTTCCGGGATCCCGAGTGGCGCTGGTATTTGAGCTCGACGGTCGGCGTCGCGGTGGTCGTGTTCGTCGCGATCGCGCTCGCCGCCGGGGACTGGTCGCTCACGACGCTACGGCATGCCGTATTCAACGTCGCGGCGGTCCACAGCACGACGGGCTTCGCCACGGCGGACTTTGCCGGCTGGCCGTCGGTGGCGCAGGTGCTTCTGTTGGGGCTGATGTTCGTCGGCGCCATGGGCGGGTCCACCGGCGGCGGCTTCAAGATGGTGCGGGCGGCGGTCGTGGCCCAGCACACCCGCGGCGAGATCCGCAAGGTGCTGCACCCCAAGGCGGTCGTGGTGACGCGACTGGGGCGCGTCCCGCTCCGGTCGGACGTGGTGCTGAACGTGCTGGCGTTTCTCGGGATGTATGTCGCCACCCACGCCCTCGGCACCGTCGTGCTGGCCGCCCTGGGCAGCGATCTGCTGACGGCGACGTCCGCCGCCCTCGCGGCGATGTCGAGCGTCGGGCCGGGCCTCGCGGACGTCGGGCCGTCCGCGCATTACGGCCACCTCGGCCCGGCGGCGCAGGTGGTGCTGTCGATCCTCATGCTCCTCGGGCGCCTGGAGTTCTACACGTTGCTCGTCTTGCTGATGCCGGGGACGTGGTCCCGGGCCGGCGGCCGTCGCTGACGGGCGCGCTCGCCGTGCCTCTGCGCGACGGTCAGGCCACGCGGCGCCGGGGTGGACGCCGGCGGCCGCACGATGTGCGGCGGGGTGGTGATGGACGGGAGGGGAGGGTAGCTTTCCCGTGCCCCAGGTCCGAAGGGCGCGTGCGCGCGAACCGCGTCAGGACCGTGCAGGTAGCAGCGCTAAGCGATGCCAGGTGTCGCTTCGGGGTGCCTGGGGCACTTTCACTTCTCCCATGACGCATACCGCACTCGCTCGGAAATACCGCCCCACTCGCTTCGGCGAGCTCGTCGCGCAGGAGCACGTCGCGGCCGGGCTACGCGGGGCCGTCGGCAAGGGGCGCGTGGCGCACGCGTACCTGCTGACGGGGCCGCGCGGGGTGGGGAAGACCACGGCGGCCCGGATCCTCGCCATGGCGCTCAACTGCGAGCGCCGTGCGGAGACCGGCGGCGCCGACGGGGAGCCGTGCGGCCGCTGCGAGTCGTGTCGCCGCATCTGGTCCGGCGCGGCCAATCTCGACGTGGTGGAGATCGACGCGGCCAGCAACCGCGGCGTGGATGACGCCCGCGATCTGCGTGAGCGGGCGATGTACGCCGCCAGCGCGCCCGGTCGCTTCAAGGTGTACATCATCGACGAAGCCCACATGCTCACGCGGGAGGCGTGGAACGCGCTGCTCAAGATCCTCGAGGAGCCGCCGCCCAGTGTCGTGTTCGTGTTCGCCACCACCGAGCCGCAGAAGATCGCCAACACGGCCGCCCCCGTCCTGAGCCGTGTCCAGCGGTTCGACTTCCGCCGGATCGGTCCCCAGGCCGTGAGCGACCGGCTCCGGGAGGTGGCCACCGCGGAGGGGGTCACGGTGGAGGACGACGCGCTCGTGCTCCTCGGCCGGGTCGCCGCGGGCGGCATGCGCGACGGGTTGTCCCTGCTCGACCAGGCGCTCACGTTCGGCGACGGGCCGGTCACGGCGGGCCGTGTGCGGGAGGCGCTGGGGTTGATCGACGACGAGCTCTATGCCGAGCTGCTCGACGCCGTGGCGGCCCGCCGGACCGAGTGGGTGTTCCCCTATGTCGCACGGCTGGTGGAAGCCGGGGCGGACCTCGCGGAGTTCGCCAACGGGCTCGGCGAAACGCTGCGCGCGATGATGATCCGCAAGCTCGGCGGTGAGGCCCACGGGGTCACCGACACGCTGCGGCAGTCCATCGACCGTGCCCACGACCGGTTCGCCAGCGGTGATGTCCTGCGCATGCTGCATCTGCTGCAGGAGACCGAGACGGCCATCCGGCGCAGTCCCAACGCGCGGCTCCACGTCGAGACCCTGCTGCTGCGCTATGTGCTGCTCGACCGTACGGTGGCGCTCGAGGACGTGCTCGCGGCGCTGGGGGCCGCGCCCGGCCCGGTGCCGGACCCGCCCGCCCGCGCCCCGGGGCCGAGCGCCCGGTCGGGACGCAGCGGCAGTGGGGCGCTGCTGCGCGACGGCGGCGCGGGCGCGAGGCCCGCCCCCGCCCCGGTCCCGGCGGCGGCGGCTACCCCGCCGCCCGCGAGCGATGCCCTGCCGGGGCTCGACGAACTCCGGGCGGCGTGGCCGCAGGTGGTCGCGAGCCTGGAGCAGCGCCGCCCGATGGTGGCCGCGGCGCTCACCCACGCGGTCCCCGCGCACAGTGCGGGACGCGAGCTCACGCTCGAAGTGACGGAGAGCGACGTCCATCTCGAGGGGCTCGAGCGCAATCGCGGGGAGATCGAGAGCGCCGTGCGCAGCGTGTTCGGGGCGCTGGCCCGCGTGACGTTCCGGGCGGGGGATCGCGTGCGTGCGCCGGGTGCATCGGGCGCCGGCGGGGGCGGTGGCCAGCGCCTCGATCAGCAGACGGATCGCGCCCAGCGGCTCCAGGCCTATCGCGCGAAGGATCAAGCACTTGACGCGGTCGCCGACGCGCTGGACTTAGAGCTGTTGGACTAGCTTGCGGGGTCCCCGGGGAGGGCGGTAGCTTGCACGAGGGTTTCAAGGGGCCTATGGCAGATTTCTCGCAGTTGTTGCAGCTCGGCCAGCAGATGCAGGGCCGGCTGTCGCAGATGCAGACCGAGCTGCTCCAGCGCACCATCACCGGCTCGGCGGGTGGCGGCCTCGTCACGGTGACCGTGGATGGCCGCGGCCACGTGCGGGCCGTGCGGATCGATCCGGCCGCGACCGCCGACGGCGACGTGGAGATGCTCGAGGATCTGGTGCTGGCCGCCGTCGCCGACGCGCAGCGGCGGGCGGAGGAGTCGTATCGCGAAGAACTGCGCAAGGCGACCGGAGGGTTGCCGCTCCCCTTCCAGTTCCCGCTCTAGGTCGGCGTGTCGGTCATCGAAGAGCTCACGGCGGAGCTCGCGAAGCTCCCGGGCATCGGCCGGAAGACCGCGACGCGCCTGACCTACCACCTGCTCAAGCAACCGGCGGCCACGGTGACGCGCCTGGCGGAGACGATTCGGGCGGTCGGCGAGCGCGTGCATCCGTGCACGGTCTGCGGCAACTTGAGCGAGGTGGAGCCGTGCCCGATCTGCGCGGACCCGCGGCGGGACGGGTCGGTCGTCTGCGTCGTCGAGGAGGCCTCGGACATCGGGCCGATCGAGCGAACCGGGGCGTACCGCGGGCTGTACCACGTGCTGGGCGGACGGCTGTCGCCGCTCGACGGCGTCGGCCCGGACGACTTGCGCGTCGAGGCGCTGCGGGCCCGCCTCGGCAACGGGTCGAGCGTCCGGGAAGTGATCCTCGCCACGAATCCGTCCATGGAGGGCGAGGTGACGGCGACGTTTGTGCGTAGCGTGCTGGCGGTGACCGGCGTGCGGGTCACGCGGATCGCGCTTGGCCTCCCCATGGGAGGCGAGCTGGAGTATGCGGACGGGGTGACGATCGCGCGCGCGCTGGCCGCGCGGCGCGACATGGGGGAGGGATGAGCACGCGGCTCAAGGTGCTGCTGACGGCGCTCGGCCTGGGGGTCGTCGCCGGCGTCGTGTTGGCGCAGCAGTCCATCAACCGGTACCGGCGCGCGTTGTTCAGCGGCCGGCCGCTCAAGCGCCTGTCCGCGCTCGGCTACCTGAGCGCGCATCCCAGTGTCGAGACCGTCCGACTCCTGCGGGACTACATTGCGTGGGAGCAGCAGCCGATGCTGCGGCGGCGCGCGGAGACCATCGCGCGGCGCATGGAAACCAACCTCGCCTGACGCGGGGGGGCGATGACTGGTGCCGCCACCTGGTCGCTCGGCGAAGGCGATCACGTTCGCCTGACCGAGCACCTGCAGGATCTGCTGCGGGAGTCGAACGCCCGGTGTGCCCTCCTGGTGGATCGCA
>JBFGDF010000060.1:0-17125 GCA_041580775.1 Gemmatimonadales bacterium
CAGCAGCCGCCAGAAGCGTTCCACCGACGGAATCAGCACCCGCTCGTCCGGCGAGTGGGGAAACTCGATCTGCGGGCCGAGCGAGACCATGTCCACGCCCGGCAGCTTCTTGCCGATGATGCCGCACTCGAGGCCCGCGTGGATGGCTTTCACCGCGGGATCGGCCCCCAGCGTCTGCCGGTGCACCGTGCGGGTGACCCCCAGAATCGGCGAGTCGAGGTTGGGCTTCCACCCGGGATAGGCCGGGGGCTCCTCGACCGTTGCGCCGGCCAGCTCGGCCACGGCGCGAATCCGCCGGCGCGTGGCCGCCAGTGCCGTGTCCACCGACGAGCGGCTGCTGGTGAGCACCACCAGCGCGCCGTCCTGGGCGCGTACCGCCGCCACGTTGGTGCTCGTCTCGACCAGGTCGGGGATGTCGTGGCTCATCGCCAGCACCCCGTGCGGGAGGGCCAGCAGCAGATCCAGGATCCGCGTCGTGTCCGCTGCGGTCCACGCAGCGGCGGGAGTCGGCGCGGACGTCACCTCGAGGGCTAATCCCGGGTCGACCGCTCGGCATTCCGTCCGCGCGGCCGTGAACTCGGCTTCCACCCCCGCCCGGAACGGCTCGAGGGCGTCGGCGGCCAGCAGTACGACGGCAGTCGCCTCGCGGGGAATCGCGTTGTGCGCACCGCCCCCCTCCAGGGCGGCCAGTTCCACCCGGGCACGGCCGCGGCCGGCCAGCAGCGTGCGCACCAGGATCTGGATGGCGTTGCCGCGCTGCAGGTGGATGTCCACGCCCGAATGCCCGCCCTTGAGGCCGTGCACCCGCACGCGGATGGCCTGCCAGCCGGCGGGAACGGCGGCGGGACGCAACGGCAGCGTGATGTGCGAGTCTCCACCGCCCGCGCACCCGACGTACAGAATCCCGTCTTCCTCCGAGTCGAGGTTCAGGAGCAGGCGCCCGGTGAGCAGCGTTGCGTCGAGTTGCGCCGCGCCGGTGAGACCCGTCTCCTCGTCCACCGTGAACAGCAGCTCGAGCGGCCCGTGCACCAGATCGCCGGCCTCCAGCACGGCCAGCATCGCCGCGACCCCGATCCCGTTGTCCGCGCCCAGGGTGGTGCCGGTGGCGTACAGGTAGTCGCCGTCCCGGCGAGGGACGAGCGGGTCGCGCGCGAAGTCATGGGCCAGGTCCGAGCGCTTCTCCTGCACCATGTCGAGGTGCGACTGGAGAATGACCGCAGGCGCTGCCTCGCGGCCGGGGCTGGCCGGCTTGCACACCACGACGTTGCCCGCCTGATCCACCCGGGCGGCCACGCCGGCGCGCTCGGCGACCTCCAGCACGTACTGCCGCGCGCGCGCTTCCTGCTTCGAGCCGCGTGGAATCGTGAGGATGCGATCGAAATGCGCCCAGACTTCGCGGGGCACCAACTCGGCGACAAACGTCATGCGGAACCTCCTCACCAGCAATCTTAACCCGCCGGCCCGCGCCGCACCCTCAGCCGGTGCTCCCACCTTGCGTCGTGCCGGCCGCCCGCGCGTTTGACATCGCTCCCTGCCACGCACTATCATGAGCCGGTTTTTTCGCGGCCCCTCACACCGGACCGACCTTCCCGCACCGGGGTCCCATGCCAGACGCATCGTTCAAGCCGTACGTGCCGGCCACCAGCCAGATGGCGGAGCTGACCGCCAAGGCACTCATCCTCGGCATCCTGATGGCCATCGCGCTCGGCGCAGCCAACGCCTATGTCGGCATGCGGGCGGGGCTCACGGTGGCGGCGACCTTCCCGGCCGCCGTCGTCGCGATGGCGGTGCTGCGCGGGTTCCGCGGCACGATCCTCGAGGAGAACATCGCCCGCACCACGGCGTCCGTCGGCGAGGCCCTCGTGGCAGGCGCCATCTTCACGATTCCGGCCTTCGTGATCAGCGGCGCCTGGGAGAAGCTGCACTACTTCCAGAGCATGGCGATCATGATGGTGGGCGGCGTGCTCGGCGTCCTGTTCGTGATCGTGCTCCGCCGCACGCTGGTGGTGGAAGCGGACCTCCCCTACCCCGAAGCCGTCGCGGCAGCCGAGATCGTGAAAGCCGGCCAGGGCGGCCAGACGGGCGCGTCCTTCCTGTTTGCCGCCATGGGACTCGCGGGGTTCTGGGAGCTGGTCAAGAATTCCAACGGCGTGCATGTCGTCGAGGAGAGCGCGGCAAAGTTCTTCGCCTTCGGACGTTCCTCGGTGCAGTTGCTCCAGGAGCGGGTCGAGTATACGGGCGGCATGCTGGTGTCGTCGCCCAACGCGTCGCCCATGCTGATGGGCGTGGGGTTCATCGTCGGGACGCGGATCTCCGCCGTGCTCTTCGCCGGTGCCGTGTTCGGGTGGCTGCTGCTCGTGCCGCTCTCGGTGTTCCTCAACCCCGGCCTGACCAGCACGCTCGGCCCGGACAACACGATGGCCGACCTCGCCAACGAGGTGTGGCGCCGGCAGGTGCGACCCCTCGCGGTCGGCGCGATGATCGTCGCCGCGTTCTACACGCTCTACAACCTGCGCACGTCGCTGGTAACCGGCATCCGCAAGGCGCTCGGCAACATCGGCCTCGCCGGGGGCGGCGGCAACGACCGCACGGAGATCGACCTCGACCTCAAGAAGATCTTCGTGGGGGTCGCCGTCATGGCCGTCGCCACGTTCTTCCTGTACCTCCACTTCTCCGAATCCGTGCAGGGCGCGACGGTCCTCACGATCGTGATGGTCGTACTCGGCTTCCTGTTCGCCGCAGTGGCCGGCTACCTCGTGGCCCTGATCGGCAGCTCCAACAACCCCATCTCCGGACTCACCCTCAGCGCGCTGCTCATCGCCGCGCTGCTGATGGTGTTCCTGGGCGTCACCGACGTGCACGGGGTCGCGGGCGTGCTGGGCGTCGCGGGCGTCGTGTGCGTCGCGGCCGGGGTCGCGGGCGACATGATGCAGGACCTCAAGGTCGGTCACATTCTGGGCGGCACGCCCTGGCGCATGGAGATCGCCGAGATCGTCGGTGTGATCTTCGCCGCAGCGGTGCTGCCGTTCGCGCTCATCCTGCTGAACCGCGTGTACACGATCGGCTCGGCGGAGCTGCCGGCGCCGCAGGCGGGCCTGATGGCCCTCATGGCCAACGGGATCGTCGCCGGCCAGATGGCGTGGCCGCTGGTGATCGCCGGCATGTTCATGGCCCTCGGCCTCATCCTGATCAAGGCGCCGGCCCCCATGCTGATCGCGGTCGGCATGTACCTCCCGTTTCAGTCCACGGCCGCCATCTTCGTGGGCGGCGTGATCAAGTGGGTCCTGGACGGCGCGCTCAAGCGTCGGGGGGCGACCGAGGTCGAGCGCACGCGCGCCGAGAACGTCGGCGTCCTCTTGTCCTCGGGGTTTATTGCCGGCGAGTCGCTGATGGCGGTGCTGCTCGCCCTTGCCGTGATGGGCGGCGACTTCTACCCCGCGATCCTCGGCTTCCAGCGCGTCGCCGCCGGGTTCGCGGCGAACCCGTGGCTCGGGCTCATCATCTATCCCGTCATCCTGTACCTGCTCGTCTGGTTCCCGCTCTCGAAGATGCGGGACGCGCGGTTGGCGGCTACGAAGGTCTCCGATTGACCGCCCGCGCGCGCGACGCGACGACCGCCTTCCCCCAGGAGGGCGGTTTTCGTTTTGGCGCGGCGCGTCGGCCGTGAGGCGTCGCACGCGGCGTGACGCGCCCAACCTGCTCGACGTGGCGCCAATCCGCGTCGCCGACTGGGTAACGGACGGGGAGCACCTCGTGGTCATTCGGCCGCGGCCGCGCAGTCGCGGACTCCTGCTCCCCTTCGACTGGCTCGCGTACTTCATGGCGGTCCGCCGGATCCGGCTGGACGAGGTGGGGACCGCCGCTTGGGGCCTGTTCGATGGGGCGCGTACCGTTGGGGAGGTCGCCGAGCTGGTGCGGGGCCAGTTCGGCGACGCCGTGGAGCCGGCGGAGCAACGGCTGGGGCACCTCGTGCGCCTGCTTCACCGGGAGCGGCTCGTGTGCTATCGTGCCCTCGACCCGCTGCCGCCGCCGGGCAGCGAGGGCCGGGAGCTGCCGCCCGACCGCCCGCGTTGAGCGCGGGTTGATCCGACCCTTCACACTTGTCGCCCATGCAACGCGCATCCAAAGACTTCCTGCACCGCCTCCTCGACGTGCCCGGCCCGTCGGGCTTCGAGACCGCGCCGGCCACCATCTGGCGCGAGGAAGCCGCCGGCATCGCCGATACCGTCACCGCCGACGTCTCGGGCAATTCGGCGGCCGTGCTCAACCCCGACGGCGCCCCGCGGATCATGCTCGCCGGGCACATCGACGAAATCGGCCTCATGATCGTGCACGTGGACGACGAGGGCTTTCTCTCCTTTGGCACGATCGGGGGCTGGGACAGCCAGGTCCTCGTGGGGCAGCGGGTCAGCATTACCACCAAACAGGGCCCCGTGCCCGGTGTCGTCGGCAAGAAGCCCATCCACCTGCTCAAGACCGAAGAGCGCGACAAGGTCACCAAGGTGTCGGACCTGTGGATCGACATCGGGGCGAAGAGCCGCAAGGACGCGCTCGCGCGGGTGCGGGTGGGCGACCCGGCGGTGCTGACCGGGCACGCGCTCGAGCTGCCCAACGGCCGGCTCGTGTCGCGGTCCATCGACAACCGCATCGGCGCGTTCGTCGTGCTCGAGGCGCTGCGGCTGCTCAAGCGGCGGCGGTTGCGTGCCGCCGTGCACGCCGTGGCTACGGCCCAGGAGGAGATTGCGCTGTTCGGCGGCGGCGCGCGGACGAGTGCCACCGACATCGCCCCGCAGGTGGCCATCGTCGTCGACGTCACCCACGCCACCGACAACCCGGGCGCCGACAAGAAGGAAGTGGGCGACGTACGGTTGGGCGGCGGGCCTGTCCTGTCGCGCGGGTCGGCGGTCAATCCGGTGGTGCTGGAGCTGCTGGTGGACACGGCGGAGCGGGAGAAGATCCCGTACACGCTGCAGGCCGCCCCGCGCGACACGGGGACCGACGCGGATGCGATTGCCACGGCGCACCGCGGGGTGGCGACGGGGCTCGTCTCGATCCCCAATCGCTACATGCACAGCCCCAACGAGATGGTGGATCTCACGGACCTGGAGCGGGCGGCGAAACTCCTGGCGGCGTTCGCGCGCCGGGTCACCCCAACGCAGGACTTCATTCCGCGGTAGCGCCCGCGGCGCGGGCCTGCCGCAGCGCGGCGGTTGCCGCCGATCCCACGTCCCCACGCCGGGCGGCGAGAGCGCGGAGCGTCTCGACGGCCGCCGGGCTCCCCGCGACGCCCAGCGCGGCGATCGCGGCGAGACGGGGCCCCACCGGCCGCCGTGACAGAATCCCCCCGGACGCCTGCGCCGCCTTCACGAGCGCCTGCACCGCATCGGGGGTCCCGATCCGTCCCAGCGCCTGGAAGTACTCCGCCAGGACCTCGGGGTCCGCTTCCGCCTCGGCGGCCGTCACCAGCGGCATCGCCAGCCCGCTCAACGTCCGTCCGCCTATCTCCCGCAGTACGGCCACGCGGACCTCGCGCTCGGCATCCCCGAGCATCTTGCGCAAGTGCGCCGCCGTCTCCGGCGTCCCGATTCGGGCCAACGCGATGCCCACGGACCGGCGCACCCGGGGATCGTCGTGGTGCACGGCCCGGCCCAGCGCCGGCACGGCCTCCGCGATGCCCAGCTCGCCCGCGAGATCGGCGGCGTTGCGCACCACGTACCACTCGTGGTGGTTCAGCAGGCTGGTGACGACGTCCGTCCCTTCCTCGACCTGTCGCAGCGCCCGCAGGTAGGCACGCCGCTCGGCCTGGCTGGGGGCGTCGATCAGCAGGTCCAGAAGCAGCTTCGTCCCCTGGGTCCCGGCCCGGCGCATCATCATGACGATGTCGTCGTGATACATGTCGTCGAACACGAGCGGCGCGAACCGCCGCAGTGTGTCGGCGGTCAGGATCCGACGCAGCGCGACTCCGTACACGCGTTGCACGTCCGGGTCTTGCGACTCGCCCTCCTGCCGAATGAGTCGCAGCACGGCTTCCAGCGCCTGATTCAGCTCGTTGGTCGCCACCGCCTTGGCGATGCCCGCCTGCACCTGGTCGAGCTTGCCAAGCAGCACGCGGGAGTCGTATTCGTCGGCGAGCCGCGCCACGGCCGCGGCGAGCGTGCTCGCCTGGGCCTTCTGCTGCCGCACCATTTCCTCGTAGGCCGCGCCGCGGGCCGCGGGGACCACTTCGGGCAGATCGGCGTGGGCCGGTCGCGGGCCAGATGCCGTCTGCAGCGCATCCGTAACCCGCACGCCGCGGCGGGACCGCGACCCTGCCTCGCTCTCGCGCGAGACGACGACGACCGCGGTCACGCCCTCGCGGCGCAGCCGGTCCTCCAACGCCCGACCGGCACCCGTCCTCGACGGTGGCTCCGCCAGCGCGCGCAAGGTCTGTACGAGGTCCACCGGCGAGGGACCGTGCGCGAACTGGAGCCGGGCCACCTCGTGCACCGCGAGCCGCTCGGACAACCGATCCAGAAACGGCGTGGGCTCCGGGATGACGACGCCCTCGACCGTGAGCGTCCCCTCCTCGACGACGAGCGTGGCACTGCGCCGGGCGAGGAGATCCACCAGCGCATGCAGCGCCGTGCGATGATCGTCGGTGGTTTCCGGGCCGCGGCTCAGCAGGTCCAGCAGGCGGCCCACGAGAACGGCAATCTTCGTTTCGTCGCGCATAGCGTGTCGGGCGAAGATACGAGGCGGCTTGGGACCCGGCAACGCACACCGCCGGTCAGAGTACGTCGAGGTCTTCCAGCGCCTCGCGTGCGGCGCGCCGCACGTAGGGGTCGCGATCCTGCAGGAGTCCCTCCAGCGCCCCGACCGCGGCGGGTCCGCCGGCGATCTTCAATCCCTCGATGGCCGCAAGACGCGCGCCCGGACGCCGGCGCCAGAATCGCCAGCCGGTGGGCTGCGCAGTCCGCATCAGGGCTTGCACCGCCGGTGCCGACGCGATCCGGCCGAGGGCGCGGCAGTATTCCACGATGGCCTGCGCGTGGCGCTCCTTCTCCAGCGCGAGCGCCAGCGCGGGTGCGAGCCCGTCCAGATCGTGTCCCATGGCCGCGCCGGCTACGGTCATCCGGAGCGCGACATTATCGTCGCGGAGCACGGCCGCCAACGACTCCACCGTGTCGGGGGTGCCGATGCGCGCCAACGCGAACGCGGCTGAGCGCTGCACGCGGGCGTCGCCGTGCCGGAGCGCCCTGGCGAGCGCGGGCACGGCTTCGCGGACGCGCAGTTCGCCCAGCAGATCGGCCACGTTCCGCACTACGAACCACTCGGGATGCCCCAGCATCAGGGTCACCTGCCGGACCCCCTCGCTCGTCTGCCGCAGCAGGTCGAAGTAATGGCGCCGCTCGGGCAGCGTCTGCGCCTGCACCAGCCGCTCCAGCAGCACGTCGGTGGCTTCCGGCCCGCCGCGTTTCAGGGCCGCCACCGCCACGTCCCGGTCGTCGGGCACGCGGGTGCGGTCGGCCGCGACCTGAAGCAGGCCCCGCCGGAGCAGTCGCTTGAGCGCGATCCCGAAGCTGTTGCGGGGGCTCCCCTCGGGCAGCGCGGCTTCGAGTCGGGCCAGCTCCCCGACCGCGCGGAGGGCCTCGGACGGACGGCCCGCATCGAGCTCGGCGTGCACCAGCCGCCCGACGTCCGTCAGCACATCCAGCACGCCCGGCGCAGAGGGATCCAGCGCGAGTCTCTCGAGCGCCGTGTCGAGCGGCGTCGTGGGCCGGGCGCCGGCGGTCGCTTCCCCGAGCACCGCCTCGAGTGCGCCGGTGTCGAACGCTGCGGTGACGCTCATCGGCCGACCCCCTGGCGGCACGACCTCGGGGTGCACGGTGAGCACGCTGACGCTCGTCGCCTGCGACGCGCGCAGTCGATCCGCAAGGTCCTCCCCCTCGCCGAATCCACCCAGGCTGACCGCCAAGGCCCGGAGCAGGTGCAGCAGATCCGCCGCCGCCGCGTTCTTGCCGATGCGCACCTCTGCGACGCCATGCGCATCCATCTGGGCAATCAGGGTGGGAATTCCCGGCAGCGTGACCGCAATGGGTTCCGCTTCCGCCGTCAGCGCGCCATCGACGAGCCGAAGCGTGACACCCGAGATCTTGGTGAGGGCCACGAGCGCGCGCAGCGCACGCTTGTGCTCGTCGGTCGCGCGCGGCCGCGTCCGCAAGGCCTCCACGGCGCGACCCAGCGTAATGGCGAAGTTGTCGACGTTCAGCATGGCAATAGGCCGAACAATATCCGGGCGCCGCGGACGGGGGCAAACCGGCCCGCCCGCGCGCCAGACCGGGACCGTGGAGCCCGACCGCCCCTTCCGGTTACCTTTTCGGGGGTCCTGGGCGGCCGCCCCGCCGTGACCGTCCCGCGCGGACCCCGGACCATCGACATGAACCCCCGAAAGTGCAGGGATCGCATGCTGGCACGCGCAGTTGTCGCCTCCACCCTCGGCGTGGTCGTCGCGGCCGCGCCACTCGCCGCCCAGCGCGGATCGCCCCGGCGCGTTCAGGCCGACATCACGTTCCTGGCCGCCGACGCACGGGAAGGCCGCGGCGTCGGCACGGACGGCTTGGACGCCGCAGCCGAGTACATCGCCCGCGAGTTCGCCCGGATCGGCCTGACGCAGCCCTCCGACAGCGGCTTCTTCCAGCCGTTCACCATCGACTCCACCGCCCCGGCCGCCGCGCACAGCGGACTGGGGGGCGCCGCGGTGAAGAACGTCGTGGGTATTCTGCCGGGTCGCGGCGCCCTCGCCGGCCAAGTAGTGGTCCTCGGCGCGCACTACGACCACCTGGGGCGGGGAGGCCGCATGCTGGGCAGCCTCGATCCCGACAGCGTGGGCGTGATCCACAACGGCGCCGACGACAATGCGTCCGGCACGGCGGCGTTGCTCGAGACCGCGCGACTGCTGCGTGGCCGGCTGCGAGGCGATCGGCGGACGATCGTGTTCGTGGCCTTCACGGCCGAGGAGATCGGGACGATCGGGTCGAACTACTACGTGAAGCACCCGGTCCTGCCCACCGACTCCACCGTCGTCATGCTGAACTTCGACATGGTCGGGCGCCTGCGCGATCGGAAGTTGCTGGCCCTCGGAGCAGAAACCGCCCCGGAGTTTCCGCATCTCCTGGATTCGCTCAACACCACTTACAAGTTCGACCTCCGGGCGTCCGGGGACGGATGGGGCCGGAGCGACCAGCAGGAGTTCTACGCGGCGGGCATTCCGGTCATCCACTTTTTCACGGACACGCACGAGCACTATCACCGGGTGACGGACGACGCCGAGACCATCAACGTCGAGGGCCTGGCGAGCATCGCCGCGTACGCCGCGGACCTCACGACCGCCCTGGCGACGCGGCCCGAGCGGCTCGCGTACATCAACATCCCCCGGCCCGCCCCCGTTGCCGCGGGCTCGCGCGCGTCGCTCGGCACGATCCCCGACATGGCAAGCTCGCCTGGCGGCGTCCGGTTGACGGGCGTCCGGGAAGGCAGCCCCGCCGCTGCCGCCGGCATCCAGGGTGGGGACATCATCACCAAGATCGGGGAGTACGCGGTGAAGGACCTGTATGACATGCAGAACGCGCTCGTGAAGCTGAGCCCCGGCGACGTCGTCGACGTCGTGGTGCGCCGTGGCGAGGACACGAGAACGTTTCGGGTCACGCTTGGCGGGGGTCGTGAGTAGGCCGGTCCTCGACGCCGACGGCCTCGTGCGCGCGCTGCACGGCGCGTTCACGCACGACGCCGGACGCCAGGAGCTGCTGGAGCTGACGGCCAGCCGCATCCGGGCGGCCGGCCCGCCGTACACGGGGGTCTACCTCTACATGCTGCACGGCGACGAGCTGGTGCTCGAGGCACAGGACGGCCGTCCCACCGACCATACCCGGATTCCGGTCGGTCGGGGCGTCTGCGGGCGCGCGGTGGCGGAAGGCCGCGACCTGAACGTGCCGGACGTCACCGAGGCGAACGACTATCTCGCCTGTAGCGTCGAGACGCGGGCCGAGCTCGTCGTGCTCATCCGTCGGCACGACGAGATCCTGGGCCAGATCGACATCGACAGCGACATCCCCAACGCGTTCGACGCGGTGGAGGAGCGGGCGGTCAAGACCGTCGCAGACGCGTTGGCGGTCCTGCTCTGATCGGTCGGGATGGCGTAGAGGAATCCGTCGTCGTCAACGGTGTCGAGCTGTTCACGCGGCGCCTGGGCTCCGGACAGGGACCCGTGGTGCTGCACGGCGGACCTGGGGCGCATCACGATTACCTCCTCCCGCAGTTCGACCGGCTCGCCGACGGTCGCGGCCTGCGGTACTACGATCAGCGCGGGGGCGGCCGCTCGCCGGTCGGCCGCGCGGTTGCGGTGGGCTGGCGCGAGCACGTGCGCGACCTCGACGCCCTGCTCGCCAACTGGACCCTGCAACCCGCCACGCTGATCGGATACTCCTGGGGTGGACTGCTCGCCTTGCTGTATGCGATCACGCACCCCGACCGGGTCGCGCGGCTCGCGCTCATCTGTCCCGCTCCGGCTTCGGCCCACGCCCGGCGGCAGTTCGAGACCGCGTTCGCCGAGCGGTCGCGCGCGCCCGCGATCGCGGCGGCCCGCGCGGCGCTGCAGACCTCGGATCTGCGCGAGCGGGATCCCGACGCCTACCGGCAGCGCGCCTTCGAGTTGTCGGTCGCCGGGTACTTCTACGACCTCGACCGCGTCCGGGAGCTCACCCCGTTCCGTGTGACGGGCCGCACGCAGCAGGCGGTGTGGGACAGCCTCGGCGACTACGACCTCCGCGGCGAGCTGGAACGGCTCGAGGTTGCCGCCCGCGTCTTTGCCGGCCGCCACGATCCGATCCCGCTGGACGCCACCCGCGAGGTCGCGGCGCGACTCGACGCCGACCTCGTCGTCTTCGAGCGCTCGGGCCACTGTCCGCACGTGGAGGAGCCGGACCGCTTTGCCGAGGCGGTGGGAGACTGGCTCGCGTCGGCATGAGCCGGATCACCCCGTTCGAACTGGTGTTCCGACCGCTCGTCGCGGAACTGGAGATGCTGCGCCATGCCGTTGACCGCGCGGGCCCCGAGGCGCGCGAGTGGCGTCGGTTTGGGACCCTGCCGGACGTGCAGCGTTTGCTCGAGCGCCTCGTCCCCGCCAGCGCCCCGGACACGACCGGCGAGTACCTGGCATTGCTGTTCGTGGCGTTTCGCTACTGGGCGGCGGGCGAACGGCTCGTGACGACGCCGCGCAGGCGGCTCGAGCCCGCGCTGGCCCAGCCCGTGCCGGCGGGACCGCCTGAGGTTCCCGGCGGTGCCTGCTACGTGCAGCTTCCCACCCACTGGTTCTGGGGCCAAGCGACGCCCGACAGCCCACACGAACCGCTCGATGGATTCTTCGTAGTGCCGTCCGCCGACCGTCGGGAGACGACGCGTGTGGCCGTGCTCGGCCTGCGGGCGGAGCGGGGCGGGTTCACCCAGGTGACCATGCAGTCCGGTGCCGACGATTTCACGGCCGCGCGCGCCGAGCGCCGCCTGCCCGCGTTCGCGCCGGTCATGGAGGGCGGCGCCGCGGCGGGGTTCCGCTCGGTGGCCACCGGGGCGGAGCTGCTGACGCTCGCCCGCCTCGCTTGTCTCGCCGCCGGCGAGTAGGTTGCCGGCACGGCCATGGATCACCAGGACATCGCCCGGGTGCTCGGAGAGATCGCCGCCCTGCTGGAGCTCCAGGGCGAGAATCCGTTCCGTGTGCGCGCCTACCGGACGGCGGCGCGGACCCTGAGCGCGTACGGCGGCGATCTCCGCGAGGCGCGCGCGGCGGGGGCATTGCCCGAGCTGCGCGGACTGGGGCCGGCGACGTTGGACTTGGTCGAAGAGCTGCTCGACACCGGAACGTGTGGCATGCTCGAAGACCTGCGCGATCAGGTTCCGCCGGGGTTGGTGGACATGCTGCGCATCGCCGGACTCGGAGTGGCCAAGGTCCGGCAGATCCACGAGAGTCTGCAGATCGATTCCCTTGGCGAGTTGGAGGCCGCCGCCCGCGATGGGCGGCTCGCGAGTCTGCCGCGCTTCGGCTGGAAGACCGCCGAGAAGATCCTCAAGGGCATCCAGTTCCTGCGGCAGGCGGACGGGGCCTTGCTCGTCCATCACGCGCGCGCGGAAGCCGCCGAGTTGGTGGGCGTGCTCGAGGCCCTGCCGGGAGTCGTCGCCGTGCACCGGGCCGGGAGTCTGCGACGGGGGACGGAGCTGGTGCGGGACCTCGACTTCGTCGTGGTCGGGCGGGACGCGCCGACCAACCTCGCCGAGCGCCTGCGCGAGAGCCGGGTCGCGGAGTTCACGCAGGCGACTGAAACCGCGATCACGCTTCGGCTGACCGGCGGGACGGTGGTGGACCTCTATCCCTGCACGCCGGACCAGTTGGGGTTCGTTCTGCTGCGGGCCACCGGCGCGGCGCTGCACCTGACGCAGCTCGCGGCGCGCGCCACGGCCGGTGGGCTGCGCTGGACGGCTGAGGGCCTCGTGCGGAACGATCGTCCGCTCGCGGCACCGAGTGAGGAGGTGGTCTACGCAGCCCTGGGGCTCCCTTGGATTCCGCCGGAACTCCGGGAAGGCCGTGGCGAGGTGGAGGCCGCGGCAGCCGGGCGGCTGCCGCGCCTGGTCGAGCGGCGCGATTTGCGGGGCTTCCTGCACTGTCACTCGGGGTATTCCGACGGCGCCGACACGATTGCGGCGTGGGCCGACGCGGCCCGCGCCGCGGGCTACGAGTATCTGGGACTCACCGACCACAGCCCGGCGACGGCGTTTACCGGGGGCCTGGCCGCCGAGGCGATTCCGCGGCAGCACGCGGAGATCGACGCGGCCAACGCCCGAGGCACCGGGGCCCGCGTGCTGAAGGGGGTGGAAGCCGACATTCTCGAGGACGGTACCCTCGACTACACGCCGCCGGTCCGTCGCCAATTCGAGTTCGTCATCGCCTCCGTCCATACCCGGTTCGGGATGGACGCCGAGCAACTCACCGCCCGTGTGCTCCGGGCCATGGACGACCCGACGATGACGGTCCTGGGTCATCCGACGGGCCGGCTCCTCCTGTCCCGGGACCCGTTCCCGCTGGACCTGGACCGCGTATTCGCCCGCGCGGCCGACCGCGGCATCGCCATCGAGATCAACGCCGATCCGCAGCGCCTCGATCTCGACTGGCGCGTGCTGCGGCAGGCCGTGGCCGCCGGCGTGACGATCTCCATCGGCGCCGATGCCCACGGGGTAGCCAACATGGACCACATGGACCTCGGCGTCGCGATTGCGCGCAAAGGGTGGCTCACGGCCGACCAGGTGCTGAACACGCGGTCCGCGGATGAGTTCATGGCGTTCGCCCGCCGACGGCGATGAGCACGAAACGGCGGACCCCTCGCCTTGCACCCGCTGGCGAGCGGATTGGTCCGATCGTCGCGCGCCTCATGGCGCGCTACCCCGACGCGCGCTGCTCGCTCGACTTCGGGTCGCCGCTGGAGCTGCTCGTCGCCACCATCCTGAGCGCCCAGTGCACCGACGAGCGCGTGAACATGGTCACGCCGACGTTGTTCCGCCGCTATCCCACGGCGCGGGCTTACGCCGATGCCAACCCCGAGGAGCTGGCCGGCATCATCCGCCCCACCGGGTTCTTCCGCAACAAGACCAAGTCCCTGATCGGCATGGGGCAGACGTTGTCCGAACGGCACGGCGGCGCGGTGCCGCGCTCCATGGCGGCGCTGACCGCGGTGCCCGGCGTCGGCCGGAAGACAGCCAACGTCGTCCTCGGCAATGCCTTCGGGATCGACGAAGGCGTGGTCGTCGATACGCACGTGAAGCGCATCACGCGTCGGCTCCGCCTCACGCGCCAGACCGATCCCGTCAAGATCGAGCGGGACCTCATGGCGCTGGTCCCCCGCAGCGCCTGGACGCTGTTTCCCCATCTCATGATCCATCACGGCCGGGCGATCTGTCAGGCCCGGAAGCCGAAGTGCGAGATCTGCCCCGTGAACGCGCTGTGTCCGGTGCCGGATGGACGGCCTGACGGGACGACGGCATGACGGGAAAACGGAAGGCCGGACCGGCGGGACGGCGGAAGGCCGCCAAGTCGCGGTCGCGGCTGACTGACGCGAAGTCGGCATACCTTCGGTCGGCAGCGGACCAACCCGTCGCCTGGCATCCGTGGGGCCCGGAGGTCTTCGAGCGGGCGCGACAGGAGAACAAGCCCGTCCTGCTCGACATCGGCGCCGTCTGGTGCCACTGGTGCCACGTGATGGATCGCGAGTCGTACGAGAACCCCGCCATCGCCGACCAGCTCAACCGGGACTGGATCTGCGTGAAAGTGGATCGCGACGAGCGTCCCGACGTGGACGCGCGGTACCAGCGGGCGGTGCAGGCGATCACCGGGCAGGGCGGCTGGCCGCTGACGGGCTTCCTGACGCCCGACGGCGAGGTCTTCTACGGCGGGACCTACTTCCCCCCCGACGGGGCGCACGGCCGGCCGGGGTTCGGCACCGTACTTACTGAATTGGCGCGCGCGTGGCGGGAGGAGCGCGACAAGATCACCGAGCAGACCGCGATGATCCGCACCCATCTCGCGCAGCACACGCTCGAGGCCAGGGCCGGCCCGGTCCCGCCCGACGTGCTGCGCCGCGCCGCCGACGGCATGGCGCGGGTGTTCGATTTCCGCTATGGCGGGTTCGGGACCCAGCCCAAGTTCCCCCACTCGACGGCGTGCCTGCTGCTGTTGCACCGCTGGGCCGACACCCGCGAGTCGTGGCCCCGCGAGATGGTCGATCGCTCGCTCGCGGCGATGGCCCTTGGCGGCGTGTACGATCACGTCGGCGGAGGCTTCCACCGCTACTCCGTGGACGCCCACTGGATCGTCCCGCACTTCGAGAAGATGCTGTACGACAACTCGGAGCTGCTTCGCGTGTACGTGCACGCCGCCGTCCGGCCGGCCGCCGACCTGCGCACCGGGAGCCCGGCGGTGGAGGATCCCGGCGGGCTCGAGGGCCTCTACCGGCGTACGGTCGAGGGCATCCTGCGCTGGACGCTGGACGTGATGGCAGACCCCGCGGGCGGCTACTACGCCTCGCAGGACGCGGACGTCGGGCTCGACGACGACGGCGACTACTTCACGTGGACCACCGAGGAGGTACGCGACGCGGTGGACCCCGCCGAGTACGAGGCGCTCGTGCGCCGGTTCGACGTCGAGGAGCGCGGCGAGATGCAGCACGACCCGCGGCGGAACGTACTGTTCGTGAAGCGCTCCTTCCGCGAGATCGCCGCGTCGCTGGGGATCGACGCGGCGGAGGCCGCCGTCCTGGTCACCCGCGGACTCGGCCAGCTCGCCGCCGCCAGGGCCGGCCGCGAGGCGCCGTTCGTGGACCGCACGATCTACACTGGCTGGAGCGCCATGATGGCCAGCGCCGTGCTGCACGCCGGGGCCTTCCTCGACCGGCCCGCGCTCGACGCCCACGCTCTGCGCACGCTGGAGCGCCTGTTCACCGACACCGCCGACCCCGCCGGGGGACATCGGCACGCCATCGGGAGCGACGTCACCGGACTGCTCGAAGACCAGGTCCACCTGGCGAGCGCCGCGATCGACGCGTACGAAGCGAGTGGGTTCCGCCTGTGGCTGGACCGCGCGGGAACGCTGATGGACCACGTGTGGCAGGAGTATCGCACGGAAGGCGGCGCCTTGGCCGACCGCCGGCCCCGCGACGGGGAAGGGCTCCTCACCCACGTCATCACGCCCGTCGTGGACGCGCCCACCCCTTCGCCGACCGGGGTCGCGGCGGTCGTGCTCGCGCGACTCGCCGAGCACACGCGCAGCCAGGCCTGGCTGTCCCGTCGGGACGCGCTGCTGGCAGCGTTCGGGGCCGGCCTCGACGACCTCGGGCTGCACGGCGCGTCGCTCCTGCTCGGCGCCGACTGGTCGCTCAACCCGGCCACCCATGTCGTCGTCATTGCCGGCGACGACCCCACCGGGCACGCGCTGCGACGTGCCGCACGCGCGGCGTTCCGTCCCCGCAAGGTGCTCACGCTCCTCCCGCCGGACGCCCCCACCAACGGCCTCCCGGCGCCGGTCCGCGCGATGCTGGACGGGCAGGCGCCCCGCGCCTACGTCTGCATCGGCCCGGAATGCCGCGCCCCCGTGGCGGACGCGGAGGCCCTCACCGCCCTCCTGGCTGAACCATGAAGACCGACTTCGCCGTCGTCTGCGACTACGCGCTGATCGATCAGTACGGCAAGCTGTCCGTGCTCGGGATGTTCCAGCACATCTGGGTGGCGCAGTTTCCGACCGTCCACCCGCGTCTCCATCTGGTGGTGCGCCTCCGCGGCAAGCGGACCGAAGTGGGACAGCACCGGCTGCTCATCCGGCTGGTCGACGACGAACACACCGAGGTGCTGAGCGGTGACGGGACGGTGACGTTCAACGAACCCCCGGCCGGCGTCACCGAGATCGAGGCCGGCACGGTGCTCGCGTTCGACGTGCCGTTCCGCAAGCCGGGTCGGTACCAGTTCGAGGTGAGCATCGACGGGGAGGTCGAGACCGTGGTGCCGATCACCGTCGCGCAAGCGCCCCAGCCGCCCAGCCCCGGCCCGCGGGCCGTGCACTGAGCCCGGGTCCGGCCGTGGCGCGGCGCCTGCCGCTCGTGCTCGCCGTGCTCCTCGCCGCCGTGGCACTCGGCTACGGCTTCACCGGGTACCCGCTGCTCGAGCCGGACGAAGGGCGCAACGCGGAAGTCGCCCGCGAGATGGCTGCCACCAACGACTACGTCCTTCCGCGCCTGAACGGCCTCCCGTACGTCGACAAGCCGGTCCTGTACTTCGCGGCGGGCGCCGTGGCGATGGAGGTGCTTGGTCCCTCGGAGCTCGCCGCGCGACTCCCCTCACTGGTGTTCACGCTCCTCACCCTCGCCGTGCTGGTCTGGTTCGCGCGCCGGCGCATCGGGGCCGAGGGTGCCTGGGTCGCGGGAATCGCCGGCGCGGCATCGCCGTTCACCATCGCGTACGCCCGCACGGTGATCTTCGACAGCGCCCTCACGTTGTGGGTGGTCGTGGCCATCATCGCCTTCTACGAGGCCGTGGAAGCCGAGGTCGCGCCAGCACCCGC
>JBFGDF010000061.1:0-16623 GCA_041580775.1 Gemmatimonadales bacterium
CGCCGGGGAGAAGCTGAGCCGCACGTAGGCGTCCTTGAGGGAGAACCCTGACGACCCGTAGTCGGGCTCGACGCGGGCCGAGAGCAGGTCGTTGAACGTGACGTCGAACGTGAGCCGCGCGCGGCGGATCCGCATCTCCGTATCGGGCAGCCGTGCGCCGTCCAGCGAATCGACGGACGTCGAGTTGAACTGCATCTGGAAGCGGCCGGACAGCGTACCCGTCACGCCCTTGGGCAGTTCCAGCTGGGCAGCGAGCGTCGTTGGAGCCGCGAGCAGGATCGCGACAAGCAGCAGGTGCGTTCGATGCATGCGGTGGACTCGAGAGTGAGGATCAGCGTTTGGGAGCCCCGTGGCTCAGGCTCCAGACATAGGCGGCAACCGCCTTCACCTGCTCGTCGGTGAGCTGGCCCCCGCCACGCGGCGGCATGAGCACGCCGGACTTCGAGGCGTTCGCGGGCACGCCCTTCTGAATCAGTGCGACGATAGCGGCATACGAACCGTCGGCGTGCAGCCACTCTGGGTCGGTCAGGTCGGGCCCGAGGCCCTTCACGCCCTTGGCGTCGGCGCCGTGGCAGGCGGTGCAGATTCCGGGTCCGCCAAACAGCGTCTTGCCCTGCGCGATCATCGCAGGCGTGACGCCGGGGGGCAGGGAGTCCCCGCTCTGCGCAGAGGCGGTGACGGGCAGGCCGACAAGCAGGACGGGAAGCAGCGAGAACATGCGCATGAGCAGCCTCGGGGAGAATGGCCGGGAGTCGTCACGAGGAGATCACCAAAATGTAACGGGATGGCTGCGTCGGCCATCCCGTGCCCTGACCCCTCGCCCGAGCGGTCAGAACCCGGCGGTGACCCCCAGGCCGAACCGTCCCGTCTCCAACTCGATGTCCCACGTCGCTTCCCCGTACACGCGGACGTTCCGGCGCACCAGGTACCCGAGGCCGCCCGTCACGGTATGTAGCGGTCCACCGGCACGGCGCCGCCCAGCCGCACGTCGAGCAAGGGGGCGCTGGCATCGATCAGGTTGTAGAGTGCGACTCCGTACCATCGGCTCTGCGGGGGCGCTACAATCAGCTCGGCAAATCCGCCGTCGAGCGTCACGGTGGTCCCGCCCGCGGCAAACGTGGGCGCGTCGTGCTCGCGGTGGAGGACCTGTCCGTTCAGCTCCACCGGTCCGAGGGCGATGGTGGCGTCGCCGCCGACCATCCACGTCGTGTTCACGACAGTGTCGATAGCGGTCGCCGAGACACCGCGGGCCCGGCCGTAATAGCCGAGGACCCCGAGCCGGAGATTGGGTCCGAGCTCACGCGTCAGGTGGCCGAACAGGTTCTTGAAGGCGTTGTCGTCGAGGCGCCGGTCGGGCTGCGCCGCACCGCGCCCGTTGCCGTTCACCACCTCGGCCGAGAGGGTGAAGCCGGCCACGTCGGCGATTCCCATGATCCCGCGGTCGTAGGTGAGGTCCACGGTCTGCGCCCCGAGCCGGGCGCGGTAGATCGCGTAGTCGTCGATTTCGAGCCGGAGCTCCCGCTTGAACAGCGGGTCCGACACCTGGAACTGGCCCACGGCCAGGTCCACCGGGACGTTCCCGATGTCGTTCACGTGTAGAAAGGCGTCCTCGATACCGCCAACCTCGCCGCGCTCGAAGAGGAAGAAGTAGAGGTAGTAGGACAGCTTCGACGACAGCGTGCCGCCCGACAGCAGCTTGAGCGCGTAGGGGGTCTGCAAGTCGGTGCTGGTTTCCCCGGCGGTGTACCCCCGGATGTAGGCGTCGACCCGGAGAGCGAGCGGCACGTCGCGCGCCAGCTCGAGCAGCGGATCGCCGGTGTCGGTCGTGTCCCGCGCCGGCTCCGCCGCCGCCATGCGAAAGCCGTGGCCGGCAAACCCCTCGCCGAACGCCGTGAGTCGGGGGGCGGGGTTGTGGCAGAGGCTGCAGGTGACACCGTATTTCCGGGCGAACGCCGGAATGGCCGTGGCCGGCGGGGCAACGGCGCACACGGCCGCCATCCCCGCGAGCACGAGGGACAGGCGATGACGCATTGGGGAAACTCCGAGTGCTGAGGGGTCGGGAATCAGGTCCGGTGCACGGGCCCGGCCGGCGGGGGCCGACGGGTGGCGATGTGCAGCAGCCGGTAGAGGGGGCACTCGCGCGTGAGCGCCGTCGCCATCACGACGATGCCGAGGAGAATGGCGGCGAAGGACAGCACCTGGGACCCATGCAGGATCACGCCAAACACTACGAGGAGCACAGCCAGCACTCCCCGCAGCATCGCATCGATGGCTCCTACGTTTCGCACCATACGGCCCTCCGAGACCCGCCGTCACCCGGGAACATCGGGGACGCCGGGTGAAATTCCCGGGAAGGCCACGTGAAAAAGTAGTGAAATCGGTGCGAATCAGCCTGTGAAGCCGTTGCCCGCCGGGGTCCCGGCCCGCGGCAGGTCGACGATGACGCGGAGGCCGGTGCCCTCGCCACGTTCGGCGCGGATGGCCCCGCCGTGGGCCGCGACGATGGCCGCGGCCACCGTGAGGCCGAGGCCTGCACCGCCCCGTCCGCGCGCGCTGTCCCCCCGATAGAAGCGTTCGAACAGGTGGGGGAGGACCACGTCCGGCACCCCTGGGCCGCGGTCCTCAATCGTGAGGTGCACAGCGCCCGGGTCGCCCGCGAGCGACACCGTGACCGGCGTGTCCGCCGGGGTATGCCGGACCGCATTGTCCAGCAGGTGGTCCAGGAGGAGCGAGAGCATCCGCACGTCCACGGCCGCCGATCCCACCCCGTTGCCCCGCGCGTCGTAGCGGATGGGGTGATCGGCGGCACGTTGCTGGATCCGCTGCACCGCCCCGGTGACGAGTTCCCGCATGTCGGTCGGAAGACGCTGGGGCTCCAGCTCCCCGGCCTCGATCCGCGCGAGGAGCAGGAGGGTGTCGCTGATGGTGCCGAGATGGTTGATCTCCTCGAGCAGGCTCCCGAGCACGCGCTGGTACTGCTCCGGGGTGCGCGGGTTCCGCAGCGCCACTTCGGCCTCGCCCCGCATGGCCGTGATGGGGGTTCGCAGGTCGTGCCCGACGTCCGCGATGATCCGCCGCTGGGCCAGCAAGCCGCGGTCGAGCCGCTCGAGCATCTGATTGAGCACGCCCACGAGCCGGTTGAACTCTTCCACGTGCGCATGTGACGTAATGCGCTGCCCGACCGCTCCGGGCCGGATGCCCTCGGCCTGCGCGGCGATTTCGGCGACGGGTGCCACGGTGGACTTGCTCAACCACCCACCGCCCAGAATCGTCGCGACGGTGCCCAGGGCCACGGTGCCCAACATGAGGAAGACGACTTGGCGTCCCGCCGCGTCGATCGGGCCCCGCGACGCCACGACCTGCACCACCCGCGTGTCTCCGGGAAGGTCGTGCGCCACCCCAAGGTAGACCGACCGGTACGTCTGGCCCTCCCAGCGCTGCGTGACCCACGCGGTTTCGCCGGGCAGCGCCGTCCGAAGACTCGCACTGTCCATCGGCATCGCCGCGGCCAGAGCCGTGTTGGCGCCCAGCACCCGACCGGTGGCGTCCCGCACCAGAATGAACCGGTTGATCTCCTCGATGAACTGGTCGGGGTCCGTGTGCCCCGGCTGAATGGGCACCGTCCCGCCCGCCGCGAGGATCGCGGTCTCGATATGCGCCGCCGCGGCCAGTCCGCGGTCGAGTTCACGCCGCAGAATGCGCTGCGTCCCCAGCGACGCCCAATGGGCGATCACTAGGAGCGCAATGAACATCGTGAGCGAGAACCGCACGGAGAGCGTGCGGCGCAACGACTGCATCAGGACGAGGACGACGAGGCGCTGAAACCGGAGCCGTTGAGCCGAAAGCCAACGCCGCGCACGGTCTTGATGATGCCGCTGTACCCGGCTTCCCGGAGCTTCCGCCGCAGGTTGCCCACGTGCACGTCCACCACGTTGCTTTCGGGATCGAAGTGCATGTCCCAGACTTTCTCGAGCAACTCCGTCCGCCGGACCACGTCTTCCTTGTGCATCATGAAGTGCTCGAGCAGCTGAAACTCCCGTGGCGTGAGATCGAGCGCCCTGCCGCCGGCGTACGCCTGATGCTTGAGGCGGTCGAGTTCCAGCGGACCGGCCACGAGCCGCTCGACCCGCGTCGCCCCACCCCTGCGCACGAGTGCCCGCAGCCGCGCCAACAGCTCGTCGAACTTGAAGGGCTTGGCCAGGTAATCGTCCGCGCCGGCGTCGAGCCCGCGCACGACGTCCTCGGTGGCGTCCCGCGCCGTGAGCATGAGGATCGGCGTCGTCCGGCCCTCACGCCGCAGCTCGGCGGCCACCTGCAACCCGTTCTTCTTCGGGAGCATGAGATCCAGAAGGATCGCGTCGTAGTCGTTCACGTGCGCCAGGACGATCGCTTCGTCCCCGTCGCGCGCGAGATCGACCGCGTACCCCTCCTCGCGCAGCCCCATCTCGATGAAACCCGCGACCTTTCGGTCGTCCTCCACCACGAGAATCCGCATAGTGATTGGGAAGGTAGGAGGCCTCGGTAATCCGAGACTAAAGGGTTCGTGAATTGATCTTAAAGGACCTCAACTCCGACCAAACCACCGGGGAACATCGAGCGTAAACGTCGATCCCACGCCAACTTCGCTCAGCACTCGCAGGTCGCCGCCCAACAACAGCGCCAGCTGACGGGACAGGGTCAGCCCGAGGCCGGTCCCCCGTTCATCGGAGGTGCCGGCCCGCGCGAAGGCCTCGAAAATGCGGGACTGCTCCGCGGCGGCGATGCCCGGACCCCGATCCACCACGTCGAACCGCAGCTGGCGGTCGTTCACATGGAGGACCACCCGCACCGTCCCCCGGTCTGGCGTGTGCCGCACGGCGTTACTCAACAGATTGATGAGAATCTGGCGCACCCGCTGCGGGTCGGTCTGGCAGGCGACCGGCTCCCGCGTGCCCTCCGGCTTCACGACGACTCCGCGCAGAGCGGCCGTGGGTTCGAGCGTGGCGATAGCATCGGCGACGAGGGCGCTCGCGTCGGTGTCACGGATCGTCGGCCGGAGCCGCTCGGCTTCGATGCGGGAGAGATCGAGCAAGTCGTTGAGCAGGGCGAGCGTGCGCTCGGCGGATTCGTAGACCTCGCGGGCCGCCCGGGGCGAGTCGGCGCCGAGCTTACGGAGCAGCAGATCAGCCCACCCGTAGATGGCGGTGAGGGCGTTCCGCAGCTCGTGGTTGATCATCGCGAAGAAGCGGTCCCGCGAGGCCTGCATGGCCTTGACCTCGTGGACCAGCCGCTGGGAGTCTTCGTACAGCGTGGCGTTCTCGAGCGCCACCGCCGCGGAGGCGGCCAGCAGCACGGCGATCGCCTCATCCTCGTCCGAGAACTCCGGCTGGCTGCGTTTCTCCGTCAGGTACAGGTTCCCGATGGGTCCCTTGCGTCCCATGATCGGCACGCCGAGGAACGAACGCATTGGCGGGTGGTGAGCAGGGAGCCCGTGGGCCTTGGCATGACTGCCCAGGTCGCGGAGCCGCAGCGGACGCGGATCGAAGATCAACAGACCCAGGATGCCCTTGCCGGTGGGGGGGTCGCCGATCCGGTCCGCCAGCTCCGTCGGGACCCCGCTGGTGACGAACCGCCGGAGCTCGGTCCCGGTGAGGTCGAGCACGCCGAGGGCCGCGTACTTGGCGCCAATGACATCGCGGGCGGCATCGACGACCGTCTGGAGCACGGCGTCGAGGGAGCGCTCCGCATTGATCCGGATGCCCGCTTCGACGAGCCGCTGGAGCCGGGCGTCGCCGCTCAGTACCTGGCTGGGAGGTACAACCATATGCCACGAAGCTACTTGTCGAACGCGACGGATGCCACGGGCCCAGGTTCGCCACACCAACCGGGCCGCGTTGCGCGGCCCGGCTTTAGCTGGCCTTCATGCTGGTGAGGACCCGGGTCAGCGCGCGGGCGCCTCGCTCGACCGCTCCGTCTGGCGCACGCGGGTGCGGTGATGGTCCGTCGGGCCCAACACGGGCACGACGAGCATGGAGCAGGGCAGGGCGCCGAGGATCCGCTCGGTCAGGCTGCCGATGAGGATCCGATCGACCCATCCCTTCCCGTGAGACCCGAGCACGACCAGCTCGGCCTTGCGGTCCGCCACCTCCGCGGTGATACCGTCGACCGCTGAGCCGCGCCGCAGCCCCGACGTGGCTCCCGGATACTCCATGCGGGGCCACACGTAGCGCTCGAGGTGCTCGCGCGAGCGCGCGAACACCTCTTCGTCGTTAAACTGGAGGGGCGTGTCCGGGATGATCGGCAGCGGCTCGACCACATGCAGCACGTGCAGGGCGGCGCCGAACAACGTGGCGTAGCGCTCGGCCGCCTGGAGCGTCGGCCCGGCGGCATCGGACAGGTCGACGGCAGCCACCACCCGTCGAATCGGGAGCGGCACGTGGGCCGAGACGAGGAGCGGGATCTCGAGCGAGCGCACCAACGTGTGGGCTGTCGAGCCCACGACCCAGCGTCCCAGGAGCGAGTGGTGCTTGCCCCCCAGGACCACGACGCTGGCCGGTCCCTCCCGCGCCGCGTCGCGCAGCACCGCCGCGCCGCGGCCGGTCCGGACCTCCAGGGCCGCGAGGGCGGCATCGGGGACCTTGCCAGCCAGCGCCTCGACCACCGCCGTACTCGCCGCCGCGCGCGCCGCCTCGTTGAGCGCATCGGGTTTCATGGCGAACGTGTGCGGGGCCGTGGGAACCGTCCAGGCTTCCGGCGTGGCGTGGATCAGCCGACACGAGGTGCCGGCGGCCTCCGCCAGGGCCCAGCCCAGTTGGACCGCGTCCACGGACTCCGGCGACGTGTCGACGCCCACGATGATGGGGTGCCAGCGAACGCCCGTCATGGTGCCCTCCCCCTGCGAAAGACGGTCCCGCGGCTCACCTCGACGCTAGGGGACCGGTCGTGAAGGTCTGCGCAAGACCGGGTGAACGCCGGTTCACGGCCGATCCGCGGGTTCCACGGCGACGTGCACCGTGAGCCCGGACCGCACCGACTGCGTGACGAGACAGAAGTCCTCGAACAGATCGCGGCAGCGCTCCAGGCGCTCGCGGTCGGCCTGCCGGACGCTCGGTTCGAGCGTGACCTTGAGGCCGGCGATCCGAAGCCGACCGGCGTCGTTCCGGGTGACGGTGCCGTCCACGGTCACGCCGAGGTCGCCGACGTCGACGCGCGCCTTGCCGAGGCAAAACAGCAGGCTGGCCGCGAGGCAGTTGCCGACCGCGGCGCCGAGCACGCGCGCGGCGTTGGGGCCGTGGCCCCCGCCGAGCGGCGCGGGCTCGTCGAGCAGCAACTGCTGATCGTCCTCGTCGAACGTCGCCAGGAACTCGTACGCCTGACGCCGGGCCAGCGTCACGCGAAACTGTCGGTCGTCCATGTCGCTATCTCCAGTCAGGCGCTCACGGGGGCGCCGGCGGATGGTAGTGCGCGTCTTCTTCGAGATGCGCGCGCCGCAGCATCTGGCGCACTTCGTCGTCGGTCGTGGCGGTGAAATCGGAGTACCAGTAGCCGACTGCCTGGAAATCAGGTGGCGTTTCGAGCACCACGACATCGTCTGCCGCGGCACGCAGGCGGGTCACGGCGTCCGGGGCCGCGACGGGTGCGGCCACGACGACCCGTGCGGCACCGCGGGCGCGGACGGCGTCCACGGCGGCCAGGGCGGTGGCCCCGGTGGCGATGCCGTCGTCCACCAGGATGACCGTTCGCCCGGCCACATCGGGAAACGGGCGGGTGCCGCGGAATCGCTGGAGGCCGTCTTCGAGTGCGCGTGTCTCCTGGGCACGCACCCGCGCGACGTAGTCCTCCGTGACGCCGAGCAGCGTCATGGTCTCGTGGTCGAGCACCACGACACCGGGAGCGACGGCTCCGATGGCGAGCTCCGGTTGTCCGGGGGCGCCAAGTTTTCGCACCATCAGGAGATCGAGCGGCGCGCCGAGGGCGTGGGCGACCTCGTAGGCCACGGGGATGCCGCCGCGCGGCAGACCCAACACCATGGGTCGGCGCGCCTCAAACGGGTGGAGCTGCGCGGCCAATCGGCGGCCGGCGTCGCACCGGTTGGCGAAGAACACGGACACCTCCCCTCGCGCGTCCCGGCAGCGGCCGGGGTGAGTGGACGGTGCTACGTCCCTGGTACAACGTTCATGGGCGGGCGCCGCGGCCGCAATGGTGCGGCTGGAGGCGTACGGTGCGGGGTACGACCCATGGATGGGGACGCCCAAGCGGGCCACGAATTCGTGGATCACACGGCGGAGCTGGCGCTGCGGCTGCGGGCCCCGGCGTTCGACGCGCTGCTCGCCGAGGCGGTACGCGCGGTAGGCGGGTTGCTGGTGGCCGAGGCGGGCGCCGCGGGCCCCGCAAAGACGCGGGCGGTCGAGCTGACGGCGGCGGATCGGGAAGCGCTGCTGGTGGATTTGCTCAACGAGCTCGTGTTCGTGGCCGAGACCGAGCGGTGGGCGCCGCTGGGCGTCGAGGTGATCGAGGCAACGGGCACACGGGTCCGGCTGCGGCTCTCCGGCGTGCGGCTTGCCGGCACGCCCAGCCGGATCAAGGGAGCAACGTTCCACGGGCTGAGGGTGCGGGCGCGCGGCAGGCAGCTGGAGGCGGAGGTGATCCTCGACGTATGAGCACTCCATATCCATTCACCCGGCTCGAGCACGGACTCATCGAGATCCCGCAAACCGCGCGGGCCGACATGCGGGTGCCGGCACGGGTGTTCGCGGACGACACGCTGTGGGACCAGATCCGCGGGGACCGCACCGTGGAGCAGCTGCTCAACGTGGCCACCCTCCCGGGTGTGATCGCTCCGGTGTTTGCGATGCCCGACGCGCACGAGGGCTATGGCTTCCCGGTGGGTGGCGTGGCCGCGTTCGGCGAGCGAGACGGGATCATCTCGCCCGGGGGGGTCGGCTACGACATCAACTGCGGCGTCCGGTTGCTCGCGACCGGCATGGCCGTGGACGACCTGCGGCCGCAGGTGTCCAAGCTGATGCACGAGGTGAGCCGGCGCGTGCCGTCAGGCACGGGGCGCGGCAGTCGACTGTCGCTCCAGACCGGCGAGCTGGATCGCGTGTTGGCCGAGGGGAGTCCGGCGCTGGCGGCGCGAGGACTCGCGGCCGACGACGACCTCGAGCATACGGAGGCCGGCGGCTCGCTCCGGACCGCGGAGCCCGATGCCGTCTCGCCGCGCGCCAAGCAGCGCGGCCACGACCAGCTCGGCTCCCTTGGCTCGGGCAATCACTTCGTCGAGGTGCAGAGGATCGGCGAAGTGTTCGACCGCGCGGCTGCCGCGGCCATGGGCCTCGTGGTGGGCGACTGCGCCGTGCTGATCCACACGGGATCCCGCGGCCTGGGTCATCAGGTGTGCACCGACTATGTGAAGCAGATGGATGCGGTCATGCGGAAGTACGGCATCCGACTGCCCGACCGCGAGCTGGCATGCGCGCCATTCGACTCGCCGGAGGGGAAGCGCTACTTCGGCGCCATGTGCGCGGCAGCCAACTTCGCCTTTGCCAACCGGCAGGTGATTACGCAGCGCGTGCGCGAGGCGTTCGCGCAGGTGCTGGGGGAGGACGTCGCGCTCCGACTGGTGTACGACGTCGCGCACAACATGGCGAAGCTCGAGCAGCACGGCCAGGAGCGCCTGATCGTGCACCGCAAAGGGGCGACCCGCGCGTTCGGGCCGTCGCATCCCGAGACGCCCGTTCGGTATCGCGCGGTCGGCCAGCCGGTGCTGATCCCGGGCAGCATGGGGACGGCCTCCTACGTGCTCGTCGGGACCGACGCGGCGCTGGAGCGAAGCTTCGGAAGCTGCTGTCATGGGGCGGGCCGCGCCATGAGTCGGCGGGCGGCCAAGCGCTTCAAACCCGGCCACGAGGTGCGCCAGGCCCTCGAAGCCCAGGGCGTGGTGGTCACGGGTGCCGGCAACCAGGAGCTGGCCGAGGAGGCTCCGTATGCCTACAAGGACGTGGACCGGGTGGTCGACGTGGTGCAGGCTGCCGGTCTCGCCCGCCGAGTCGCCCGGCTCGAACCGATCGGCGTGCTGAAGGGCTAGTGGGGCCAGAGGCGTGGGGTGTGCGGTGGCCCCACCCGACCCTGGCGCCCGCGGGGCCTGCCCCTCAACTTGACGAAGCCGTCTAGCCAGGGAGGAACGATGACCAAGATCTCGAAACCGACCGAGGCCGAACTCGCGCGGAAGGAAGAGATGGTCCAAGGCATCGTCTCGGTCCTGGACCGCACGTTTGCGGCCGGCGGGCGCCCCGCGGCGTTGCTCCGGGTGGCGGAGTTCTTCCGCGGACTCGATGACACGACGCTTCGTGCCATCGCCTATCGGCAAGGCGTGTTCGAGGAGGATCTCGAGCCGACCGACGAGGATCGCGATCGCAGAGCGTAATCTTCATCCGACCTTCACGCAAACTTGTCGCACCGGCGGGTATCCTGACGCAGGCCGTCGGAGCACCAGGCCGGGCACGGACACCTGACAGGGAGGGAGCCATGCGGGTTGCCGAGCTGATGGTGACCGACCTCAAGACGGTGGAGCCGGAAGCAACCGTCGCCGACGCAGTGGCCGCCATGATCGAGACGCACATCTCGGCCCTGCCGGTGATCGACGCACACGGGCGGTTGGTGGGGGTGCTGTCCACGACGGACGTCCTGCAGGCCGTGGCGGAATGCAAGGACGCCCGCACGCGGGACGAGCTGTTCGAGAGCACGCCGGTGCGGGATCTCATGACGGCGCGGCCCGCCACCGTGGATATCGGCACGGATGTGAAAGAAGCCGCACAGCAGATGCTGTATCTGGAAGTGCATCGGTTGTTCGTGGAGGACGGCGGCATGCTCGTGGGGGTGATTTCCCAGAGCGATATCGTCCGAGGAGTCGCGACGGCGAAGATCTAAGGCTCCCGGATCTTCCCGCGCGTCAGGGTGCGTTCACGGGGTAGCAGAGTTCCGGGGACGCACCCTTCTTCGTTGCCGTGAAACGGGAAACGTGAGACGGGTCCCGCTCGGAGGTGGATACCGTCAGCTCCCACTCCCGTTTCGCGTTTCACGATCCCCGCACGAGGAGGCACGATTCCCACCCCGTTTGATCTGACCGCTGCGGTGAACATCGGAGTCGCGACGCTCGTCGGGCTCGCCGTCGGGATCGAGCGTCAGTGGTCGGGACACGCCACCGCGCAGTTCGCCGGAGTGCGCACGTTCTTCGTGTTCGGGCTCCTGGCCGGACTGGCGGGCTGGTTCCTGGGGACGGGGCGGGAAGCGGTCGGCGTGATTCTGCTGGCCGCCGGCGCGGGCCTCACGCTTGCCGCCTACGTGCTCACCGCGCGGGCGGGGGGCGAGGGAATCCACGGCACCACCGAAGCTGCGGGCCTGCTGGTGCTCGGGCTGGCCGCGGCCGCGGGGATGGGCTACGTGAGGCTCGCGGCGGGCGCCACCGCGCTCACCGTGCTGGTGCTGCACGAGAAGACGCGCATCCACCAACTGGTCGAGCGCGTTGGGCAACGCGAGATGCTGGCGGCGTTCCAGTTCGCCGTGCTCGCGCTGGTGATACTGCCGCTGCTGCCCGAAGGACCCTATGGCCCGTTCGGCGGAGTGCGGCCACGGGGGCTGTGGGCGGTGGTGCTGCTGTTCACGGCCATCAACTTCGCGGGCTACCTGGCCCGGCGGGCCGTTGGGGACGCCGCGGGCTACAGCGTGGCGGGGCTCCTGGGCGGCCTCGTCTCGTCCACCGCCGTGTCCCTCACGTTTGCCCCACTCAGCCGTAGGGAACCCGACCTCGCCCGTCCGCTGGGCGTGGGTGTGCTGGCGGCCTCGACGATGCTTCTCCCACGTCTCGTGGTCATCACGCTGCTGCTCAACGCGGACGTGGCGCTCCGGCTGCTGCCCTACGTGGCGCCGATGTTCGTGGTGGGGGTGGCGCTGACCGCACGGCCGGTGATCCGCGGGCTGAGCCAGCGGGGCCCGGCAGACCTGTCGTCGGTGCGGAGCCCGCTGCGGCTCTGGTCAGCCATCAAGATGACCCTCGCCTTCGCCGTCGTGCTCATGGTCGTGCACGAGGTCGAGCGCCTGTTCGGCTCGGGCGGCGTGCTCTGGTCGGCGGCCATCGTCGGGCTCACCGACACCGACGCGCTCACGCTCGCGATGGCCCGGCTGGGTCAGCGCCCCGACGTGCTGGTTGTGGCCGCCAAGGCGATCGCCATCGGCGTGCTGGCCAATACGATGTTCAAGCTGGGCGTGACGGTGGTGCTGGGGACGCCGGCGTTCCGCAAGGTCGCATCGCTCGGTCTCCTGGTGCTGGCGGTGGCCGGCGCCGGGGCGTTGGTGGTGGGGTGGTGAGGCGCGAGGCTCACCGTTTCCCTTTCCCCCGCCCCGTCATCAGCACCGTCTCCCGATCGACTGCCGGCCGCGCCGTCCATCCCCACTTCTCGTCGAGCGTCGTCGCCAGGGCCTCGGCCGCGCTCGGCTCGGCGTGCACGAGGTAGGTCTTGAGCGGAGGCCGGGCGAAGCCACCGAGCCACTGGAGGATTTCCTCGCGGTCGGCATGCGCCGAGAAGCCGTCGAGAGTCTCGACACGCGCGCGCACGCGCAGCTCCCGGCCGAACATCCGGATCTTCTTGGCCCCGTCCTGCAGGGCACGGCCGCGCGTCCCCATGGCTTGGAACCCCACCAGGAGCACGGTCGTCCGCCGATCGCCGATCCGGTTGCGCAGATGATGCAGGATGCGCCCCCCCGTGATCATGCCGCTGGACGAAATGATCACGACGGGACCGGTGAGCGCGTTGATCTTCTTGGATTCGGCGGGTGACCGCGCCAGCGTGAACTGTCCGGTCTGAAACGGCGAGCCGCCCTCGCCGAGGACTTCGTTCATCTCGAGGTCGTGCTCGTCCGCATGGCGGCGATAGATGTCGGTGACATTGATCGCCATCGGGCTGTCCACATAGGTGGGCAAGACGGGGATGTCACCGCGTTCCTCGAGCTCCCGTAGCCGATACAGCAGTCCCTGCGTTCGGCCCACGGCGAACGCGGGGATGATGAGCGCTCCCCCGCGGTGCGCCGCCTCGCGGACGATACGCGCCAGGTGCTCGTCGGCCTCGGGTGGATGGGTCCGGCTGCCATAGGTGGCTTCGCACAGCAGCACGTCCGCGTCCTCGATGGGTTCCGGATCGAGCAGCACGGGGCGTTCCCAACGCCCGAGATCGCCGGAGAAGGCAAGCCGGATGCCCGCGCCGTCCAGGTCGAGGACCACCGTGGCCGAGCCGAGAATGTGGCCGGCGGGCCGATATGTGACCGCCACGTCCCGCGCCGCCGCGAACGGCGCGCCATACGGGCGGGGCTCGAGCAGCCGCAGTGTCGCCTCGGCGTCCTCCACCGTGTACAGAGGCAGGGCGGGCTTGTGGCGGGAGTATCCGTGCCGGTTGGCGTCTTCCGCGTGCTCTTCCTGGAGGTACGCGGCGTCCCGCAGCATCACGCCGAGCAGGTCGGCGGTGGCGGGCGTGCAGTAGATGGGATTCTCATAACCGTGGCGCACGAGCACAGGCAGGTAGCCCGAGTGGTCGATGTGCGCGTGGCTCATCACGATCGCGTCGAGGGCTCCTGGGTCCACCGGCGGGGGTGCCCAGTTCCGCTCGCGCAGCGCCTTGAGGCCCTGGAACAGGCCGCAGTCGAGCAACACCCGGCTCGCGCCGGTGGTGACGAGGTGCTTCGAGCCGGTGACGGTCCCGGCGGCGCCGAGGAATTGGACGGAAGGCTGAGGCATGAGGAGATAATACATTGAAAGCGGCGGTGCCGGAGCCGACAGGTTCGCAGCCGGCGAGTTGAAAGTGGGACGTGGTACCTTTCGGTGTGGGTTGGCGTTAACGGCGGGAGTTGGCGATGCGATGGTCGTGGCAGATGGGGCGGATCGCGGGGATCCGACTCCAGATGCATTGGACGTTTCTGATCATCATTGCGTGGGTGATCATGGTGCACGTGGCGGAGGGGGCGACGCTGCTCGCCGCCGCCGCGGGTGTGGTATTGGTGCTCGCGGTGTTCGCATGTGTGGTACTGCACGAGCTGGGACACGCGCTCACCGCACGGCGGTTCGGCATCAAAACGCGTGACATCACCTTGCTGCCGATTGGTGGGGTGGCACGGCTCGAGCGGATGCCCGACGAGCCGCGCCAGGAACTGCTGGTGGCCATCGCCGGCCCCGCGGTGAACGTGGCCATCGCGACGCTGCTCGCCGTCGGGCTGGGCCTCGCCGGACAGCTGCGCCCGATGGCAGACGTGACGCGCGTGGGCGCGGGGTTCCTCTCCCAGCTGCTCTGGATCAATGTGTTCCTCGTGCTGTTCAACATGCTGCCGGCGTTCCCGATGGACGGCGGCCGCGTGCTGCGGAGCCTGCTCGCGTTCAAGCTGCCGTACGCGCGCGCCACGCGCATCGCCGCCACGGCGGGCCGCGCGATGGCCGTGTTGTTCGGACTCGCGGGGCTACTGCTCCCCAATCCGTTTCTCGTGTTCATCGCGATCTTCGTGTATCTGGGTGCCGGGGCGGAAGCCCAGATGGTGGAGATGCGCGTGGCCCTCGACGGCATCACCGTGCGTGACGCGATGATGACGCGCTTCACGGCATTGCGCGACAGCGCCACGCTGGGGGATGCCGCGGAGGAGCTGCTCGCCGGCGCGCAGCAGGACTTTCCGGTCGTGGCCGACGGCCGTCTGCTCGGTGTCCTGTCGCGCGGCGCGTTGGTGAAACACCTGCGCGAGCAAGGGCGCGAGACCCGGGTGGGCGGCCTCGTGGAAGGCAGCTGCCAGACGGCGGTGGAACACGAGCCCCTCGAGCGCGCCCTGCAGCGGATGCGGGCCGCGGGATGCGCGACGATGCCGGTCGTACGAGCGGGTATCGTCGTGGGGCTGGTGACGATGGAGAATGTGAGCGAGCTGCTGCTCGTGCAGGGGGTGGGAAGCGGTGCCGTCCGATAGGGACAGCCGGTCGCTCCCCACTCCCGGCAGAGCCGTTTGCTAGATTCCCGGTCGCCGCATTCCCAACACCTCCACCAGGAACGCCCACCGGTCCGCCTGCTCCTCGATGATCTTCCTCGTGGGTTTGCCGGCGCCGTGCCCGGCCTTGGTCTCGATCCGGATCAGCACCGGGGCCGGACCGGCCTGCACCGCCTGCAGCCGCGCCGCAAACTTGAAGGAATGGCCCGGCACCACCCGGTCGTCATGGTCGGCCGTGGTGGCGAGGGTCGCCGGGTACTTCGTGCCCGGCTGGAGGTTGTGGTACGGCGAGTACCGCAGGAGATAGGGGAACTGCTGCACGCTATCGGCGGAGCCGTACTCGGTGACCCACGCCCAACCGATCGTGAACTTGTGAAACCGCAGCATGTCCATCACCCCCACGGCAGGAATCGCCGCGCCGAACAGCTCCGGTCGCTGCGTCATCACCGCTCCCACTAGCAGGCCGCCATTGCTGCCACCCCCGATCGCGAGCTTGGGCGTCGAGGTGTACCCCTGGCCGATCAGATACTCCGCTGCCGCGATGAAGTCGTCGAACACGTTCTGCTTCTTGTCCAGCATTCCGGCCTGGTGCCACTCTTCCCCGTACTCCGCGCCGCCCCGGAGGTTCGGCACGGCATACACGCCACCCATTTCGAGCCACGGCAGCACCGACGGGGAGAACCCCGGTGTGAGGCTGATGTTGAACCCGCCGTATCCATAGAGATAGGTCGGATTCGAGCCATCGAGCGCCAGCCCCTTCTTGTGCGTGATGAACATCGGGACGCGCGTGCCGTCCTTGCTCCGATAGAACACCTGCTTGGTCTCGTATCCGTCGATATCGAAGCGCAGTTCCGGTTGCTTGAAGATCTCGGCCGTGCCGGTGGCCAGGTCGTGGCGGAAGATGGTCGTGGGATAGAGGTACGACGTGAACGCGTAGAACATCTCCGGCTCGTCGGGCTTGCCGGAGATGCCGCCGACCGAGCCCAAGGTGGGAAGCGCGATCTCGCCCCTGGGCGCCCCATCCATCGCGAACAGGCGTAACGCGCTGTGCGCGTCCTGCAGGTACTCGGCCACGAACGTGCGGTGGACCACGGCGACATTGGAGAGCACGTCGGTCCCCTGCGGGATGATCGTTTGCCACCGAGCTCGGGCAGGGGTGCGGGTGTCGATGGCGACCAGCCGACCCCGCGGAGCCTCGAGGTCAGTCCAGAAATAGAAGACCGGGCCGTCGTTGCCGACAAAACGGTAGCCGGCGTCGAACGCGTCGAGCAGCTTCACGATCGGAGCCCGAACATTGGGCCGCGCGGGATCCCCAAGGTCCTTGTAGTAGATCCGATTGCGCCGATCCGTGCCGAGCCAGACGCTCAGGATGGCGTAGCGGCCGTCATCCGTCACGAACGCGCTCACCCCGCGGTCGGGGTGAGTGGGCTGCTCGAACAGCAGGGGATCGCCGCTCTGCGGCTGGCCTACCGTGTGGTAGTAGAGCTTCTGGTTCCGGTTCACGCCGACGAGCGTGTCGGCGGTCGGCTCAGGGTAGCGGCTGTAGAAGAACCCCGTGGCGTCTTTGGTCCACGAGGCGCCGGAAAACTTCACCCAGCGGATGTGGTCCGGGAGATCTCGACCCGTCTCGATCTC
>JBFGDF010000062.1:0-16569 GCA_041580775.1 Gemmatimonadales bacterium
GCGACCTCCTCGACGCGGGCGCCCGCGGCGTCGAGGCCGCGCGCCGCCTCGTGGCAGACACGCCCCACGTCGGCGTCCACGCCGATGCCCGCGACGTCGGGACAATACGCGACGCGCACGCCGCTCGGCGGACCGCGCCGCACGGCCGCTACGAAATCGCGATCCGGGGTGGAACGTCCCAGCGGCGCGCGGGGGTCGGGACCCGCGATGGTCTGGAGCATCAGCGCCACGTCATCGGCGGTGCGCGCCATCGGCCCCTCGACCTGGAGCGTGTCCCACACCCAGTCGTAGGGATGCGTCGGGACGAGGCCCACCGACGGCCGCAGGCCCACGACGCCGCAGAACGACGCCGGGATCCGGAGCGAGCCGCCGAGGTCCGTCCCTTCGGCGAGAGCGATCATCCCGGTCGCGAGCGCCGCCGCCCCGCCGCCTGTCGAGCCCCCGGCGCTCTTCGTCGGGTCCCATGGGTTACGCGTGCGGCCGAACACCTCGTTCCAGGTATTGCCGCCCGCTGCGAACTCCGGGCAGTTGGTCTTGCCGAGGATCACGGCACCGGCCCCGCGCAGCCGCTGTACCACGGCGGCGTCCTCGTCCGGGACGTGATCGGCGTAGATCGGCGAGCCGTACGTCGTCCGCAGGCCCGCGACCGGTGTCACGTCCTTGATGCCGACGGGCAGCCCTGCGAGCGGCCCCACATCGTCACCGCGCCCGATCCTCCGCTCCAGGTCGCGCGCGTCGTCCAGCGCGCGGGGGTTGAGCGTGACGACCGCGTTGAGGTCCGGGTTGCGCTCCGCCACGCGATCGAGCGCGGCCTGCACGACCTCGACCGGCGACACCGCGCGCTCGGCGACGAGGCGGCGGAGCTCCGTCGCGGTCAAGTCCGCGAGGATCCGGGGCCGGCTGGTCATCCCCGCGCCGTGGTGAACCGCTCCCCCCTCCCCGCTCCCCGCTTCGTCACGGTGTCCCCCATTCTCCCACGAACGCCACCGTCCGCGCGAACGCCGCCTCGCCGCCCTTGAAGAGCCACGGGAAGCAGCCGATGATCAGCCGCTGGTTCTGCAGCTCCTGTGCGTCGATGCGTCCGCCCAGATTCTCGATGTGGATGCAGTCGTTGGGGAACAACGCGTTATGCGTGAGCTG
Source organism: Gemmatimonadales bacterium (assembly GCA_041580775.1). GTDB lineage: Bacteria > Gemmatimonadota > Gemmatimonadetes > Gemmatimonadales > GWC2-71-9 > JAOTWJ01. The sequence continues at coordinate 1,141 of JBFGDF010000062.1, forward strand.
GTAGGCGTCATCGGGGAAGAGCTCGGGGAGCTTCGCCTTGCCGAACTTCGCCTCGGCTTTCGCGCGCACGCGGTCGCAGTGCCCGTGCATGCCTTTCCCCAGAAAACGTCCGATCGGCAGGTTCATCGGGTGGTCGGTCGAAATGCAGTCCACGCCCCACAGGTGGATCTTCTTCTCGAGCAGCCACGGCACCATGCGCGGGTGGGCGCCGGGATGGAGGTGGATGTAGCGCTCTTCGTCCGGGGTGGCGCCGAACTCTCCATAGCGGTGCCAGCCGGTGTGCAGAATGAGGATGTCGCCCGCGCGAACCTCCACCCGATTCTCGATCATCTCGGGGGTGTAGACACCGAGCTCATCCATCTCGTCGCGAAGGTCCACGATCACCCCGGGGCCGCAGAGCCATTCGAGGGGCAGTTCGTCGATCGTCTTGCCGGCGGTGACGAAATGCCGCGGCGCATCGAGATGGGTGCCCATGTGGTTCGAGGTCATGATGTACTGCGCGTTGACGCCGTGCTCCGCCTTGCGCTTGATGTACTTCACCTCGAAGGGCGGGTAGTAGGGCCAGAACGAGCAGCGCTCGTTCAGCGGTTGGGAGAGGTCGTAGAGCTTCACGGAATTCTCCAATCGTGCGTGGTCCACAAGCGCCGGGAGCGGGGAGCGGTTCGCTCCCGCTCGTCCAACGCATCCGCAGCTATCTGCCTCATCGGGACGAACCGCTCCCGGCTCCCGGCTCCCCCGTTGCCGCCACCGGTCCGCCCCCGGACATGAGCGCCCAGTACACGCCGAACGCCATCAGCGCGGCGGAGAACCAGGCGCCGTCGAACAGGAAGCGCAGCGCCGGATGGACCAGGCCGAGGAGGGCGACGCCGATGCCGGCGGCCAGGGCGGCGACGGCCCGGCCGTTGAACCCGGCCGTGTAGCGGTACACGCCGTCCGTGCGGTACAGGTCGCGCAGGTCGAGGGCACCCCGCCGGATGATGACGTAATCGCACACCAGCACTCCCGCCACGGCGCCCAGCAGTCCCGAGTATCCGATGAGCCAGGTCTGATACTGGTCGAGCAGCTTCCAGGGGAAGATCGCGATCCCGATCACCCCGGCGATCAATCCGCCAAGGCGGAAGCCCAGGCGCTGAGGCTTGAGCGCCGAGAAGGTGTTGGCGGGCGCGACGACGTTGGCGGCGATGTTGGTGGTGAGCGTGGCGACGATCACGGCGACGAGCGCGAGGATTCCCAGCAGGGCGTTGCCGCTCTCGGCCGTGAGGCGGGCCAGCAGGTCGACGGGGTTCCAGATCGCCTCGCCATAGATGATGACGGTCGCGCTCGTCACGGCCACGCCGATGAATGCGAACAGCGGCATTGTGGTGAGCAGGCCGAGGGCCTGGCCCAGCGCCTGGTCGCCCTGGCTGCGGGCGAACCGCGTGAAGTCGGGGATGTTGAGCGCGAGGGTGGCCCAGAATCCGACCATCGCGGTGACACACGGAACGAACACCGTCAGCCCGAACCGCCACCCGGTGGCTGCCCCCGGGCGCTCGAGCGCGTCGGCTCCGGCCAGCATCGGCCCCACGCCACCAACGCGGTTCGCGGCCCAGGCCAGGAGCGCGACCGCCATCAGGATGAGCAGCGGGGCGGCGAGGGTTTCGAGTCGCTTGATGCTCTCCGTGCCGGCCCAGACGAAGTACATGTTGACGACCCAGAAGAGCAGAAAGGCGGCGTAGTGCGTCGCCGCGTAGCCCATGAACCGCCAGTCGCCCCCGAGCCCGTTCCACGCGGGCCAGACGATGCCCAGCAGCGCGTGGATGGCGAGACCACCCACCCAGGTCTGGATGCCGAACCAGCCGCAGGCGACCACCGCGCGCAGCAGCGACGGCACGTGCGCGCCGATCGTGCCGAAGGACGCGCGGGCGTACACGGGGAAAGGGATGCCGTACCGCGTGCCGGCGTGCGCGTTGATCACCATGGGGACGAGCACGATCGCGTTGCCGACCAGAATTGCGACGAGGCTCTGGCGCCACGACATGCCGGCGCTGACCATGCTCGCCGCGAGCATGTAGGTCGGAATGCACACGCTCATGCCGACCCAGAGCGAGGCGAGATGCCACATGTTCCACGTGCGCTGCCCGATGCCCGTTGGCGCGAGGTCGGCGTTGACGAGCGGGCCCGGCGGCAACGGCGCGGCGAGCTGGACGAAACCCGCGCTTTCGATCGGGGCGTCGTCGGTCATCCGGGGCGGTCGATGCGCCTTCGTCATGCGGCGGGACTCGATGCTGGCGCGGCCCGCGCGAACGCAGTCGTGAGCGCCCGCCGCGTGAGCACGCCGGTCAAATGCCGCCGGAATGCGGATGACGCGTGGATGTCGCCGGGCGGGTCCACGTCCTTGGCCGCGGCGACGTTGGCGGCATCGCGGATCCGGTCGGGGGTCGGCGGCGAGCCCGTGAGTGCTTTTGCGGCTCGGGCGGCGAGGACCGGGCCCTCCCCGACGCCGAGCAGCGCAATGCGCGCATCCCGGCAGCGACCCGCTTCGTCGAGCGTGACGCGCGCTGCGACGCCGGCCAGGGCGTAGTCGCCGTGACGGCGCGCGACCTCGACGAATGCCGACCCGGCGCGGGGCGGGGGCGGGGGGACGACGATCCCGACGAGCAGCTCGTCCGGCGCGAGCGCGGTGCGGAACAGGCTCGTGAAGAACCCATCCGCGGGAAGCTCGCGCGCGCCGCCGGTGCCGCGCGCACGATAGCGCGCCCCGAGTGCCAGCATCACCGCGGGCAGCTCGGCGGCCGGGTCGGCATGCGCAATGCTGCCGCCGATCGTGCCGCGGTTGCGGATCTGCGCGTGCGCCACGTGCGGCAGCGCTTCGCGCAGCAGCGGCGCCAGCCGCGCCACCAGCGGGTCGCGCTCGGCCACGCGCTGGCGTGTCATCGCCCCGATGTGCAGCCCCTCGGCACTCTCGTGCACATACGCCAGATCCGCGATGCCGTTCAGGTCCACGAGAATGGCCGGTCGCGCGAGCCGGAAGTTCATGGCCGGAATCAGACTCTGCCCGCCGGCGAGTGCCTTCGCCTCGGTGCCGCCCTTCACGAGCAGCGCGAGGGCTTCGTCCACCGTCTCCGGCCGGTGGTACTCGAAGGGAGCCGGCTTCACCCGGTGCTCCCGCGCTGGCGTGCCGTCAGCTCGCGGTGCATGAGCTCGAGCCCCTGGCGCGTCATGAACTTCGCCGCGGTGTCGAGCACCCGCTGGCCCACCCCCGCGATCTTGCCGCCCACCTGGACTTCGGCACGGTACCGCATCACGGTGCCGTCCGGGCCGTCCTCCAGCACCACCCGCGCCGTCCCCCGCGTGAACCCGAGGCCGCTGCGCCCGTCCACGACCATGCCGAATCGCGACGGCGGCTCGAGGTCGAGCAGCGTCACGCTGACGGTGAACTCGGCGGCGGTGACCGGGCCGACTCCGACCTTCATGAGGCCGTCGAAGCTCGTTTCGCTGCGGCGCTCGAGGCGCATCCCGCCGGGCAGGGCGCGAACGAGGACGGCCGGATCCTGCAGCGCCTCCCACACGATGGGCCGGGGGATCCGAAAGACGTAGCTGTCCTCCACGACCACCAGGTTGTGCCGCACGGGTTTCGTCTTGCTGAGCAATTCGAAGAGCCGGTTCGGGCTCAGCGGAATCTCGAGGATCTCGACCTGGTGGTCGGCGAGCGCGTCCTCCAGCGCCTGCGCGAAGACGGCGCCTGTCGGGATGCAGCCTGCCTCTCCTACGCCCTTGAGCCCGATCGGATTGAGCGGCGACGGGGTCTCGCGGTGCGACATCTCCACCCGCGGGACCTCCGTCGCGGTCGGCAGGAGGTAATCCATGAGGGATGCGTTCTGCAGCTGTCCGTTGTCGTCCCAGATCAGCTGCTCGTAGAACGCGTTGCCGATGCCGTGGGCCACGCCGCCCTGGATCTGTCCCTCGACCAGCATCGGGTTGATGAGGCGCCCGCAATCGTGCACCACGGCGTAGCGTTGGATGTCCACCATCGCCGTTTCGGGGTCCACTTCGAGGATCATCGCGTGAACCCCGCTCGCCGTGTTCCCCCGGTCGGGACCATAGTACGCGGTCGCCTCGAGACCGGGCTCCGTGCCCGGCCGGACGGCGCCGCGGAGCGGATTGGAACGGGCGGCGAGGGCCCCGAGCTCCATTTCGCGCCCATCGGCGCGCACCCGCACCTTGCCGTCAACCAGCTCCAGGGCGTCGGGTTCCACTTCGAGCACGCGGGCGGCCACTTCGAAGATCTTCTTGCGCACCGCGGTCGCCGCCGCGTGACACGCCGTCCCCGCGACGACCGCGCCGCGGCTCGCGAACGTTCCGGTGCCCCAGTGGAACTCGCGCGTGTCGCCGGTGACGACGTGGATCCGCTCCACCCGCACGGTGAGCACCTCGGCGACGACCTGCGCGAACGCCGTGAAGTGCCCCTGTCCCTGCGTGCCGACGCCGGTGGCGACGCGGACCTCCCCGCTGGGCTCGATCGTGACCCGCGCCCCCTCGTAGGGACCGATCCCCGTGCCCTCGATGTACGACACCACGCCGATGCCGACGTGGCGGCCCGCCGCGCGCAGGCGTGGTTGCTCCTCGCGGACGAAGCGGTCGTAGTCGATCAGCCGGGCAGCCTCTTCGAGGGCCGGTGCATAGTCGCCGCTGTCGTACACCAGCGGCGCCGAGTCCTGAAAGAGGATGTGGTGCTCGTGGGGAAAGCTGTCTCGCGTGAGATAGTTGCGACGGCGGATCTCCAGGCGGTCGATCTTGAGCTCACGGGCGGCCAGGTCGAGGAGTCGCTCCATTACGAACACCCCGTGCTGCCGGCCCGCGCCGCGTACCGGAGTGACGATGGGCTTGTTGGTGAACACGGCCGTGAACTCCGTGTCGTAGTGCGGCACGTTGTACGGGCCGAGGAGCGTGCACTGCGAGTTGATCGGCACGGTGAGGCCGTACGGATCGTAGGCGCCGGAATCGTGCAGGAACACGTCGCGCACGCCCACGATCCGTCCGTCCTTGGTGACCGCGAGCTCGGCGTCGTGCACCTGCCCGCGCTCCTGCGTGGTCGCGAAGAAGTTCTCGTGCCGGTCTTCCGCCCACTTGACCGGTCGTCCGAGCCGCATGGCGGCCCACGGAATGAGCACCTCCTCCGGGTAGTGCATCATGATCTTGGGGCCGAAGCCGCCACCCACGAACGGCGCGATCACCCGCACCTGTGACTCGAGCAGCCCGAGCCGTGCGGCGATCCCGTTGCGGATCGGGATGGGCGCCTGCGTCGTGTCCCAGACGGTCATCTCCTCGGCCCGGGCGTCCCACCGCGCCACGACGGCGCGGTTCTCGATCGCCGCCGCGACCCCGCGGTCGTAGCGAAAGCGGCGCCGAATCACGAGATCCGCGCGCTCGCGCGCCGCGTCGTACTCGCCTTTGCGCTGGACTACGTGCGCCGCCAGGTTCGACACGAGATGCTCGTGGACCTTGGGCGCGCCCGGCCGCATGGCCGCCTCGAGGTCCACCACGGCGGGCAGTGGCTCGATATCCACTGCGATGTCGGCGAGGGCGTCTTCCGCGACGTAGCGGCTCTCCGCCACGACCAGCGCGATGGGTTCTCCCACGTGCCGCACCTTGTCCCGCGCCAGCGGAACCTGAGTGCAGGCGTGGAACACGAGTCCCGGAATCGGGGGCGGTGGGACGAGCAGCGGGCCGGGCTGCCAGTAGTCGCCGAGATCGGCTGCCGTGTAGATGGCGACGACGCCCGGCCGCCGCCGCGCGCGCTCGACGTCCACGCTCCGTACGCGCCCGTGCGCGTACTCGCTGCGGAAAAACGCCGCGTGCAGCATGCCGTCGAGTTGCACGTCGTCCACGAACAGGGCGCGGCCGGTGAGCAGGCGTGCGTCCTCGTTGCGCGGAATCCTGGCGCCGAGGTATCGCGGCGCAGAGGCGGAGCCGCTCATCGCCGGGTCGCCGCGGCGTGTCGCACGGCCTCCACGATGTTCTGGTAGCCCGTGCAGCGGCACAGATTTCCGGCGAGCGCCTCGCGGATGGCGCGCTCGTCCGGTGCCGGGTTCTCCCGCAGGAACGGAACGAGGGTCATCAGGATTCCGGGCGTGCAGAACCCGCACTGCAGCGCATGAACGTCATGAAACGCCTGCTGCAGCGGATGGAGCGCGTCGCCGGTGGTCAGGCCCTCGACGGTCGTGACGGCACGGCCATCGGCCTGGACCGCGAACATCAGGCATGCCCGTACGGCCTCGCCGTCGAGCAGGATCGTGCAGGCACCGCAGACGCCGTGCTCGCAGCCGACGTGCGTTCCCGTGAGCGCGAGATCCTGTCGCAGGAAGTCGCTGAGCAGCAGGCGCGGCTCGACCGCGCGTTCGTGGCGCCGGCCGTTGACGGTCACCTGGATCGGAATGGACTGGCTCACGACCGCGGCTCCCGCGCTCGGGTGACGAAACGACGGCGCCCGCGCGCGGGGAGCTGCCCGAAGGCGGCCCGCCTGGCGGGGCGCAGGGTCACGACGGTGGCGCTAAGGTGACGCCCGGACCGCAGTGCCGCAAGCGCGTGACCTCAGATCGCGAGCAGTCGAACGCGTGCGCTCACGGTGAGGCCAGAAAGCTGCTCGGCACGCGCGGCCGCCTCCTGTGTCGGAAAGTCGTAGCGCTCGAGCCCGTAGGCGAGACCCAGGGTGACCGGGCCGATGTGATAGTCGAGACCGGCCGCGGCCGCGATCGCCAGATCGGGCTGGTCGAGTCCGGTGACCGCGACGAGGGGGAGGAGCATTAGCCGACCGACGGTCTCCACGCGCCCGCCGAGCAGCGGGACGCGCAGCTCGGCGCCGATATGCAGCGACGACCAGCGCTGGCGCGCGACGGCCGCCGTGTAGGTGCGGGTCGCGACGCCTGCCTCGAGCACGACCCCGCCGATGGCTCGGTAGCGTCCCGCCAGGGCCACCTCCGCCACATCGCGGCTTTCGGCAGTCGCGCTGTCACGCTCCAGCGTGCCCGCGAGTGCCGTGAGCCGAAGCTCCACCCGGGGCGTCAGCGAGACGGCGGCGGCCGCACCGCCCATGACGCCCGACGACGGCTCGACGCCGAATCCCGCGTCCACCCGGTGCTCGGCGAGGGTGACAAAGGCAGATCCCGACACGGTCTGGGCCGCAACGGTCGGCGCCGCGAGGAGCGGCACCAGCGCCGCCAGCGAGCGAACCCGGCCGGGGGACATCATGGACCGACTCCGGCGGCCGGCGTGATCACGAGAACGGTCTGCGCCAGCCGCTCGGCGTTCCGGGCGCGAATGGCGTCGTTCGCCTCCTGCCGCTCCTCGAGTCGACGTCTGTTCGCGGCCACGTTGGCGGGAATCTCCGGACTTGCGAGGCGCACCACGAACGCCGCGAGCCCCGTCACGGCGCCCGCGACTGCGACGACCGTTGCGGGGCCGCCCGCGTCTTGAAGGTCGCCGTTCGCCAGCACGCCGGAGATGAGCAGCGCGCCTGCGATGACGCCCAGTCCCTTGGCCAGGTCCGCGGTCGCGGACGGGATGCCGGACCGCTCGGGGAGCAGCGCCGCGGGCGCGAGGGCGGGTAACGTGTCCTCGAGCGGCGGCACGTCGTGGCCGAGATCAAAGTAGACCTGGGCCGAGTCCCGGCGCTGCGTCAGCCGGCTGCGGGCATCCACGCGCAGCTCGTAGCGGCCCGGGGCCGCGAGCCGGCCGTCTGCGCCGAGTCCGTCCCAGGTGATCTCGCGTACGCCTTCGGTGGCGGCCTCGAACAGAACGACCCCCGTCGTGCCGCCGGCTGGAATCACTGCGGCGCGCACGCTGGCGCCGTGCGTCGTCGCCAGCGTGAATCGGATCCGCTCGGTGCGGGGATCGATCCGGGCCGCCCCGACGGGCCGCGCCGCCAGGGCGAAGGTCTCGCGCCGCGCCCGGGCGAACGCCTGCAGCTGCGCCGGGGTGAACCGCTCTCCGCTCAGCTCGACGAAGGGATCGCGCTCGAGCGCGGCGCGGAAATAGACCACCCCCGAATCACTGCGGCCGGTGAGCGTGAAGGCAGCGCCCAGATAGACGTATGCCTCGACGCGCTGCGCAGCCGTAACCGGGAACTGCCACTGCGGGGAGATCACCTGGCGCAGCAGCGGGAGCGCGCGCTCGATCTCGAGGCGCTCGTAGAGCGCCCGCGCCTGGTTGACCTGCTCGGCCGTGCGATCCTGCGCCGTGAGGCGACCGCTGCCGGCGAGCGCCAGGAAGACGGCGAGCGCGCTGATCCTCACGGGCGGGCGCCGCGCGCGTGGAGCTCTATGCGGCCGAGATTGACGAAATCGCCGTCGTGGACGACGAGGGTCGTGTCGAACGGCTCGTAGCCCCGGGCCATCACCTGCACGCGTCGCGTGCCGGGACTCAAGTCCCGGTCGAACGCGCTACCGACGGCGATGACGCGCCCATCGATGAGGATCTGGGCGTTCGCGGGGTTGGTGTGTATGCGCAATGTGGCGCGCTCCACCGCCGCCGGTGCGGCCGTCGCCGGCCGGGAGGGCGGGGGCGGGAGCGAATCGACTCCGTCATCGGGAGGCGGGACGGGTGGCGTGGCCACGACGGGGGCCGCCGCGGGTCCCGCCGCCTCGGTCTCCGGCGTCGCGAGGCGGCTCGACGCGAGGGCCACCGCCGCTCCCCCGGTCACGATTCCGACCGCGGCCCAGAGGGCGGCGCGTCGCATGCGGCGGCGCCGCGGGCGGGAAACGACGAGGGTCGTCGCCTCGGATAGGCGTGGCAACCCTCGGCTTCCCACCCGGGGGACCTCCATGCCCTGCACCAGAGCCTGCAGCGTGTCCTCGCTTCCACGGCGATCCTCTTCGCTGAACGGAATCGCCTCGATGGCGTCCAGCATCGCGCTCGTCGTGCCGAAGCGGTCGTCGGGATGCTTGGCCAGCAGCCGCTCGATGAGGCGGAAGAGCCGATCGGGAATGTCGTCGCGCACCAGCCGCAGGTCCGGCGGCGGTGTGTGCAGGTGATGATGGATGAACCCGGCGAGCGTGTCCGAATCGAACGGCACCGCACCGGTCAGCAACTCGAATGCGACGATGCCGAGGGCGTACTGGTCGCTCTGGGGACCGGCGCGCTGGCCGGCGCACTGCTCCGGGCTCATGAAGGCGGGGGTGCCGATCACGGCGCCCGCCTCGGTGAGGGTGAGGTCGGCCGCATGCAGTGCGACGCCGAAATCCGTGACCAGCACGCGACCGTCGTGGTCCACGAGGAAGTTGGCGCTCTTCACGTCCCGGTGCACGATCGCGCGGCTGTGCGCGTAGGCGAGCGCGCGGCCTGCGGCCCGCAGCACGTGCAGCGCGACGGGAACGGTGAGCGGCCCCTGCACCCGGAGAATGGTGTCGAGCGCGCGGCCGTCCACGAGCTTCATGGCGATGAACTGGACGCCCCCGAGCTGGCCGACGCGATACACCGGTACGATGTTTGGATGCTCGAGCTCCGCCACCACCCGCGCCTCGCGGCGGAAGCGCTCCGTGGAGCGGGGCGCCGTGCCAAGCCCGGGGGCCAGCACCTTCAGCGCGATGGGACGGCGCAGCGAGAGCTCCGTGGCGCGGTAGATGACGCCCATCCCGCCTCGACCAATCTCGGACTCGACGTCGAACTCGCCCGAGAACACGAGACGCAACCGTTCGAGCTCGGCTTCGCCACCCGCGCCTTCGACGATCAGGGTGATGAGCTGCGGGTCCGATACCAGCATCCCGCAGCTGCCGCAAAACCGCGAGCCTTCGGGTACCAGCGTTCCGCACTGAAGGCAGGTCATGGCGTCGGAGGTCCGCCGCCCGTCACGCGGATGCTGAACGCGGTGTCTGCCTGTTGGCCGACCGTCAGCGACGTCACGAGTCGGGCGACGACCGTGCCACGGCCGGATCGCCGCCCGACGATCGAGTCTCCCGTCGCCGTGATCGCGTTGATCGTCGTGTCGGGGACCGTGATGACGATCCGTGGATCGTCCACGACGGTTTCGCCCACCGAGACCGTGACGCGGATCGCCACGGCTTGATCGACGCGGATCAAGGTGTCGCCGGCCCAGGCGAAGCGCACGTCACCCACGCCCGCGGCGGCGAACACATCTGCCAGGCCGCATGCGGTCAGCGAACCCGAAGCGAGAGCGCCCGCCACGAGGACGGCCGCCATGGCTGAACGACTGGTCGCGGTGCGATACATGGACGATCCTACTCAAACTGACGCCCGAAGTCGGCGGCTCGCAAGGTGAATCGGGCTTCGCCAGGCACCGCACCTCGCGCTATCTTGCGATTCCAACACAGGAGGATTCCCGATGCCTGCCGTACCACGCGGCCGTTTCGTCTGGCACGAGCTGTTGACCACCGCCCCCGACGCAGCGACGGACTTCTACCGGAAGGTCATCGGCTGGAGCGTGACCACCTGGGAACACAACCCGTCCTACCGCCTGCTGACGATGAAAGACGCGCCCATGGCGGGGCTCATGGAGCTCCCCGAAGAAGCGCGGGCCGGTGGGGCGCCGCCACACTGGCTCACGTACGTATCGGTGCCGGACGTGGACGCGACCGTCGCCAGGGCGACGGCGCTGGGCGGGCGCGTCTATGCGCCGGCCCAGGAGGTTCCCACGGTCGGTCGTTTCGCCGTGCTCGCCGACCCGCAGGGTGCCGTGTTCGCCGCCTTCAAACCCGTGATGGAGCCCACCGGTCCCGAAGAGGCCACCATCGGCGACTTCTCGTGGCACGAGCTCGCCACCAGCAACTGGCAGGCGGGCTGGGACTTCTACCATGAGCTGTTCGGCTGGGAGCACGAGTCGTCCTTCGACATGGGGCCGGACGGCACCTACTGGATGTTCCGCCGCCCGGGGACCAAGCCGGCCGCTGGCGGGATGTTCACCATGCCGCCGCAGATGGCCGCACCTCCGCATTGGATGCCCTACATCCTGGTGCCAAACGCCGATCGCGCGACCGAGCTGACGCAGCGGCACGGCGGCAAGGTGCTGAGCGGGCCGATGGACATCCCGGGCGGCGACCGCATCGCCCAGCTGCTCGATCCGCAGGGCGGGGCGTTCGCGGTGCACGCGCGCCAGGCCGTCACGAAGCCCGCTGCGAAGAAGAAGGCCCCCAAGGCGACTAAGGCCAAGTCCCGGCCCAAGCCCAAGGCCAAGAAGACCGCGGCCCGCAAGCGGGTGCGACGGAAGCCGGTCAAGAAGAAGAAGAGTGCGCCGAAGCGCTCGGCCCGACGCAGGACGGCGAAGAAGAAAACCGCCAAGAAGACGCGGGCGCGGAAACCCAGGCGGCCGGCGACCAAGAAGACCCGTCGCACGGCCCGGGGGAGGGGAAGGAAGCGGCGATAACGACGCCCTCGTGACTCGTCGGCCGGCGGCCCAAGGCCGGGCCGCCGGCTTCCCCTTCCTTACCGACGGGCTCCGGCCGTCGTCTCGCGGTACGTGCCGGCGAAGTCGATCACGCACATGATCCGATACTCCCCGTGCGGGGCGCATCCGACGCCGGCGAAGCGCGAATCGCGATTCAGGATGTTGTGCCGATGCCCGCGGCTCGGGACCCCGTCGTCCACCAGCAGGTCGATCACCACGGCGCGGGGGGTGTCGGAGCCGTAGGCGATGTTCTCCGCGATCGACCCGCCCCACTCGCCGTACCGACTCACGCGATCGGCCATGCTGGATCCGTCCGATCCCCGGTGTCCCATGCCGGCGCGCGGGCCCTGGTCCGTCGCATGATCGCGCGCGGCACGCCCGAGGCCCTCCGATGGAGTGAGCGGCTCCATCGGGGCGGCGTTTCGCAGCGCGCGGATCGCCTCGCGCACCGCGCCCGCGCCTTCGCTCGTCTGCAGCGCGATGGCGCCGGGCAGCCGCAGCACCCGGCCGTCGAAGTGCCGCAGCATACTCTCGAGGTGGGCGGCGTACCCCGCCGGATCGGTGCGGGCGAGATTCATTTCGATGATGACGTCCGCCTCGAACGCGGACATCTGGGCGGGAGCGCCGCCGGCACCGGCGACGAGCGCCGCCGCCACGGCGCCTGCGGCCCAGGCGTATCGGGTCATGCGCCAAGCATACGGCCGGGCGCGCCGAGGCGGTAGGCGAGCTAGGCGGGCGCGAGCTTCGCCGCCACCCGGGCGAGTCCGTCCGGACCGAGCAACCCCCGCGCCATGGGGAACAGCACTTCGTCCTCTCGCGCAATGTGCGCCCGCAGCAGATCCACGAGCTCTAGGGCGACCGAGGCGGTGCGGCCCCCGTCCCTGGCGGTGAGGGCGCGCTCCAGCGCCTGCTCGAGGGCGCGGAGGCGCACGTGCTCCTCCACGAACACGCCGATCGGCGCGTCGTCGCCCAGCAGGGGGAATAGCGCGGTTTCCTCATTCTCGTTGTGCTGGCGGACGGCGGTGCTCAGAAACCGATGTGCGTCTCGGGCGACCGCGAACTGGCAGACCGGCGGGCACCCACTGCGCAGGCCTGTCGCCGCCGCCTCCAGCCGATTCAGCACGGCCAGCGCTTCGCGGTGCTCGGCTTGGAACCGTTCCAGGGGATCGTTCATGGGACCACCACCCATCGGACGCCTTCGCCCCGCCGCAGCCGGTCGAAGCCGTCATTGATGTCAGCCAGCGGAACGGACCCGCTCACGATCGGGTCCAGGGTCAGTCGGCCGGCAGCGACGAGCGCGAGGATGTCGCGGTAGTCGCCGGCTCCGCAGCCGAGGCTGCCCATTACCGTCAGTTCGTAATACATGATCCGTGCCGCGGAGAGCGTGACCGGGTCGGGGGAATACCCGATCACGCACATCCGGGCGCCCTTGCGGAGCAGGGAGAACGCGAGCTCCATCGTCTTGGGGTTGCCGATCGCCTCGAACACGACCTCGGCCCCGCCGTCGGTCAGCTCCCGCACCCGCTTGTCCGCGCGCTCCATCCCGCCGGGGTTGACCGTCGCGAACGCGCCGAGCGCGCGCGCGATGGCGAGCCGCTCGTCGTTGAGATCCAGCGCGATCACGCGGCCGCCGGCCGCCACCGCGCACTGGACGACGTTCAACCCCACGCCGCCGCACCCGACCACAGCCACCGTCTCGCCGACCTGCACGCGGGCGCGATTGCGGACGGCGTGGAACGGCGTCGAGAGCGCGTCGGCGATGACACTGGCCTGCTCGAGCGGCAGTGCATCGGGTACCGGGATGAGCTCGCGGGCGGGAACGACGACGAACTCCGCGTAACCGCCGTCGATGTTGTTTCCCAGCATGACCATGTTGACGCACAGATTCTCGCGGCCGCGGCGGCAGTACTGGCAGCGTCCGCACCCGTACACCGACGGGATGAGCACGCGCTCGCCCGGGCGCCGGTCGTCCACCGCCGAGCCGACCTCGGTCACCGTACCCGCGATCTCGTGTCCGAGGATCAGGGGTGGGGACTTGAACGGCTTCACCCCGTGGTCGAGATAATGCAGATCGGTGTGGCACATCCCGCAGCCGGCGACGCGCACGAGCGCCTGGTCGGCGCCCGGTCGTGGCGTCGGAACGTCCTCGATCGTGAGTGGCTCACCCGACTGCCGGAACACCGCCGCTTTCATGCCCCCTCCTCCGCCACCGGCCGTCTCGTGTAGATCGTGCGGAACAGCGTGGCCAGCGCGCACGCGTCGCACCCCTCGTCGAGCTCTTCGGGCCGCACCGCGTCGGCGACGGCCTCGTATCCCATCGCCTCGTACAAGGCCACGGCCTCTGCCGCGCGCACCGCATCGGTCACGAAGCGCCGCTCCCAGCCTGCCGCGAGCCGCTCGGGATTGGCCCGGATCCGCTGCTGCCCGAGCGCGCGCAGCGCCTCGGATTCCGCGACCGCCTGCAGCGCGGCGAGTCGCTCGGCGTCCATGCTACGGCACCCCGACGCCCCGGGCCGCGAGCCGGCGCCGCCCCAAGACCGCCGCGCCCACCGCACACACGAACTGCACCTGATCGGGGGGCGGAAGATTGACGGCGGTCTTCAGCTCGTCGCGGATCACGTCGGCCATACGCTCGAACCGGAGGATCCCGCCGATGAGCGTCAACTCGGGCTCGATGCGGACGCGCTTGAGCAGCTGGATCGAGCGACCGACGAGGGAAACGATCGCCCCGTACATGATGTCCGCCGGCGCGGCCCCCTGGGACAGCTGGTTGATGACCTCGGACTCCGCGAACACGGCGCACACGCCCGAGATCGGCACGGCCTCCTTGGACGTCGCGACGAGCGGTCCGATCTCCTGCGTGGAGTAGCCCATGTAGCGCGCGGTCTTCTCGAGAAACGCACCGGTGCCCGCCGCGCATTTGTCGTTCAGGCGAAACGACTGGACCTTGCGATCGGCGCCGATGCGGCTGGCCTTCATCGTCTGGCCGCCGACGTCGAGCACCGTCCGCGTCCCGGGAAACAGCTGGCCGGCGCCGCGCGCGGCCGCTGTCAGGTCCGTGACCTGGACGTCGGCCGCTGCCACCTGGTGCCGGCCGAAGCCGGTAGCGACGGTGTACTCGATCGCGCTCCGGGGCACGCCCGCCTCCGCCGCCGCGGCCTCGAGGACGCGGTCCGCGACCTTGGCGAGCTGGAACCCCGTGGGCTCGAGGGCGCGCCCGGCGATCTCGCCCGCGGGCCCCAGCACAACGGCCTTGGTGTACGTCGAGCCGACGTCGACGCCGGCGGTGTAGCTCATGCCGTCCCCCTCGCCACGGGAGCGCGGCCGGTGAGAATGTGGTCCAGCGCGAACAGCGCCGCGCCCAGCGCCCCCATGAAGTGCGAGTCCTCGCTCACGTTGAGCGGCAGATCGAGCTTCTCGCGGAGCGCCGCGATCATGGCCTCATTGCGCGCCACGCCGCCGGTGAAGGTGATCTGCGGGTCGATCCCCACCCGGCGCAGCAGGCCTGTCGATCGGGACGCGATGGACTGGTGCACGCCGAGCAGGATGTCCTCGATTTTCTTGCCCTTGCCGAGCCACGAGAGGACCTCGGACTCCGCGAAGACGGTGCAGGTCGTGCTGATCTTCACCGGGCGCTCGCCGCGCAGCGCCGTGGGTCCGAGGTCTGGCAGCGGGATGTCGAGCGCGCTCGCCGCCGCGCCGAGGAACCGTCCCGTTCCGGCCGCGCACTTGTCGTTCATGCAGAAGTCGAGGATCTCGCCGGCCGGCGATACCCGGATCGCCTTGGTGTCCTGGCCGCCCATGTCGATCACGGTCCGCGTGTCCGGGAACATGTGGACGGCGCCGCGACCGTGGCACGAGATCTCAGTGACCTGGGTGTTGCCGAACGTCACCTTGTAGCGCCCGTACCCGGTGCCGACGACGTACTCGACCTCCTCTTCGCGCAGGTCGCCGGTCTCGAGCGCCGCGCGGAACGTCGTCTCGGCCGCCCGGGTCACGTTCGCGCCGGTGTCGGCGATCGCGCGGGCCACGATATGGCGTCGCTCGTCGATGAC
>JBFGDF010000063.1:0-16532 GCA_041580775.1 Gemmatimonadales bacterium
CAGCGTGGCCGTCCAGAGGCCGTCCTCGGCGCGCACCAGCGGAGTCGCGGTCGCATCCCACTGGTTGAACGTGCCGGCGAGCGACACCGACTGCGCGTCCGGGGCGTGCAGCACGAAGCGCACGGCGACGCCGTCGGTGGCCGTCACGGTGGCGGGCGTGTCCGCGCCGGGCCGCACGAGCAGCAGCACCAGCGCGGCAGCCGCAGCCAGCGCGCCGACCGACCACGGCCGCAGCACGAGCCGCACCTCGCGCGGGGCGGCGAGCCAGCGCGCGGCGCGGCGCAGCGCGCCACCTCGCCGCGCGCGGAGTCGCACGGCCGCCATGACTCTGGCGTCGAAGTCGGGGGAGAGCGGCACCGGCCCGCGATCTGCGGCATCGACCACGCGCCGCGCCGCCTCGGCCTCGGCCCGCAGGTGGCCGGGGAGGGCGTCGAGCTCGACGTCGCCGTCGAGGTAGCGCTTGATCAGGGCGTCCAGTTCCACGCTATCTCCAGTGGTCCTTCAGCAGCGTTCGCAGCCGATCATACCCACGGTGCATCCGCATCTTCAGCGCTCCGACCGTCTGGCCGGTGCGGGCCGAAATCTCGTCGTACGACAGCTCCTCGACGTGCCGCAGCACGAACACTTCGCGTTGCTCGGGCGTCAGCTCGCCCACCGCCCGCTGCAGCGCCGTCCGCAGCTCGTCCCGCTCGGCTCGCGCCGCCGAGTCGCCCGGCGCCGCGATCACAGGCGCCACAGCGTCGAGCGGCGGCCCTTCGCGGGCCTGGCGGCGCCGCTCGGCAAAACACCGGTTTCGCAGGATCAGAAAGAACCAGCCCGCGAAATTGTCCGGGTCCCGACATTGCCCGAGCTGCTCGAACGCCCGCACGAACGCGTCCTGTAGTGCGTCTTCCGCTGGGGCCGCCGCCCCCAGCAGGTTGGCGGCGTAGCGGGCGTAGCGGGCGCGGTAGCGGCTCACTAGCACGCCGTAGCGCTCCACGTCCCCCGCCAAAACAGCCCGCACCACCTCCCCGTCGCTCGGGGCGGTCCGGTCGCTCACGTCGCCATGGCTCAGGCACCCTCCCGGCGCGCATGGTACAGAACGGGGTCGGACCGGGCAACGGTCGGCGTGAAGATTGCAGAGGGGGGCGACTGGTAACGCACCGCGGGGCCGGTGCTTGGCGGGGCGTTACCGGCTGGCCGCCACGGGGCTCTTCACCCGGTGCGTGTCACCGCCGGGGGAGGGGGGGGAAAGGCATCTCATGCGCTTGTCGAGACCAAACGAGCCCGATATCCGCGATAGTCTGCCGGACCGCGACCTGCTGAGCCAGCTCGTCGCGGGCGATCCCGGGGCTTTGCGATTCCTCCGCAAGCGCCACGAGACCGCCATCTATGCCCTCGTCTACGCCCTCTTGAGCGACGTCGTCGACACCGAACACGTAGTCTCCGAGACGTTCCTCGAGCTGTCCCGCGAGTGCACCACGGGCGACCCGGCCGAGTCGGTCCACGCCCGCCTCCGGCGCATCGCGCGCGGTCGCGCGCAGGAGCTGCGCCGCTCGCGCGTCCAGCGCCGAATCCGCGCCGGCAGCGCCTGACGTCCGGCGCGACCCGGTTCCCCGTGGGCCCGCATCGCCGGGCCCTTTTGTATTATCGGTACGATGCTGCGCGGCACCTGGCTCGCTCTCCTGCTCGCCGCGCCCCCGCTCGGCGCGCAGGCAGAGGTCAGCGCGGGTGTGGGCGCCGGATCGATTCGCTACTCAGGCGGGGCGACCGCCGGCACGGTGACCTTGTCGCCCACGTTGAGCTTCAGCGGTCCGCGGGGGACCATCGGCCTGACCGGGGCCGTTGGCCCGCTCGAACGCGGTGACTGGGCAACCCAGCTGCGCGGTGATGCCTGGATCCAATGGCCGACCACCTGGGCGGTGCGGCCCGCGGTGGCCGTGGCGGTCGAGGGATCGGCGCAGTCGGGGGGTCCGGCCACGGGCGCGGCGCATCTGCTAGGGGAAGCGATGTGGACGGCCGATGGTTGGGGACTCGCACTCGGAGCAGGTCCCTCGATCGGTGCCATCGCGTCCACTCCGGCGGTGTCGGCCCTGCACACGCGAGCCCGCGTCTGGGGGCGGATCGACGAGGTCGTCGCCACCGCGGTGGTCGAACCGCAACGACTCGACGGCGCGTGGTTCACCGACGTAGCGCTGGGCGCGACCACGCCCGGCGGCCGACTGACCGTGAGCGCGTGGCTGGCCGCGCGGCTGTCGGGGAGCTACGGGTCGCGCGCGGCCGGCAGCCTCGCCCTGACCCTTGGTCTGACCGACCGCGTCGCCATCGAGACTGCGGGCGGCTCGTACCTGCCCGATCTCTACCAGGGATTCCCGGCCGCCACGTTCGTGGCGGTCGGGGCGCGCGTCTACCTCACTCCGCGGCCGCCGGCCGTGCGGATCCGCTCCCCAGGCCGGCACCCTGCGCTCGCCGTGCGCCAGGGTGACAGCGTGCGCGTGCGCTTCCGCGTGCCGGGGGCAGCCCACGTCGCCGTCGCGGGCGACTGGACGGAGTGGCGCCCGGTCGCGCTCGCCACGACCCGGCGCGACGTGTGGGAGGCCTGGTTCCGCCTGGCGGCGGGGGTCTACCAGTTCGTGCTGATCATCGACGGGACGCGGTGGACGATCCCCGACGCCGTCGCGCGGGTGCGCGACGGGATGGGCGGGGAGGCCGGGCTGCTGACCGTGCCCTGAGGACCAGGCGGCTCACTGC
The DNA here is from genome assembly GCA_041580775.1 of Gemmatimonadales bacterium. GTDB lineage: Bacteria > Gemmatimonadota > Gemmatimonadetes > Gemmatimonadales > GWC2-71-9 > JAOTWJ01. Next base: position 2,731 of record JBFGDF010000063.1, read on the forward strand.
CAGCTCACGCGGTAGCGGCACACGGCGCCGCCGCGCGCGCGACACTCCTCCTCCACCACGCGCACGCCGCCAACGCCACACAGCTCGAGGGCGCGGCGATACCACCCGACCACGGTGAGACAGTCCGGTGCACTGAACGTCTCGGCGTCGTGCGTCGTCAGCACGCCTTCGGTGTTGCCGGTGCGCTCGTACTCGCGTCGCCCGGTCTGGTAGTACAGCGCGTAGATCTGGGGCGCCTTGGCGAGGAAGGCGTGGGGATCGCCCTCGACGAGAAACGACCGGTGGAGCGTCGTGAGGTTCTTGTCGGCCGAGGCGATACCGAGCTGCTCGAAGAAGTCCCGACGCCCATCGCCGATGACCTGCACGATGGCCTCATCCAGCCGCCGGCCGAGTTCGAAGGGATACCACTTCATGGTGACCAGCTTTTCGAGCTCGGCGCGCTCCTCGGCGCCGAGTGCCGCGAGCACCCGCGCGAGTCCGTCGGGGCCCGCCTGCTCCTCGACGAAGGCCAGCCGGGCCTTGAGCACGCCGCCCTTCACCTGCTGCATAGCCGCCTCCGCCGAAGGTCGGTCGGAGGAAAGCTACGGCGCGCGGGTTCCGGCGGCGACGCCGGTGTCCCTCGCGGGCTCAACCGGAGGCCGTAACCGTCTGGGCGGGTGCTGTCACCGCCTGCGGAATCGGCCCGGCGACGATTCGGCGATAGCCCGCCAGGATCAGCAGGACGCCCACCAACTCCGTCGCATACAGTACCTCGACGTGCCCGAACCGGGTCGCGCTCCCGCCGATGCCCGGCAGTAACGCCCCCGCCGCGATGAGGACGTTGCCGATCACGCGATGGGGCTGGCCGCCCTGGCGCGCGAACCGCACGGCGGAGAGGACGGCCCCGCCGACGAGAAACACAAACGCGTACAGGTTGATGAACGGGCTGAAGGCGCGCACCCATGGCCAGGCGAAGGCCCTGCCGCTCAACCGGTACGGCTCGACGGCGGCCGCGTCGATCGGCGCGAGGAGGACGCAGGTGGCGGCAACGGCGATGACCGGGAGCAGCACGGCCGTGAGGCGGTGCGCGGTGCGCCGGGAGAGCAGCAGGTAGACGGTCCCCTGCGCGAGGGGCGCGCCGCCCAGTAGCGCGCCTGCGATGTACCAGGCCCGGAACAGCCCCTCGCGCCATCCGACGAGCGTCACCGCCGCCTCGGTGAACGTCCCGGCGGCGTAGGCGAGGAGCCCCAGCGCCCACCACAGCAGGTGCGCCCCCCCGCGCGCGCGCCAGCGCTGGAACACCAGCGCCGCAAAGGGCAGGGCGATGAGGGTGGTCAGTATCGGGACGTAGTGGATGGGCTCGCGCATCGATTCTCCCGGGGGGTGCGGCGCGGGTCCGCACCCCCCGTCGAGGCTAGAAGGTCACGTCGTAGGTGAGCAGCAGCGACCGCCCCGTTTCCGGACGGAAGAAGCTCACGTTGGCGAATTCGGCGTACAGGGCATCGGTGAGATTGCGCACGGTGATGCCCAGGCGCTGCGTGTGCAACCCGCGCCGGAATACCGTCACACCCGCACGGACCGAGTGCACCGTGAACGCGGGGAGCGTGGGGCCGACCGGGTTCGACCCGGGCAGCACGTCCTTGCGGTCGCCGTTCCCTCGCAGCTCGTACTCGGCGAAGAAGCGGTCGCGCAGGTCGTCGTAGCGGAGCGAGAGGCGATAGCTCGTCGAGAAGCTCTCTCCCACGGGGTTGCTCGCGTCGAGCACGTCCTCCGAATCGATGTGCGTGAAGGCGCCGCCCAGCGAGAGCCCGGCAGGACCGAGCACGCGGGCGGACAGCTCCACGCCGCGGAACCGCAGGTGGTCCACGTTGACGTTCCGGTACTCGGGCGTCCGGTTCACGGTGTCGCCCGTCGCCTCAATGCGGATGCCATCGCGCAGGTCGTTCTGGAACACGAACCCCTCGGCGTACACCCGGCCCGTCCGCAGGCGCACGCCCAGATCCATATTGAGGCTGGTCTCGGGCTTGAGGTCCGGATTCGGCGACTGGTAGCCGAAGCCTTCCGGCGTAAGACCGTCGTAGAACCGCTCGACGAGGTTCGGCGAGCGGAACGCCCGTCCGATGGTGGTCACGAGGCTCACGGACGGTGACAGCCGATACACGCCACTCGCCGCCCCGACGACCGTGCGGTCGGTCGCCGTGATGGCCGTCCTCGAAGTCCCGGGGGTCGGCTCGGTGGCAGCGCGGACGTGCTGGTAGCGCGCGCCGAGGATGAGCGACAGGCGGGAGGTCACGGCGACGTCACTCTGGACGAACACCCCTGCACTCGTGTAGGTGGCGTTGGGCACGGTGGGCACCGTGTCGGTCGAGGGGGGGATCGGCCCCATGTTCACGAACCGGGTCGTGTTCGAGTCCGCGTTCTCGGAGCGGTCACGGAACACGTCCAGCCCGTACGTGAAACCGAGCGACGCGCTGGCGAGCTTGCGCGCCTCGACGCGCGCCCCGACGGTGCGAAGATCGGTCCAGTTGCGCTGGTCGATGTCGATGCCCGCTCCCGGCGGACCGGTCGGTACGAACACGTCGAGGTTGAGGCGACGCTCGTTGTCCTGCACGTAGCCCAGCACCTCGAGACGGTCGGCGAGCACACTGCCGAGCCCGCTCGCCCGATAGCCGGCGCTGAACTTGTTGAAGGTCTGCTCCGGGTAGGTGATGCGAATCGTGGGAGCGCCGGGGTCATAATCGGCGGGGTCCACGTACCCGAACCCGGCCGTGTCGGCGTCGTAGCGCTCGAAACGCGTGAACACCTCGTGGCCCGGGGAGATCCGGTAGCCGAGGTACGCCGCCAGGCTCCAGTCCTCGCCCCCCGTATCGCGCACGCGCGCGGGCTCGGTGAGCTCGATGTCGCCGAAGCGTCCGGCCGGAGCGTCATAGTCCTGCGCGCTGCGCACCGTCCCCATGAGCTCGACGCCCCAGCGCCCGAAGCGGCCGCCGACGCTGCCGAAGGCCCGTTCCTGGTCATCGGCGCCCGAGTAGCGCAGACCGGCGGACCCGTGCAGGCCGTCGTGCGTCGGGCCGCGCGTGATGACGTTGACGACGCCACCGATCGCGTCGGATCCGTACAGCACGGAGCCGGGCCCCCGCACGACCTCGATCCGCTCCACGCTCGCGACGTCGATGAGGCCGGGGATTTCGCCAAAGTCCTGCTGGCGGCGTGAGTTGTTCATCCGCTGCCCGTCGGCGAGCAGGAGGATGCGCTGCCCGCGCTGGCCCCGGATGATCGGGCGCACCTGGCTCAGACCGACGCCGCTCACGTCGAGACCAGCCTGGCCGCGAAACAGATCGGCCACGGTATTCGGCGCGCGCATCCGGATGTCGCTACGATCGAGCACCTCGACGGGGAGCGGCGTGAGGAACACGTCCTTCGGCGCGCGCGTCGCGGTGACCGCGACCGGAGTGAGGTACACCGTGTCGCGCGAGATGGTGGTATCGGCGGACTGCGCCGTGAGCGGTGGTGCCCACGGCAGCGCCGCGACGGCGGCCAGCGCGAGAGAGATCGTTCGCAAAGACGACATAACCGCATGCCCTTTCAGCTGGGGTTGTTCCTGCGCGGCGCGTTCGCGAGCAGGCGCGACGCCGCTGCCGGCAACCCTACGCCGAATCACACGGTCGGGTATTGGGGGGAGTGCGGAGCCGCCGTCTCCGTAGTTCTGCGGAGGAGGGCGCTAAGCGTCGACGAGACCGCTCTGTAGCGCGAAGCGTGTCAGCTCGGCGACGCTGCGAAGTGACAGTTTCTTCATCAGGCTCTCACGGTGGCTTTCCACGGTGCGCGGCGAAATGCCGAGTCGCGCGCCGATGTCGCGGTTCGTGAGCCCGGCCGCCACGAGCGCGAGGACCTCGCGCTCGCGCGGCGTGAGTCGCTCGAGCCGCTCCCTGGGCGTCGCGGTCGTGGTTTCCCCGCGCATCGCGGCGCCGAGCCGCCCCGCGACGGCCGGACTGAAGTACCCGTCGCCCGCGTGCACGGCGCGAATCGCGTCCCGTAACTCGCCGGGTCGGGCGTCCTTGAGCACATACCCGTGCGCGCCGCCCCGCACTGCCGCGACGACGTACTCATCCTGCTCATGCATCGAGAGGACCAGAACGCGCGTGTCGGGCAGTCGTTCGCGCAGCAAAGCGGCGACGTCGAGTCCCGACATGCCCGGCATCGTGAGGTCGAGCAGCACGACGTCGGGGCGCTGTTCCGTCGCGAGGGCGAGCGCCTGCTGACCGGTCTCGGCCTCCCCGACGATCGTGAAGTCCGCGGCGGCGCCGAGCACCTGGCGCAGGCCTTCCCGGACGACCATGTGGTCATCCACCACGAGCACGCGGATCGGCGGCGCGGTCATGCGCTCACCCGCGGCGCCAGCGGCAGCCGCGCGGCGACGGCGACACCGCCTGCCGCGGTCGCCTCGATCGTCACGGTGCCGCCGAGCGCGCCGACGCGCTCGCGCATCCCGGCGAGTCCCAGGTGCCCATCGCGGTGCGCCGCGTCGGGCGACCACTCAGCCGGCAGGCCGCGGCCATCGTCCTGCACGCTGACCGCGACATGCGTGCCCGCCGTGGCGAGCGACAGGTCTACGTTTCGGGCCCCCGCGTGGCGCGCGACGTTCGTCAGCGCCTCCTGCGCGGTGCGGTACAACGCCAGCTCGGCGTCCTCGGACAGCCGGGGCAGAGACGCGGGCAGGTCGAGCCGCACCGTGATGCCGGTGCGTTCCTCGAACGCCTGCGCCAGGGCCGCGACCGCCGGCAGCAGGCCAAGGTCATCGAGCAGCGAAGGCCGCAGGTCGTTCGTGAGGCTCCGCAGGCTGCGGATCCCGTCGTCCACCAACTCGAGGGCGCGGTCGAGCCGCGGCGCGAGCGGCGCGGGCGCCGCCTCGCGCGCGAGGCCGAGCTGCAGCTTCACCGCGGAAAACACCTGCGCGGTTTCGTCGTGCAGCTCCCGCGACAGTCGTCGGCGCTCGGCTTCATGCTGATGGACCATCCGGGCCGCGAGGCGCTCGAGCTCCGCGGTGCGGTCGGCCAGGCCGCGCTGGAGATCCTCGTGCACCAGCAGCAGCATCCCCATTCCCATCCCGAGAATGAACAGGATGTCCAGGTAGTAGCCCCAGGGGTTCCACGCACCCTGCGCCCTCAGAAACGGGTAGTCGAGGTGGTGCAGGCCCCAGAGCAGCAGGGTCACGGCCAGGAAGCGCGCCGGGACCGAGCGGCGGTCGCGGTCGTGCCGCCGGAATGCCCACGCAGTCCACAGGGTGGCCCCGGAGAGAAACGCCACCGCTGGCCCCGCCGCGAGCATGAAGTTCTCGAGCCGGTAGATCGCGACGTACGACCAGACGGGCGGGAAGAGCACCGCCAACCAGTACGCCCGGCGCCAGCGGAGGTGGAGGGCAAAGACGAGCGCGGCCCAGAGCAGGGCCAGCGCGGTCCACCCGGTTGCCACCTGGTGCCAGTAGAGCCACGCGGGGTCGGGGCGGAGGAGGAAACTGATGATTGCCCCGAGGCGCAGCGCGTACAACAGCCATGCCGCGGCCCACCACGCGAAGTACGGCCGCCGATGGCGGCGATAGAGGAAAAGAAAAAGGCCCGCGAGGCCGAGCGTGATGGCTGCCTGAAGGAACGCAGCGGCGAGCTCACCGACCTGGGACGGAGCGGGCGTCAGATCCATGCCGCGGAATACAACGCCGGTCGCCCCTTCCCGGCAACGGGGCAGGCGGGGGGCGCGGCCGGCCCCCCGCCTGCGACTGCCGCGTCAGCGGGCGGGGGTGGCCTCCACCCCGACGCGGCGCCATTCCGCCACCACGTCGTCCGTCGTCTGGACCTGGCGGGCCGCGTCGTGCGCGTACCACGCCTTGAAATACTCCATCCCGTCGCGATGGGCTTCGTCGGTGAACGCCTGCAACGCGTCGGAGATCCAGACCAGGTCGAACCCGCGCTGGAACGCGTCGCCCGACGTGTGGCGCGCGCAGCAGTCGGTATGGAGCCCCGTGATGTAGAGGCGCCGGATGCCGCGCTTGCGCAACTCGGCGTCGATGTCGGTCGACACGAAGGGGCTGTATGTCCGCTTCTCCAGAACGAGGTCACCGGGCTGTGGCGCGATCTCCGCCGGAATCTCCGCCCAGCGGGTGCCTTTCATGGCATGGGGCGGCCATTTCCTGAGCTCGTCATCCTGCGGGGTGTGCGCATCGGTCGCATAGACCACGAGCACGCCGGCCTCGCGGGCGGCGTCGATCAGGCGGCGAATCGCGGGCAGGATCGCCTGGGCCCGCGTCTGGTAGTCCGGTCCGCCCGCGTCCGCGATCACGCCTCCCTGGTACAGGAAGTCGTTCGCGAGATCGATCAGGACGAGGGCGCTTTGGTCGGGCCGAGAGGTGGACTGCGTCATGGCGCTGCGCTCCCATTGGTTGAGGGTGGCTCGTCGCGAGGGGCCGCTTGGGAAACGCCTTGGCCCGGCGATTGCCGGGCCGCTCCCGCGACGGGGCGCCACAACAGCGCCCGGCGAATAGTAACCGTCGCCGCCGCCCCGCTGCACCCCTGCAACGCGCGCGATGTGACCCACGCCACGGCGTGCCTGGCCACGCTCCGGTATAATGCCCGTCCTTTCGGTCGTCGGACTGCGTTGCGGTGTCGGGGGATGTTCGGGGTCCCGAGGTTCGGCGCGGATTTTGCTTCGGCACGTAGCGTGCGGATGCTACAAGGCAGCCTCTCACGAGCGGATACTCGGGACACTTAACGCGCCATGACGGACATCCAGGGTTGGGCCCGCGTTTGGCCCGCGGCGAAGATCCACGGACAGCCCCTCCGCCGGGGCGCGTGGTATCGCATCGTGAGCGCGGGACGTAGCAAGGTTGTGCTGGAAGTGCGCAACACCCGGTACGCGTTGCCGCACGACGCAGTGGAAGTGCGGCGCACGCGCCCCGACCGCTTTACCGTCGTCTATCGCCCGCTCAACGCCCCCAACCCCCACGAAGGCACCAAGAAGGACCTGGGCCGGATGTACGCCGTGTGCCCCTCGTCGGGCACCCGCATCAAGCTCTTCGGACGTCCCGACGAACTGCTGTGCCCGGTGTGCGGGCACCGGGGCGAGATCGCGTGGTGGGAGACCGGCTGAGGACCGCTCCGTCGTCGCGCCTGCTCCCGCCCGGCCCGCTCTGCCGGGCGTTCGTGTTTCAGGACCCGGCTGACAGGCGCCGCCGCTGCCGGCTCCTCCACCACAGCGCGTAGATCACCACGTTCGCGACCACCACGGCGGTGCCGAGGACGATCTGCACGGGGCGGGTTAGGCCGGCGGGGTACAGCACCGGCAGGAAATAGTGGGCCACGAAGCCGCCCCCATACCCTGCCTCGCCCCCGAGGCGCCGCAGGGTGTTCTCGAGCGGCGTGAGCGGGCAGGTCCCGCCGGTCCACTCGATGGCCACGCCCCAGAGTGCCGCGGGCAGGTGCATCCAGCGGGCCCGCGGCCACCGGAAGCACAGCAGCCCCCCGGCGACAACGAACACCACGAACGCCAGGTGGACCACCACGACGAGGTCGGCGGCGACGCGATAGAACACGCTGCCCTCACCTTACGGCCGCGCGTCGGGGGCCCGCCAGGGGCCGGGCTCTGGTGCGGCCGGCGCCCGGCTGCTAGGGTGGACGGTGCCGCAGGCCCGCAGGGTGGCGGAGGAGGGCGAATGCGCGTTTCCCGGTTTCGGTCGCACGTCGTCGCGTGGCCCGCCGCGTCGTGCGGCGCGTCACCGCCGCGGGCCGGTGCCGCTCGGTAGGTTCGCCGCGCCTGATGGCAGACACCCCCAAACCCCTCGGCTGGGGCCGCGTCTTCCCCGCCGCCCGACTCTCGACCGCCCCGGAGACCCGCCGCGGGGCGTGGTACCGTGTGCTCAGCGAAGGGCGCAGCCGCATCGTTTTGGAGGTGCGCGGCAAGCGGGTGGATCTCTCCAAGGGCGCCGTCGAAGTGCGCCCGACGCTCCCCGACAAGTTCACGGTGGTGTATCGCGCCGCCGACGAGCCCACCCCACCGCGCAAGAGCGCGGGATCGCTGGGGCGCGTGTATGCCGTCTGCCCGCAGTGCGCGCGGCGCACCCGTCTTTTCGGGGAGCCCCGGACGCTGCAATGCAAGGAATGTGGACACGAAGGTGAGATCGCCTGGTGGGAGACCGGCTGACCCGCTCGGGCCGTCTCAGCGGCGGCGAGCGACGAAGATCTGCGTGAAGTAGAACACCCCCCTTTCATCGGTCGCGACACCCACACCGGTCACGTCGAACGGCCCCTCGATCGCCAGCCGGTGGGACGGGCTCCGCAGCCAGCTCGCGACGACCGCACGCGCGGTCTCGGCGGACGGCCGGTTGTTGAGCCCGAGGTTCTCGGCAACGGCGCTGTATTCGATGCGCCGGCCGATCGCGGATGCGCGCTCCGCGAAGTCCACGTGCTCGAGCGGCGCGTCGCCGCGGGCCATCCGCGCCGAAAACCGCCGCGCGACGGATGCGACGGCGGAATCGAAGACGAGCGCCGACAGGCCGCGGGTCGCGCGGTGCGCATTCACCCGCTCGTGCACCTCGCGCTCGAGGCCGCCCAGTGCGGGCCCGGCGGGCATCGCGGGCGCGGACGCACGGGTGGCGCCACAGGCAACCGCGAGCAGGGCAGTGGCGCAGCGGAACGACCGCACGGTTTCTCCGGGTGAGCCTGCGGTAGTCTACGCCGCGAATGCGCCTGCGGTTCCGGCGGGTGGCGGCCGCGCGGACCGAGCGCGATATTGGTGCGCCCGGCAGCACCCGTGACCCCCGCTCAGGAGGAGGCGTGACCGGCAAATCGGAGTCGTTCTCGTCCCGCTGGCTGATGATGCTCGCCATGCTCGGCATGGCGGTGGGCACCGGCAACATCTGGCGCTTCCCCCGGATCGCGGCCCAGAACGGCGGCGGGGAGTTTCTGGTCGCGTGGGTGATGTTTTTGCTGTTGTGGTCCATTCCGCTCATCATGGTCGAGTTCGGCATGGGTCGGTGGACCCGGACGGGGCCCGTGGGCGCGTTTCTGCGCGTGATGGGCCCGCGCTGGGCGTGGATGGGCGCGTTCGTCGCATTCGTGGCCACGGCAATCATGTTCTACTACTCGGTGGTCGCGGGATGGACGCTGCGCTACGTCGTGGCGGCGGTGTTCGGCGAGATCCCGCGGGCGGAGCCGGGCGGCTTCTGGCGGGACTACACGACGTCGTGGTGGCCGGTCGTAACCCACGGCGTGGCGATCGGGGCCGGCACGCTCGTCGTCGCGCGGGGCGTCCGCGCCATCGAGCGCATGGCCCAGTTCCTGATGCCGACCCTGCTGGTGCTGGTCGTGATCCTCGCCGTGCGCGCGGTGACCCTGCCCGGCGCGGGTGACGGCCTCGCCTACCTCTTCACCGTCGACTGGGACCGACTCGGCCGGGCCGACATCTGGCTGCAGGCGCTGACCCAGAACGCGTGGGACACGGGGGCCGGCTGGGGCCTCGTGCTGGTGTACGCCGCGTACCTCCGCCAGCGCGAAGACACGGCGCTGAATGCCGTCATCCTCCCGACCGCCAACAACATCGTGTCCCTGCTCGCCGGGATCATGGTGCTGTGCACCGTCTTCTCGGTGGTGCCGCAGCTCGTGGCCAGCCTCGCTGCGAGCCCCGACGCCCTCTCGGCGTATCCCGCGCTGGCCGAGGCCGTGCGCAACGGCGAACCACTCGGCGCGGACCTCATTCAGCGGACGATCTTCGCGGCCGGCAACGAAGGGCTGACGTTCATCTGGATGCCGCAGCTCTTCGCCCGCATCCCGTTCGGTCAGGTGCTCATGGTCCTTTTCTTCCTCGCGCTCGCGTTCGCGGCGTTCACGTCCCTCGTCGCGATGATCGAGCTGGCCAGCCGCGTGCTGCGGGACGCGGGAATGGCGCGCCCGCGCGCCGTGCGCACCGTCGGCCTGGTCGGGTTCGCGCTCGGGTTCCCGTCAGCGCTGTCACTCGACGTACTGCACAATCAGGACTGGGTGTGGGGGGTGGCGCTGATGGTAAGCGGCCTGTTCTTCGCCATCGCCGTCATCGTGGCGGGCGTGCGTCGCTTCCGCGAGGAGCAGCTCAACCACCCGGACTCGGACATTCGGGTGGGACGCTGGTGGGACATCGCGATCGGCGTGCTGGTGCCGCTCGAGGCCCTCGTGCTGCTGGGCTGGTGGCTCTATCAGTCCAGGGGGTGGGATCCAACCGGCTGGCTCGACCCGCTCGGCATCGAGAACGTCGGCACGATCCTCGTGCAGTGGGGTGCGGTGCTCGCGGTTCTGCTGCTCGCCAACCGCTGGCTCGCGGCCCGGACGCAGCCCGAGCCGCCGGCGCCCGAGGATCGCATCCCGGCGGCCGTCCCCTGATCGTTCGGCCGGTCCGTCACCGCAGCCGTGCCGCCTCTTCGCGAACGATGGTCACGGCCTCTTCGACCCGGTCGCGGTGCGTGCGGAACGAGACGATGCAGATCCGGATCACGAACTGGTCGCCGAGCATCGTGGCGGAGAGGAGCACCCGCTGGCGAGCGTGGATCCGGGCCAGCAGGTCGCGGTTGAGGTCTGTGAGCGCCGCTTCGTCGAGCCCCGGGCGCGCGAGGCGGAACGCGACCGTCGACAATTGCGGTTCGGCGACGAGCTCGACACCCGGAATGGCCCGCAGCCCATCGGCGGCCACGCGCGCGAGGTCGAGCTTCTCGTCGAGCAGCCGACGGAAGGGCTCGATTCCGTGGAGCTTGAGCGGCAGCCACACCCGCAGCCCGCGAAAATCCCGCGACAGCTCGGGGGACACGTCGCAGAAGTCGAGCGCGTCATTCGCGTCCGGGGCCACCGGCATGTAGCTCGCCGTCCCGCCGAACGCCGCGCGCAGCGCGGCGGCATCGCGCACGAGGAGCGCGCCGGTTCCGTACGGCAGGAACAGCCCCTTGTGCGGATCGAGCACCACCGAGTCGGCCCGCTCGATTCCCGCCATCGCCTTGCGCCCGCGCTCGGTGAGCAGGAAGAAGCCGCCGTAGGCCGCATCGACGTGCAGCCACAGACCCTCGCGCTGCGCCACATCCGCCAGTCCGGCAAGATCGTCCACCGCGCCCGTATTCACGGTCCCGCCGCTCGCCACGACGAGAAACGGCCGGCGGCCTGCCACGCGATCGTCGGCAACCGCGGCCCGGACCCCCGCGACGGGGAGGCGGAACGCGTCGTCCGACGCGACGGTGCGCACCTGCCCGGGCGCGAACCCCACCTGCACCGCCGCTTTGGTGATGGAGTGATGGACCTGGTCCGACACGTAGATCACGGTATCGCGAAACTCCGCATCACCCAGCCGCGCGCGGCGCGCCGTGATCAGCGCCGAGAGGCTCGCCAGCGAGCCGCCCGTCGTGAGGACGCCGAGCGCCCCGGCCGGGTATCCGACGATGTCGCACAGCCAGCGCACCACCGTCCGCTCGATTTCGGCGAGGCCCGGTGCCGCGCGCCAGACCGTCACGTAGCGGTTCACCGCGTCGGCCACGAGGTCGGCTACCGCCGCGTGCAGCAGGCCGCCGCCGGGGACGTACGCCATGAAGCCGGGGCTGATGGTCGTGAACGAATGCGGCACGACGCGTCCGATCAGGTCGTCCAGCACGACGCCCGCGTCGGCGCCGCGCGTCGGCAGCGGCTCGCGGAGCGAGCGGGCGAGGGCCGTGTTCGCCGCAGAGTCGGCGGCGCCGTCCAGCGGCATGTCGGGAATCGCCGCGAGGTGCGCGGCGATGCGCTGCGCCGCGACCTCGACCAGTGCGCGGAACTGCTCGGGCGTGAGCTCGAGCTCGGAAAGCGGGGAGCCGTTCATGGAACACAATGGTAGCCGTCGGACCGGGCGCCGGAAGAGTCACGAAGAAAAAAAAACGCGGCCGGGAGATCCCGGCCGCGTCATCTCAGCGCCGCGCTGGTTAGTGACTCACCATCGCTGGCAAGCGGCCCGCCTCGCTGATCCACTCCTCGACCACCTTCGGGGCGGGCGTCGCACGGGTCAGCTTCTTCGCGGCGTTCACTTCTTCCATCTTGGCCGCGAGGTTCTGCGCGTTCCGCGTGCGCAGCTCCTTCACCGTGTCCACCCCCGCCGCCTCGAGCAGCTCCGAGTACTCCGAGCCGACGCCCTTGATGCGCATCAGGTCGGCCAGGTTGACCCACTTGAGGAGCTGATCGGCACTCACGCCCGACGCCTGCGCCACGCGCTGGCGGCCGGCGGCGTCACCGCAGTGCCGCAACAGGCCCTCGGTGTCCGTGATCCCTGCCGTGGCCAGCTTCCCGGCCCACGCCGGGCCAATGCCCTCGATCTGCTCGATCTTGTAGTTCATCTGCAATCCTCGTTGGCTGAGGTTGAAGTCGTCGTCGGTCAGGTGGCACCAAAATGCCGCAGCCATAACCTACTTAACATAACACGTTTTGGCAGATAAATCAATATGTCCGAAGAGTTTACCTTCGTTCGCGCGCGGTCCGGGCGGGGCGCCCCAAATTGGCAGGCTCCGCCCGCGCGAGTAGTTTCGGCGCCATGACTGATGCCACCGCCGCATACGAGAAGCTGGGTGCGTTCTACCTGGGACGCCTCTACGACCCCGCCACGGACAAGCCGGTCCCCGAGCCGTACCTCTACGATGCCAAGGACCTCACGACGCACGCGGTCTGCGTGGGGATGACGGGTAGCGGCAAGACCGGCCTGTGCATCTCGCTGCTCGAAGAAGCCGCGATCGACAGCATTCCGGCCATCGTCATCGACCCCAAAGGCGATCTGGGCAACCTGCTGCTCAACTTCCCGAAGCTCCGGCCCACGGACTTCCGGCCATGGATCGACGAAGCGGAAGCGGCGCGGAAGGAGCAGTCCCCCGACGCCTATGCCGCCGCCACCGCGAAGAAGTGGGAGGAAGGTCTCAAGGCCTGGGACCAAGACCCCGCGCGGATCGCCCGCCTGCGGGACGCCGTGGACATGGCGATTTACACGCCCGGCTCGAGCGCCGGGCTGCCGCTCGCGGTGCTCAAGTCGCTCGCCGCTCCCCCCGCCGCGCTGCGCGACGACGCGGACGCGATGCGCGACCGGATCGCCTCGGCCGTGTCGGGGCTGCTCGGGCTCGCGGGCATCGACGCCGATCCGATCCAGAGCCGCGAGCACATCCTGCTGTCGACGCTGTTCGCCCGCGCGTGGGAAGAAGACCGCGACCTCGACCTCGCGACGCTCGTGAGCCAGGTGCTGTCGCCCCCCGTCCAGCGCGTGGGCGTGATGGACCTCGAGACGTTCTTCCCGGAAAAAGATCGCACCGCGCTTTCGCTGCGCCTGAACAACCTGCTCGCCTCACCGGGATTCGCCGCCTGGCTCGAAGGCGAACCGCTCGACGTGCAGCGCCTGTTGTGGACGCCGGAGGGCCATCCGCGGATCTCCATCCTCTCGATTGCCCACCTGTCTGACGCGGAGCGGATGTTCTTCGTGACGCTGCTCCTGAACGAGGTCGTCGCATGGATGCGCTCGCAGAGCGGCACATCGAGTTTGCGCGCCCTGCTGTACATGGATGAGGTGTTCGGTTTCTTCCCGCCGACGGCGAATCCGCCCTCCAAGACTCCGATGCTGACCCTCCTCAAGCAGGCACGGGCCTTCGGCCTGGGTGTGGTGCTGGCGACGCAGAACCCCGTGGACCTCGACTACAAGGGACTCTCGAACGCGGGCACGTGGTTCCTCGGTCGGCTGCAAACCGAGCGGGACAAAGCGCGGGTGCTGGAGGGTCTGGAGGGCGCCTCCGCATCAGCCGGGAAGGGCTTCGACCGGAAGGC
>JBFGDF010000064.1:0-16509 GCA_041580775.1 Gemmatimonadales bacterium
GCGAAGGACATCGCCGCCCTCAAGGCCCAGATCCTCGCGTCGGGGCTGTCCATCGCGCAGCTGGTGTCGACCGCGTGGGCGTCGGCGTCCACGTTCCGCGGCTCCGACAAGCGCGGCGGAGCGAACGGCGCGCGTATCCGCTTGGCACCGCAGAAGGACTGGGCCGTCAACCAGCCGGCGCAGCTCAAGAGGGTGCTCAAGACCCTGGAGGGCATTCAGCAGGCATTCCATGCCGAGGCTCCCAAGGGCAAGAAGGTCTCGCTAGCCGACCTGATCGTCCTGGGCGGGTGCGCCGCGGTGGAGCAGGCGGCCAAGAACGCCGGACACAACGTGAAGGTGCCCTTCACACCGGGCCGCACCGACGCGTCGCAGACGCAGACGGACGTCGATTCCTTTGCCGTGCTCGAGCCGGTGGCGGACGGGTTCCGGAACTACCAGAAGGCCAAGTTCGCGGTGTCGGCCGAGGAGCTACTGGTGGACAAGGCGCAATTGCTGACGCTCACGGCGCCCGAGATGACGGTGCTCGTGGGCGGCATGCGCGTGCTCAACGCCAACGTGGGGCAGTCCCCGCACGGCGTGTTCACCACGCGGCCGGAAACGCTCACCACCGACTTCTTCGTGCACTTGCTCGACATGGGGACGGCGTGGAAGCCGAGTGCGAAGGACGCGGAGGTGTTCGAAGGGCGCGATCGGGCGACCGGGAAGGTGCAGTGGACCGGCACCCGGGTGGATCTCATCTTCGGCTCGAACTCGCAGCTCCGGGCGCTGGCGGAGGTCTACGCCCAGGACGACGCCGGGGAGAAGTTCGTGCGCGACTTCGTGGCGGCCTGGACCAAGGTGATGAACGCCGATCGGTTCGACCTGGCCTGATCGCGCCGCCCTCTCGCTCCTTGTTGAGGACGAAGTGGGCGCCGGGCATGCTGAACCGGAGCTCGGTCACCGGGCCGCCGTCGTCGTGCGCCCGGCGGAAGATCAGCCGTGGCAGCCCCCGACCAAACGTGAGGTCCGCGATCCAGGGGATCTCCCGCGGCGGAGCCCCGTCGATGGAGAAGCGGATTCCCTCCGGCGTCTGGGTCACCTCGATCACCATGTCCTCGGCCCGCCCCGGACCCACATACCGGCCGACCAGCGGCGCGGGGTCGCCGGTGAATCGCTGCGGTGGCGGTGGCGTCCAGCCGAGCACGGCGTTGGCGAGGTTGGTAACCACCTCCTGCGGGTCGAGGCGACCGACGGTGTTGATCATGACGACCACCGCCATCCGCGCCTCGGGATACCAGCCCGTCTCCACCCAGAAGCCGGGGCCTCGGCCGCCGTGGCCGAGATACTGGAGGCCGCTGGGGTCCGGTCCCACCTGGAGACCCATGCCGTAGCGCAGCGGCGTCCCGTCGTTCAGCCGGGCCGGTGCGATGAACTCCGCGTATGACGCGGGCGAGAGCACCCTGCCGCCGTGCAGGGCCTGGAGCCAGGTGACCATGTCGCCCACGGTCGAGCAGAGCGACCCCGCGGCGAACGGCCAGGTGTGTACCACCGTCCACGCGCGACGGATCTCCCGGTCCCGTGCAACGAAGTAGCCGTGCGCGCGGCGCGGCACGTTCTCCATGCTGTGGCAGTACATCGAGCGCGTCATGCCGAGCGGCGCGAAGATGTGCCGCTCGACGTAGTCCTCGTATGTCGTCCCGCTCGCCTTCTCGATGACGAGCCCCAAGAGCCAGAAGCCGGCGTTGTTGTAGATCTGCATCTCGCCGGGCGCGAACTGCGGCGGATACCGCTGCTGCAGGGCGTAGGCCGAATCGCGGGGCAGGCGCAGGTTCGTGGACAGGCCGGGGAACTCCGGCGTCTCGGTAAAGTCCGCAATGCCCGCCGTGTGCGCGAGCAGGTGGCGGAGCGTCACCGTGTGACCGCGCGTGTCGAAGTCCGGGAGCCAGCGGGTGATCTCGTCGTCGAGCCCGAGCTTCCCCTGGTCGCGGAGCTGGAGCACGGCGACGGCGGTGAACTGCTTGGTGACGGAGCCGATCTCGAACATCGCGTCGAGCGGCATCGGCACGTCCCATTCGACGTCGGCCTTGCCGTAGGACCGCATCAGCAGCGTGTCGGTGCCTCGGACCGCGGCCGCGGCGATGCCGACGGCGATGCCCCGCTCCACCCAGACCCCGGCGATGGAATCGAGCCGGTGGACCAGGGCGGAGTCCGATTGCGCGGCCGCCGGAACGGCCAGCATGCCGAGGAGCAGCGCCGCGGGGAGAAATCGTTTCATGTCGGCAGGTCCGGTCGCAAGTGGATTTCGACCACGGGCGGGAAGACCATCATCACGCGCCCGCTGCGCGTCGCTCCAGCGCAGCATGTCGAAACAGCCAGGCCGACAGGAGCCAGAGCGCGGTGAAGAATCCATTCAGGCCCACGACGTCCCACGGCCAGGTTGGGCCCGAGGAGCCCCACCCGGCGATCAGCGCGATCCCGGCGACCACCGCCTGAGCGAGCGCCGTCCAACACAGCGCGCGCGCCATTCCACGTGGCTGGAAGCGCGCGACGATGACGCCCAGGACTCCGATGGCAAGCACCCCGCCATACATCAAGTTCGCGTCGTCGTGCGGCGTCCCGATGACGCCAACGGCGGCATTCACCCAGACGAGGAGCAATGCCGCCGCGAGCGCAATGCCGACCGCGAATCGGTACGCGGTACTGCCTGTCTTCCTCGCTGCGAGCGCATAGGTGACGCCTACGGCTCCCAGGAGAGCGCCCGCAACAGCGAAATCGAACAGATCCCAGGCCATCAGATGTACCGGAACAAGGGCGGGAACACGATCACCACGATCGCCGCCCACGCGGCGTAGACCGGCAGGTACCGGGTCTGCCAGCGCTCGAGGTCGGCGAACGCCGCGCGCCCGCGCAGGAAGCGCACGGCGAGCACGGCGGACCACGCCAGATTGACCAGCAGGATCACGTTCATGCCCAGGGCGGCCACGCGGTTGGGCGTGAAGCCGAGCTCGGTGATGCGCGCGGCGATGGTCCACAGGGCCACCGCGTTGGCCGCGAGCGCGCTCAGCACCAGGACGAGCTGCACCACGTCGAACGGGCCGGCCGGTGCGTGGGGGTCGCGGGCCGAGAGCGCGTAGAGCAGCAGCCCCAAGACGACCACCAGCAGCAGGTCGAACACGATCAGCACTTCGCGCTCGACGTCGAGCGCGCGGCCGGTGGCCCGCACCAGCCCCAGGAACACGAGCAGCACGATGGTGAACAGCGGCGTGAACAGGCGCGCCAGCACGGGCGCCATGTTTTCGATCACGCTCTGCTTGGTCTCCACCAGCCACGTGGCGACCAGAACGCCGCCCATGGCGCCACACGGCAGGATCCACGACTCGAAGAACGGCTCGATGTCGATCCCGATGGCCTCGAAGATCCCGAAGGTGAACCCCATGAGCACGCCGCCGCCGAGGGCGATCAGCACGTAGTAGATGAACAGCTCGCCGGAGAAGCGGATGAAGTCCATGCGGCCAGCCACCTCGCGCCACCGGCTCCCCGCGTACGCCACCCCCACCACGATCCACAGCGCGATCGGCGCATGGAGCGCGGTCAGGGCTTCGGTGTTGCCCGCCGCCGTGAAGGGATAGACGTTGACGAACGCGGCCGCCGCCACGAACCCCGCGGCGAGCCAGGCGACCGTGCGGACGCCCACACCCCGCTTCCACACGAAGTAGCCGGTCACCAGCGGCAGCACGAAGAGCGCGAGATTGCGGAGGTAGAAGCCTTCGTGCTCCCTGATGCCGATGCCGAACAGGGCGGGCAGTTTGATGGCCACGGCCGCCGCTACCGCGAGGCCGAAGGCCACGATGGCGTCCGTGAGCCACGCCGACTTCCGCTCGCCCGGGTCAGCGGAAGGCATCACGAGCTGCTTCCACAGCCGGTCGGAGTGCTCGCGGGCGAACTCGCGCGAGAGGGCGTCGAGGCCGCCGAGGCGCTTCACGGCCACCAGGAACGCTTCATCGGCGTCGAGGCCCGCGGCGGTGAGCGCGTCGATCTGCTCGCGCAGGTGATCCTCGAGCTCCGCGACGTCCACGGCGTGGATGGTCTGCCGGCTCTGGAGGTAGCTCCGCCACTGGGCGATCTGGTCTTCGAGCATGGGTCAGGCTGCCTGTAGAAGAGGTGCGGCCGGAACCGCGAGGACGAGCACCCGCCAGATCCCGCGCAGCGTGGCGTCGACGGCCTGCCACTGCCGTCGTTCCTCCGCGAGCTGCGCGCTGCCCTGGGGCGTGATCCGGTAGTACTTCCGGCGGCGGCCGCTGTCGGCGATCTGCCAGCGCGCCCGGATGTGGCCGAGTCGCTCGAGCCGATGCAGCACCGGGTAGAGCATCCCGTCCGTCCATTCGATGCGCCCGCCGGACAGCTCCTGCACCCGCTTGAGGATCGCGTAGCCGTAGCTGTCGCCCTCGGCGAGGATCGCGAGGACGAGGGGCGTGGAGGATGCGGCGATCAGGTCCTTGTTGATCTCCATGGGCGCTCGCCAGAATACCTAGCGCTACTATACATAGAGCCGCTAGGTATGTCCAGAGGGGAGGCGCGCAGGCCCCTCTGATCGCACCGCGCGCGGCACCCCGTACGTCGCCCCGACGATCTTCTCCGGACCCGCGCTGCTCTCCGATCCGCCCCATGCGCGTCCCCCTTCTCTCCCGGCGCCTCAGGCATCAGCTTGTTCGTCATCCCCACTTCCGGGAGTGCCAGGCTCGCCATGACTGAACGGACATCACGCGCCATCCGATTCGTGGCTGCCCGGATCGAGACGCTCGACGACGGGAGCTGCCAGGCCACGGTCGAGCTCGAGCACCAGGGCGTGGGAACCTACAGCGCCACCGCCCGCGGGCCGGCGGAGCCGCTGGACCAGCTGCGCACCGTCGCGCGCGCGTCGTCGGACGCGCTGTCGAGTGCGTTCGAGGCCAAGGGCGCCCGCGTACGGGTCGTGAGCGTCCAGCCGGTGGAGTCGCTCACGAAGACGGCTGTGATGGTGACGCTCGCAGTCTCGCGCGGGGCGGACAATCGCACCCTGCTGGGGATCTGCGACACCGCGGGCGACCCCATCAGAGCGGCGGCGCTGGCCGTGCTGAATGCGACCAACCGGTTCCTCGGGCTGAGCGAATGAGCGGGTGGCTGGGGAGGGAGCCGATGCGGCCATCGCGAATGCCGTGAACACGGCGCCGGGACCGCTCCTCGCCGAGATCCCGTCGGCGCGGTGGGGATAGCCGCCCGGCCGTGCGTTCACGGCGGCCAGCCGCACGCCAGAGTCGACCCAACTGTTGGGGGATCTGCTCAGCGGCGACGGGATCGCCGGGGCTCCCCGCCTGCGCAGCCCACGGGTGATATTCCCGTATGGCGCTCCCCGCCCTCTCCAAGTCCCGCTTCACCGCCGGCTGGCGCTGCCACAAGCTGCTGTGGTGGACCGTCCACGAGCCCGACGCCAGGGAACTGCAACCTGACAAAGTCCTTCAGGACCTGTTCGACCAGGGCCGCCAGGTAGGCGAGGCCGCTCGACGGGACTTCCCCGACGGCGTGCTCATCGACCTCCCGCACTCGGCACGAGAACAGAGGGTCGCCGAAACGCGAACGGCGTTAGACGGTGACGCCCCCGCGATCTTCGAAGCCTCGTTCCTGGCCGACGGCGTGTTCGTGGCGGTGGACGTGCTCGAGCGCCTGGACCACGGCTTCCGTCTCCTCGAGGTGAAGTCGTCGACGTCCCAGAAGGACGAGCACATCCCCGACGTCGCCATCCAGGTGCACGTGGCGGAGGCCAGCGGCGTCTCCATCCGCCAGGCCGAGGTGATGCACCTCGACAAGGAGTTCCGGCACCCCGACCAGGGCGAGTTGCTCGCCCGCACCGACGTCACGGCGCCCGTGCGCGACCTGCTGCCGGAGATCCACGCGGCCATCGCCGGGCAGCGCGCGGCGCTCGCCGGTCCCCTGCCCCAGGTGCCCATCGGTCCCCACTGTTTCGCGCCGTGGGAGTGCCCGTTCCGGACGCGGTGCTGGCCCGAGTCCCGCGATCACATCTTCCATCTGCACGGCGTGGGGCCCAAGACCGTGATGAAGTACCTGGACAAGGGGATCGAATGGATCTCCGACCTTCCGGCGACGGCGAAGCTCAACTTCACGCAGCAGCGGCAACTCAAGGCCTTGGCCGAGGACCGCCTCGTGGTGGAGCCCACGCTCGCCACGGAGCTGGAGGCGTTCACGGGACGGCTGGGGTTCCTGGACTTCGAGACCGTGGCGCGGGCGATTCCGCCGTGGCGGGGGATGACGCCGTGGCACCAGGCGGCGGCGCAATTCAGCTACCACGAATTGCAGGACGACGGCACCTACATCCACGCGGAGCATCTGGCCGAGGGTCCGGACGACGCGCGACCGCCCCTGGCCGAGGCGATGGTGCGCGCGACCGCGGCGGCGGACCGCGTGGTCATGTACACGTCGTTCGAGAAAACACAGATACGCGACCTGCAGCGCGCGGTGCCGAGTCTCGCGTCCGCTCTCGAAGCGCTCGAGGCGAAGTTGCTCGACCTCCATCCGGTGGTGAAGAACTGCGTGTATCACCCCGACTTCAAGGGCAGTTTCAGTCTCAAGTACATCCTCACGCCGCTCGTGCCCGACCTCACGTACAACGATCTCGTGATCGTGGACGGGCGGCTTGCCAGTGTGGAGATCGCGCGGTTGCTGTTCGTGGCCGGCCGGATCCCGCGGCACGAGCGGGATCGCGTGCGGCAGGACCTGTTGGCCTACTGCGAGCGGGACACCTGGGCGATGGTACGGCTGTTGGCGCGCTTGCGGGGACTGGCACTTTCAGGGTAGGGGGTGCTTCGCCACCACCGCCGTGCCCGCGACCGCTCCCACCACGAAGACGCCGCTCACGCCGTCGGTCGCGACTCCCCAACCCTGGTCGCCTGCCGGCGTGCCCAGGGTGCGCACCCAGGCGAGCGTGCCATCGGCAGTGTACTTGGCCAGGAACAGATCGTCGAACCCCTGGTACGTGTTGCCGTCGAGGTTCGCCGACGTCATGCCGGTGAGGTAGACGCCCGACGCATCGGCGCTCACCGCGGTCGCGTAGTCCCATGGGCTGCCGACGTACAGCGCGGTGCTGCCGAGTTGCCGGACCCACTCCCGCGTGCCGTCGGCGGTGTACTTGGCGACGAAGATGTCGGTGAGGCCGCCGATGGGCCCGCCATCCAGCCCGCCGCGATTCCAGCCCGCCACGTACACGTCCCCCGACGGCCCCACCGCGACGCCCTGGATGTAGTCGTCGGGCCCGTGCACGCCGAGTTGCCGCCTCCACTGCAGGTTGCCATCCAGATCGTACTTGGCGACCCACGCGTCCAGGTACCCGTCCCCGGTGTACCCCGGCTCCATGTTGCCGTCCGTGGTTCCGGCAATGTAGACGGCGCTCGCGGGCTCGACGGCGATTGCGGAGACCCGATCGTCGTTGAACGGCCCGCCGGTGGATCCCAGCTGGCGACTCCAGACGAGGGTGCCGTCGCCATCGAACTTGACGAGGAACGCGTCCAACCGGCCCTGGTTGGGATTCCCGTCGATCGAGCCCCACGTGCTGCCGGCCAGGTAGCTGTGGCCGAAGGCATCCACCGCGACGAACCCGCCGGCTTCGGTGAGCGTGTCGCCCACCTCGCGGCTCCATTGGAGTGTGCCGGCGGCATCGTACTTGACGAGAAAACACTGCGCCTCGGGCCGAGTACCGTAGACGTACGTGTCCCCGGCCAGGAACACGGCGCCCGTCGCGGGATCCACGGCCACGGAATGCCCCGTCTGCTCGTTCGTGGCGTCTCCGTAGGTGCGTTGCCACAGGATGTCACCGGAGCCGCTCAGCGCGGCGACGAATCCGTCGGCGCCGGTGCCGCCGGGGGCGCTCCCCGCCACGTACGCCGCGCCCGCACCGTTCACCGCGACGGCCTCGAGCAGCGTGGCCGGCGGCGCCGTGAGCCAGGCCCACCGGATGTCGACCGGGAAGGAAACCGGCTGGCTCGTGCCCACGTTGCCGTCGCCGTCGGTGACCGTGGCCGTCAGGGTGTGGGTGCCGTTGTCCGCCGGGCCGTACGTGCGCCGGAAGATGTACGGAATGACGGGCGCAGTGATCGAGTCGACCTTGACCCCGTCGTCGTACAGCACCACCCGGCCCACCTCGTCCGTCACCACCTCGATCACGACCGCACCGGGTGTCGTGAGCCGGGTGGCCCTGGGAACGACACTCACCTGTGGCGCCGTGACGTCGATGGCGATCGTGATCTCCGCGGGGTTGCTGGTGCCCTGGTTGCCGGCGGCGTCGAATGCGTAGGCGAGAAACGCGTGCGTCCCGTTGTCCGCGCCGCCGAACCCGCCGGCGGGATAGACCGCTTCGAACGGAGGCGTCGGATCGGTGTGGAACGCCTGGAACGCCGTCGCGCCAGGCAACCGGACCGCGAACTCGACACGGCTCACCCCCACGTCGTCGCTCGCGTCAGCGACGAGCGTGACGGTCGAGCCTCTGGGGAATTGGCAACAGGCCGCGAAGCCGAGCGCAATGGTGGGCGGCGTGACGTCGGCCGGTGGTCCCACCGCGTCCTGCGCGCAGCCGGCAACCAGTCCCGAGCAGACCAGGCCCGCGGCGATGCCGGAGACCGGCAAGCGCCACCGGGCCGAACGAGCGGCGTGTCGCTTGATCATGAGCACCCTCCCGAGACAGGTGCCCTCGGCTGGGTAAGGCGGTCCGGGGGTCCGGGGGGGGCCCCCCGGGATGGCTGGACGATATGGAGGGCCGGGGACGGCCGCCAGAGGGGGGGGTGGCGTCTGGCGTCGCTGCGGAGTGGGTCCCGTGGCGATAACCGTCGAAGCCACCGCACGCAACGACCGCCTTGGCGGTGTGTCAGGGTTGAATCAACGACGGGGGCGACGGGTCGAGTGTTTGCGGCTCTGCCCCCCGCCTAGGCGACGCGGTCGGGCGCGACGGCCTCCTACGCGTGCGGGGCCCAGGCCGGATCGCCCGGCGTGTACGGCACGCACGGGTCGTAGCGTCCCGGCGTCTCGACGTAGCGCTGGGCCTGGGTGCACCCGATCTCCGACGTGAAGTACCCGAGCAGCGCCAGCTCCTTCATCATGCGGAAGTAGTGGGGCGGCGTGTCGTTCCCCCGCCGTGCGTCCATGGCGGCTTGCTGCTCGCGGTCGAGCCGCTCGAGCAGGGCGAGGCGCCGGGCCGGCGTGAGCGTCATGAACGAGGCCTGCCGCAGCTGCTCCATGCCCCGGCGAAACACCGCCTGATCGGGCGCCGTGTAGGTGTCGGTGACCATCAGGGCCATGAACGCGCCCGTCCGCGCGGCCTTGGCACCCGGCGTCTGCGTGTCGGGCAGGATGGTATCCGCCACCTCGTCGAGCAGCGCCACGTCCTGCGCGGTGAACGATCCCACCCCCTGCTGCGTAACCGTGGCACGGAGAGCGGGCGCAACGCGTTCGGTCGCGTCGAGCACCCGGGTCCCGCCGACGAAGGCCACGCCGCCCAGCAGCGCGGTCAGGCGGTGGATCGCCTCGCGCCGGTCGATGTGCATGCCGTGTCTCGAGTCAGCCATCATCGTCTCCGGGCGCGTGTGTCAGAGGTTGCGACGGTTGAGCTCGGCCACCGCGAAGTCCGCGGCGCGGGCGGTGAGCGCCATGTACGTCAGCGACGGGTTCACGCACGACGCCGAGGTCATGCACGCGCCGTCCGTCACGAACACGTTCGGCGCGTCCCACACCTGGTTGTGCGCGTTCAAGACCGACGAGCCGGGATCGCGCCCCATCCGCGCCGTCCCCATCTCGTGGATGCCCATGCCGGGGAAGTACTCATTATCGTAGGTCCGGACCTGCTTCACCCCGGCGGCTTCGAGGATCTCGGCCATGTCGTTGGCCATGTCGCGGCGCATGCGCCGCTCGTTCTCGCCGATGGCGCAGTCGATGGCGAGCACGGGGAGCCCCCACTTGTCCGTGCGCGACCGGTCGAGCGAGACACGGTTGGCGTGGTTGGGGAGCATCTCGCCGAACGCGGTGGCACCGATGCTCCACGGGCCGGGTTGGGCCATGGCGTCCTTGAACGCGCCGCCCACGCCCAGCTCCGCGACGGCGCGGGACCAGCCCTGCCGGCTCGCGCCCCCCTGGTAGCCGAACCCGCGCAGGTACTCGCGCCGCTCACCAAACAGGTTCCGGAAGCGGGGGATGTAGAAGCCGGTGGGGCGGCGGCCATAGTAGTACTTCCGGTCGAGCCCCTCCTCTTCCAGGGCGCCGGACGCGCCGACGCGGAAATGGTGATCCATCAGGTTGTGCCCCAGCTCGCCGGAGCTCGAGCCCAGGCCGCCGGGCCAGACGTCGGTGGCCGACCGCAGCAGGATCCACGTCGAGTTGAGCGCCGAGGCGCAGAGGAAGATCACGCGCGCCGTGTAGTCGGTGGTCTGCTCCGTGACGGCGTCCAGCACGCGCACGCCGGTCGCGCGCCGCCGGCTGCGGTCGTAGAGCAGTTCCGTCACGATGGCGAAGGGCTCGAGCGTCAGGCGGCCGGTGGCCATCGCGGCCGGCAGGGTGGACGACTGCGTGCTGAAGTAGGCGCCGAACGGACAGCCGAGCCAGCAGGCGTTGCGATGCAGGCAGGGCGCCCGCCCCGGCAGCGGCTGCGTGAGGTTGGCGCACCGGCCGGGAATGATCCGCCGCCGGCCGTCGAAGTGGCGGCGCAGCCGCCCGGCCACCAGCTCTTCGCCGCAGTTGAGCGGCATCGGCGGCTGGAACTGTCCGTCCGGCAGCTGCGCGAGCCCTTCCATCGAGCCGGAGATGCCCGCGTGGCGTTCGACGTGATCGTACCAGGGGGCGAGGTCCGCGTAGCGGATGGGCCAATCGACGGCGACGCCGTCGCGCGCGTTGGCCTCGAAGTCGAACGCGCTCCAGCGGTAGCTCTGCCGGCCCCACAGGAGCGAGCGGCCGCCCACCTGATAGCCGCGGAACCAGTCGAACCGTTTGATCTCGGTGTAGGGAGAATCCCGGTCCGACGCCCACCAGTCGAGGTTCTTCTCGTTGAGCGGGTAGTCGCGCCTGAGGACCGGGTAGGCCTCTTCCATGGCCAGGGTCCGTCCACCGCGATGGGGATACTCCCACGGCCCCTTGGTGGCGTTGCCGTAGTCCTTGACGTGCTCGACGTTCTTGCCGCGCTCGAGCAGCAGGACGGTCAGGCCCTTCTCGGTGAGCTCCTTGGCCGCCCAGCCCCCGGAGATTCCCGATCCCACAACGATGGCGTCGTAGCGTTGTGCTGGCACCGTGTCCCCTCCCAGGACGAGTCGTGCGGTTGCGGGTCATGATACACCCGGAGCACCAGACAGGGCGAGCTTCTCTTCGAAGACCCCGAACGGCGCCGAAGGTTGCAGCTGCGCCGAGGTGGCCGCGGGGGCAGTGGGCGGCGCCGCGGCTGGTGGCAAGCTGGCGCCACGCTACTTGAGTCCGACGCGCTGCACCAACTGCTGGAAGCGTGGATCGTCCCCAAGCGCCTCGTACCCGGGATCGACGTGCAGGTAGATGAGCCCGGCGGAGCGCGCCTGGAACGCCCGCTCGAGGCAGCCGAGGGCGCGATCCACGTTGCCGAGCGCGGCGTAGCCCATGGCCAGGATCTCGGCCCGCACGTAGTGCGTCTTCGACTCCTCCTCCAGCCGCGCGAGGATTTCCTCCGCTTCGTCGTGCCGATCGAGCACGGCGAGCGCCCGCACGATCAGCGCGTCGTACGAGCGGACGCTCGACTCCAGGGCCTGCCCCCGCCGGAACCACTCGAGCGCGGTGTCGGGCTGTTTCAGAGCGAGATACGCCGACCCGATATCGAGGTACGCCTGGAAGTAGTGCTCGTCGACGTCGAGCGTCTTGCGGCTTTGCGCGATGGCGGCGTCGTAGTCCCGGGCGTAGAGCAGGAAGCGGCCGAGCCAGCGGCTGAAGTGTGCCGATAGCGGATCGAGCGTCAGGGCCTTGCGCATCTCCTCGATCGCTTCGTCCAGGCGCCCCACCGCCGGCAGGTCGGACCCGAACACGAAGTGGGCCTCGGCGTAGTTCGGATTGAGTGCGACCGCGCGGCGCAGCTGCTGCTCGGCGCCGGCGAAGTCCCACTCGTTCCAGCAGAGCACCTTGCCGATGGACGTGATCGCTTCGGCCAGCTCGGGGTCCAGCTCGAGCGCCCGGGTGGCGGCCGCTTTCGCGCGCGGGTAGGCGTCGTCGGGGACCACCCAGTCGTCGGCCAGGTTACACCAGCAGTCCGCGATGCCCGCGTACGCGCGGGCGAAGCCCGGGTCCTGGAGCAGGGCGTGCTGGAAGAAGTCGAGCCCTTTCCGCAGGCCCTGCTCGGTGAACTTGTTGAAGAAGAAGCGGCCCTTCAGGTACAGGGTATAGGCCTCGAGGTTCTTGGTGGGCGCCACGAGCTGGCCGGTGGTGCTGCCGAGGCGCAGCTTGAGCGCGTCGACGATCGCCCGGGAGATCTCGTCCTGGACCGCGAACACGTCTTCGAGCTGGCGATCGTAGGTCTCGGACCAGAGCTGGTAGCCGTTCTCCACGTTGACCAGCTGGGCGGTGATCCGGATCCGGTTGCCGACTTTGCGGACGCTGCCCTCGAGCACCGACGACACGCCGAGCTTTTCCCCGACCTGGCGCACGTCCACTTCCTTGCCCTTGAAGGCAAAGCAGGACGTGCGGGAGGCGACCTGCATGCCGGGCACCTTGGCCAGCGCGTTGATGATCTCCTCGCTCATGCCGTCGCTGAAGTACTCGTTCTCGGGATCCGCGCTCATGTTCGCCAGCGGGATCACGGCGATGGCCTTCGCGGCCGGCGACGCGCCGCGCTGCGCGTCGGGCGGGGTGCGCTGCACGCCGGAGGTGGCGTCCCGAGAGAGCTGGCGGAGCGCCTCGGCGAATTCGGCCGCGGTGGGAAACCGGTCCACCGGGGTGCGGGCGAGGGCGCGGGACACCGCGTCCTCCACGGCCTCGGGCACGTCCCGGGTGGTCCGGACCTTGGGGATGGGGGCGACGAAGCGCTTGGCGATGATCGCCTGGGCGGTGGGCCCGGTGAAGGGCGGCTCGCCGCTCAGCATCTCGTACAGCACGCAGCCGAGGCTGTACAGGTCGCTGCGGCCGTCGATGTTGGTCTCGCCGGACGACTGCTCGGGGCTCATGTACATCGGGGTTCCCAGGGTCATGCCCGTCTGGGTGACGGCGGGGCCGTCGCTCATGGCCTTGCCGATCCCGAAATCGGCCACCATCGCGGCCCCTTCGTGGAGCAGGATGTTCTCGGGCTTGATGTCCCGGTGCACCACCTGATGGCGATGGGCGTAGTCCAGGGCGGCGGCGACCTCGCGGGTGATCCGGAGCGCGTCCTCGAGCGGCAGCTGGCGCTCGCGGTCCAGGCGTTCGCGCAGCGAGCGCCCCGCCATGTTGGGCATCACGTAGAAGAGGAGCCGGTCGGCCTCGCCCGAGTCGTAGACCGGCAGGATGTGCGGGTGATTGAGGCCGGCCGCGAGCTTGATTTCGCGCAGGAAGCGCTCGGCTCCGATGTCGGCCGAGACCTCCGGCCGCAGGACCTTGAGCGCCACCTGGCGATCGTGCCGGAGGTCCTGGGCCAGGAACACGATGGCCATGCCGCCCTGCCCCAGCTCGCGCAGGACCGTGTAGCGGCCGGCCAGGCCACGTTCGAGACGACGCTCAAGGGTGTCCACGGGGTGAACAAGATCGCTCAGGAGCGGGACGACTGCCAACTCGCCGAACGGAGCACGTCCCCTTCACAGTGGGGACCCCCGCGCCATTGACCTGGAGTCCGGCCGAGCGTGGTTTGCGGGTGCGGACTCCGATGTGCGCGAGGACGCTTACCGCCTCCTGGCTTTCGCCTCCGCCGCTTCGAGCGCCTCACGTGCCTCGTCCATCAATTGGGCGTACTCGGGGTCCGGATTGGTGAAGGTCGCGCGGAAGATGTCCCAGTGCCGCCGGGCCTCCTCGAGCCGGCCCTGCCGCGCCAGCAGCACGATCAGATGCTGGCGCAGATAGGAGTTCGCGGCACCGTACGAGGCCCCGTCCAGCGAGGGTCCCGTCAGCCGCCGCGGCTCGACCAAGGCAGCCAGGAGCACGCTCGCCGAGTCCAGCCGACCGAGTTGTTCGTACGCCCGCGCAGCAAGCCACGCGACACCTGGGCCGAGCACGGTGCCGGTGGGCGGCTGCTCGCGCAGCAGTGGGCCGGCACGCTGCACCGCGTCAGTCCACTCCTCCCGCGCTGCCGCCATGCCGACCTCGATGGCCGCACGCCAGTGGCCAGATTGGACCCGGTAGTCCAATGAGTCCGCGGTGAGCCGCGGCAACGCCGCACGCGTGGCGAGGGTGTCGCCCGCCACTGCGGCCGCGAATGCCTCCTCCCATGACGTGTCTGCAAGCCGCGTGATGGGGGCACCGGCAGCGAGCTCCCACAGGAACCACCGGGACCCGGTCGCTCGGAGCTGCTGTGCCTCATGCACCTCGCCACGGGACAGATGCCGGACCAGCCGCCATATGACAGTTGGCGGCCTCCTCTCTGCCAGGTTGGCCCGTTCGTAAAGCGGCAGGAGGCTGTCCATCTCCGACCATGCCCCGTCGAGCACGGCAGCGTGAAGCAACAAAGCGAATCGCTCGCGCTCGTTCCGGATGGTCGGTGCGGCCTGCCGCGCTTCATCCCGGCGCCCCAGCATGAGCAGGACGTACATCCGGTTGTAGGCACGAATGTGGCTGTCGAAGGGCTCGAACGTGCGGATGTGGTCCAGGGCCTCCAGCATCGCTTCCGGCCCGAGTAGGTAGTGCAGAGCGATCCCGCGGATGTTCCACGCTGCCGCATCGTTCGGTCGCTCGCGCACCCACTGATCGTAGGAGTTCAGCGCGGTGTACAGGTGCCAGCGCTGTCTTGCCTCGAAGCCTTCCCATCGCAACCGCTCCGCTCGCGTGAGGCGCTGCGGTCGCTCGAGTGCGGCCGCCAGCGCAGCACGGCCCGAATCCGGCTCACCGAGGTCCTGGATGAGGTTGGCAGCCAGGAGTGCCCACGCCGAGGCGAAGTCCGGGTCCAGCGCGATGGCCTCAGTCAAGCGGTCAGCCGACCCGCGGTAGTCCCCGTCGTCGTACCGGAGTCGGCGCGCCTCGGCGTACTTCCGAAACGCGGCGAACGAAGGCGTCATCACTTGGGGCACCGGACGACTCGCCTCGAGGTTCACCCGACGCTCGCCGAGCTGGGACCGCAGCGCCCGCACGGCACCTTCAAGCGCGGGGATGAGCGCGTCGTCGGTCTCGGCGGTTCGGTTCTCGGCCGCCAGCACCTCGCCGGTCTCGGCCCGGACCAGCCGCAGCAGGATGGAGTACGACGAGCCGATGCGGTCCAGCTGCCCCGTCACGACGGATCCGATACTGCCGCGCACCGCCAGTTCCCGGGCCACCGGCTCGGTGACCGTCGTCGTCTCCGGCTTGCCCGCAAGCTCCAGTCCCAGGCGGACCTGATCCGTCGGCAGCGCCGCCGCCACCGTGGACTGATCGAACACCGCGCGCACGAGGTCGCGCGCCGCCTGTCGGTAGGAGAGATCGGCGGTCCCGTCGAAGTCGGCGACCATGAGCCACGGACGAGCGGCAGGGAGCGTGTCGGCGCTGCCGCCACCGACGAGCGGGCCGAGTGGTCCCCAGATCACGAGTGAGAGGACGAGTGCTGCGACCGCAATGCCGGCCGCCCAGCCAAGCCACCGACCGGACCGGCTGCCAGGCGATGCGCCCGTCGCCGGCGTCTCCGCCACCGACACCCGCGGCGCGATAGCCTCCCCAAACTGCGCCACCGGATTGAACCGGTCGGCCGGCGTCTTGGCCAGACTCCGCTGCAACGCCGACACGACCCAACTCGGCACCGACGGCCGGATCACGGTCACGTCGGGGACCGGGGCCGACAGATGCTGCGCGACGATACTCTCGATCGTCGGGCCCGTGAACGGCGGCTGGCCCGCCAGCATCTCGTACAGCACGCAGCCCAGGCTGTAGAGGTCGGAGCGGCCATCCAGCTCGTGGCTCCCTGCCGCCTGCTCGGGACTCATGTATTGCGGTGTCCCCAGGGTCACGCCCGTCTCCGTCAGCTGCTCCCCACCCGCCGCATCGATCGCCCGCGCGATCCCGAAATCGGCCACCACCGCGTGCCCCGCTTCGAGCAGGATGTTCTCGGGCTTGATGTCCCGGTGGATCACGCCCCGGCTGTGGGCAAAGCTCAGCGCGTCCGCCACCTCACGACTGATCTGGAGCGCGTCCTCCAGCGGGAGCTGCTTCTCCCGGGTCAGGCGCTGGCGCAGGCTCTCCCCTTCCACGTACGGCATGACGTAGTAGAGAATCCCGTCGGCGTCGCCGGAATCATGCAACGGCAGGATGTGCGGGTGCGTCAGCCCCGCACTCAGCTCGATCTCACGGAGGAAGCGGTCCGGGCCGAGGGCCGCGGCGAGGTCTGGCTTCAGCACCTTGAGGGCGACC
>JBFGDF010000065.1:0-16410 GCA_041580775.1 Gemmatimonadales bacterium
CCGGGGCAAGGGGGGCGGCGGCGGAGCGCTGGCGCTGGTGCTGCTGGTGGTGTGGCTGATCTCCTGGCTGCTCGCCCCGATCATCACGCAGCTGCTCGCCATGGCCGTGAGCCGCAAGCGGGAGTACCTCGCCGACGCCCTGAGCGCGCAATTCACGCGCAACCCGCTGGCGCTGGCCAGCGCCCTGGCCCGCATCGAAGGCGCCCACGCGCCCACGAAGGCGATCAAGCGCGGCGCCGCGCATCTCTGCATCGCCGACCCGCTCGGCCGCCGGCTGGACAACCGCGAGGGCTGGTTCGCCGACGTGTTCGCGACGCACCCCCCGATGGGCAAGCGCATCGCGCGCCTCAAGGGAATGGGCTACGCGGCGCTGAAGCGCGAGGGGGAATACACCGCGTGACCTCCTGGGCGAGCCGGACCGCCCTGCGCACCCTGCACGCGTTCCGCGCCCGCGTCGCCCGCTACCAGCTCCAGCAACCCCGCTTCACCAAGCGCGCGCTCCGCGCCGACCCGCTGATCGCCGCCGCCGTGCGCGCGCACGCAGCCGAGCACGGGATGACCGAAGACGCGGTCCGCCGTCGGGTGGACCGCTACCTCGACGAGATCGTCCCGCACTTCAACATCCTCACGTACTACAAGTTCGGCTACAACGTCGCGAAGGCGCTCGTCAACCTGTTGTACAAGGTCTCGGTGGACCATCAGGACGAGGAGGCGCTGGCGCGCATCCCCAAACACGACGTGGTGGTGTACCTGATGAACCACCGCTCCAACGCCGACTATGTCGTGGTGGCCTACGTGCTCGCCTACGGCGTCCACGTGAGCTATGCGGTGGGGGAGTGGGCGCGGGCGTGGCCGCTCGAGTACGTCTTCAAGAGCTTCGGGTCTTACTTCATCCGCCGTCGCTTCCGCGAGGCGCTGTATCACACGGTCCTCGAACGCTACGTCCAGCTGATCACCCGGAACGGCGTCACGCAGGGGATCTTCCCCGAGGGGGGCCTCACCCGGGACGGGAAGCTGCGGCCGCCGAAGCTCGGCCTCCTCGACTACCTGTGCCGCACGGTGCTCGACCCCGAGTTCGAGCGCGACATCTGGTTCGTTCCCGTCGCCATCAATTACGACCGCGTGCTGGAGGACCGGTCCCTGATCCGCGAGCTCGTCGACGAGGCGGACCGGCCCGGCCGGCTGGCCCAGCTGTGGACGGTGATGGCGTATCTCGTCGGGAACGCGCTGCGGCTCCTGACCGGCCGGCTGCGACGCTACGGCCGGGCTGCGGTCAACTTCGGCACGCCGGTGTCGCTGCGCGCCTGGCTGGCGGACGCCCCAGCGGGACTGCTGACGTGGCCCAAAGAGCGCCGGCTCCCCGTCCTCGAGGGGTTCGCGCGGGAGATGCTCGAGCGCATCGGCGCCATCCTGCCCGTGACGCCCGTACCCCTGGCGGCGGCAACGCTGCTCTCGTTCGAGCAGTCCGTGGTGCAACGCGATGCCGTGCTCGAGCGAATGGATCAGCTGCGCGACCGCCTGCTCGACGTGAACGCGAAGGTCGTGCGCGAATCGCTGCCCGTCGACGAAGTCTGGGACCGGGCGTGGCGGATGCTGCGGATGCGCCGGCTGGTGGTAGCGGACGGCGCGAGCCTGGTCGTCCTGCCGCGGGGCCGGCCGCTGCTCGAGTACTACGCCAACTCGATCGCGCACCTTCTGCCCATCCGCGGCGAGCGGGTGCCGTTTCACAAAGCACACGAGCGCGAAACCGAGCTGCCCCACCTGCGGCCGTGGACCCCGCCGCCGTCGCGCCGCACGGAGGGCGGGGACCCGCCGCGCGGCCGCGCCCGCTAGTCGCCCAGCCGCTGCGCGGCCCGGGCGGCGCGATCGAGCGCCTGCTGGGCGACCAGCAGGACCTCGCGGACCGCGAAGTCGCCGGTCGCGAGACCGGCCACATAGCTGGCGCACCGGGCGGCCGCGAGGGCGGCCCGCAGGTCGGCGAGGGCAGCTGCCCGCCGGCCCATGGGCTCCGGGGGCATCTTGTGAGTCGGGGACACGGGCCCTAACCTACGCGCGCCACCGGGGGCGCATGGAACCGGAAAGACGCTTGGTGGCGCCGGAAAGCAAGCGAGGAGGCTGTCGGTGCGACGTGAACCGGTGATCGTGGGTGTCCTCGCCCTGGGCTGGTCGGTCGCCGCCCCGGCGGCGGCCCAGGCTCCCGGGTCCCGGTTCACTGCCGCGCTCGCCGCCCGTCCAGCCGTGCGCGACGCACTCGCCCACGTCGCCGCGCATTTTCCCGCCCAGGTGGACGAGTGGGTCCGGCTCACCTCCATCCCCGCTCCGTCCGGCTCCGAACAGCGGCGCGCCGCCTACGTCCGAGCCGAGCTGGAGGCTCTGGGCCTCACCGTTGCGAGCGACTCCCTCGGGAACCTGTGGACGGTGCTCGCCGGCACTGGCGGGGGCCCCCGCTCCGTCTTCGCCGCCCACCTCGATACGGTCCACCCCCTCGATACCGATCTCACGGTGCGCCGGGTGGACAGCACGCTGCGTGCTCCCGGGGTGTTCGACAACACGGCGTCCGTCGCCAACCTGCTGGCACTGGCGCGCGCGTGGCGCGCCGTCGGGCTGCGGACGCGCGGCGATGTCGTCCTGCTGTGGACCGTGCAGGAGGAGCTCGGGCTGCTCGGGATGGCCTACTAGCTGGACCGCAACCAGACGGATCTGCTCGTGGCAGTCGACGGCGAGCTGGGACCGGTGCGCTACGGCGCGCTCGGGATCTACTGGTCGCGCATGGTGTTTCGCGCGCCCGGGTCACACACCAACACCTCGCGGGGGCAGCCGCACCCCGCCCGGGCGGCCGCGCGCTGCATCCTCGACATCTACGACATCCCATTGCCGTCGCCCGATGCGCCGGTCGGCGCCGTGTACAACGTCGGCATCCTACGCGGGGGGCGGGTGGTGAACGCCATCCCCGAAGAAGTGTCGTTCACGGTGGACCTCCGCACGGTCGACCCCGCGCTGTTGGAGCGCCTCGACTCGACGATCGTGGCGACGTGCGGGACCGCCGCGGCAGCCCACGCCGTCGGCTTCGAGCGGGAGTGGATCCAGCGCAGCCCGGCTGGCGGAACGCCGGCTCAGCTCGCGTCACGGCGCGACCACTACCTCGTCCACACCGCCGTGGACGTGCTGCGCCATCTGGGCTGGTCGTTCTCGGGGCCGCCGGCGCTGCCAACCGGATCGACCGACGCGAACGTCGGTGTCGTGCGCGGGCTGCCAGCCATCTCGGTGGGTCGTGGCCGCGGCGGAGATCAGCACACGCTGCGCGAGTGGGCCGACATCCCGACGGCCCGCGTCGCGACCGAACAGCTGGTGCTGCTGGCGGCGGCGCTCGCGGGCCTCGATGAGCGCTGACGGGAGCCCGGGCGACCCGACACTCCCGGCCGCGTCCCCGGGGGCGAAACCGCCTCCGCGCGGACGGTATCTCGCGGTCCTCAGCCTCACGGCGCTGGGTGTCGTGTACGGGGACATCGGCACCAGCCCCCTGTACGCGATGCGTGAGGCCTTCCATGGGCCGCACGGCTTCCCGGTGACACCGGCGAACGTCTACGGCGTCCTCTCGCTGATCTTCTGGTCCCTCGTGGTCGTCATCTCGGTGAAGTACCTCGCGTTCGTGATGCGGGCGGACAATCGCGGCGAGGGGGGCATCCTGGCTCTGATGGCGCTCATCCAGCGGCGGCGGTCGTCGCAGGGACGGGCGCCGCGCTTCCTGATTACCGCGCTCGGGCTACTCGGGGCGTCGCTGCTGTACGGCGACAGCATGATCACGCCCGCGATGACGGTGCTGAGCGCCGCCGAGGGTCTCCAGGTCGCCGCGCCGGCCCTCGAGCCGTTCGTCCTGCCGATCACGGTCGTCATTCTCGTCGGACTGTTCGCGTTTCAGCGTCGGGGTACCGCCGGTGTCGGCGCCGTGTTCGGCCCGCTGATGCTCGTGTGGTTTGCGACGATTGGGACGCTGGGGCTGGCGCGCGTGGTGACCGCGCCCTCCATCCTGGAGGCGCTGTGGC
Organism: Gemmatimonadales bacterium; assembly: GCA_041580775.1. Classification (GTDB taxonomy): domain Bacteria; phylum Gemmatimonadota; class Gemmatimonadetes; order Gemmatimonadales; family GWC2-71-9; genus JAOTWJ01. The sequence goes on from JBFGDF010000065.1 coordinate 4,044, forward strand.
CGTGGCATGCCGTGCAGTTCTTCACGCACCACGGCTGGACGGGCTTTCTCGTCCTCGGCGCCGTCTTCCTCGTCGTGACCGGCGGCGAGGCGCTGTACGCTGACCTGGGACACTTCGGGATTCGTCCCATCCGGCTCGCCTGGTTCAGCGTCGCGCTGCCGGGTCTGTTGCTCAACTACTTCGGGCAGGGTGCGCTGCTGCTGGCAGATCCGGCCACCGCGGTGAGCCCGTTCTATCGGCTCGCTCCGGCCTGGGGCCTGTATCCGCTGATCGTGCTCGCCACGGCGGCGGCGATCGTCGCCTCGCAAGCTGTGATCTCGGGCGCGTTCTCGCTCACACGGCAGGCGATGCAGCTCGGATTCAGTCCGCGCATGGAGATCGAGCACACCTCCTCGCGCGAGATCGGGCAGATCTACGTTCCCACAGTGAACTGGGGACTGATGGCCGCCACGATCGCGCTGGTGCTCGGCTTCGGATCATCGAGCCGGCTCGCCGCCGCGTACGGCGTTGCGGTCTCGAGCGACATGGTGATCGTGACCCTGCTGCTGTTTGTGGCCATGCGCGAAGTGTGGGGCTGGGGCCTGGGTCGGGCGGCCCTGCTGGCCGGGGCGTTTCTGGTGATCGACCTCGCGTTCTTCGCGTCGAACGCCCTCAAGATTCCGCACGGCGGCTGGTTCCCGATTCTGATCGCGGCCGGGCTGTTCACCGTGTTCACGACCTGGCAGCGCGGCCGGGCCATTCTCGCCAAGCGCATGGCCGAGCGATCCCTGCCGCTCAAGCTCATGATGACCGAGCTGGCCGCGGAGCCACCGCTGCGAGTGCCGGGCACGGCGGTCTACATGTACGGCAACGCCGAAGGCACGCCCCCGGCGCTGATGCACAACCTCGCCCACAACAAGGTGCTGCACCAGCGCGTCGTGTTTCTCACCGTGGTCACCGACGAGATCCCGCATGTGTCCCCCGCCGACCGCGTCACGGTCCGGCGCCTCGGCAAGGGGTTCTCGGCCGTCGTCGCCCGGTACGGCTTCATGGAAGATCCGGACATCAACGACATCCTCGCCGCCTCTCAGGCCAAAGGCCTCGACGTGCACGTCGCGGCCACCACGTTCTTCCTCGGCCGCGAGACGCTGATCGCCGCCGAGGGCCCGGGCATGGCGTTGTGGCGCGAACGGCTGTTTGCGCTGATGGCTCGCAATGCCCAACGGGCCACGGCGTTCTTCCGGATCCCGGCAAACCAGGTGTTTGAGGTAGGTGCGCAGGTGGAGCTGTGAGCCGAGCACAGAGCACGAAGCTGGAGTAGCTCCGTGCTCTGTGCTCCGTACCACATTCGGGAGGGTTGAGCGTGCAGCGATACCCGTTGATCGTACTCGGAGTTCTCCTTGCGGGCCGCGCCTCGGCCCAAGCCGACCTCGTCCTGACCAACGCCCGGATCTATACCGCTGACCCCAATCGGCCCGTTGCCGAGGCGCTGGCGGTGAAGAACGGGCGCATCGCCTTCGTCGGCTCGGCGCGTGGCGCGCTCGCGCTCGCGGGACCCCGCACCGAGCGCGTGGATGCGACGGGCCACACGGTGATCCCCGGCATGGTGGACGCCCACGCTCATCTGCTGAACCTTGGCCAGTCTTTGCGCATCGTGGACCTCGTCGGCACGCGATCGCTCGACGAGGTGATCGCCCGCGTGCGGGAACGGGCCGCCACCACGGCGCCCGGGGAGTGGATTCGCGGCCGCGGTTGGGACCAGAACGACTGGGCTGATACGCGGTTCCCCGTGCACGACGCGCTGAGCCGGGCGGTGCCCGACCACCCGGTCTACCTCACGCGGGTGGACGGACATGCCGCGTTCGTCAACGCGCGGGCCCTCGAGAGCGCAGGTATCACAGCCGATACCCCGGATCCCTCGGGCGGGCGGATCATCCGCGACGCCGCGGGCCGGGCGACCGGCGTGCTCGTCGACCGCGCGACGGATCTCGTGAGCCGCCGGATGGCCACGGCTGCTGCCGCCGAGCTCGAGGTCCGCGCGCTCGCGGCGATCGCCGAGGCGCAGCGGTGGGGGCTCACCGGGATTCACGATGCGGGCGTGGGGCCGCAGGAGATCGCAGTCTACGAGTCGCTGGCGCGCACGGGCCGCTACGGCCTGCGCAACTACGTCATGATCCGGGCCGACGATTCGACGCTTGCGCGCTTCATGCGAAGCGGCCCGCAGCTCGGCCTGCACAACGGTCGCCTGTGGATCCGCTCCATCAAGATCTCTGCGGACGGCGCGCTTGGCAGCCGCGGCGCGGCGCTGCTCGAACCGTACGACGACGAGCCCGGGAACACTGGCCTGATCACGGCGGACCCCGAGCGGATCCGGCGGGTCGCCGTCGAGGCGCTGCGCCACGGCTTCCAGCTCAACGTGCACGCCATCGGCGACCGGGCGAACCGCCTCGTGCTCGACGCTTACGAGGCCGCGCTGCGCGAGGTGCCGAGCGCGGATCACCGCTTCCGCATTGAGCACGCCCAGCACTTGCACTATCAGGACATCTCCCGCTTCGCCGAGCTCGACGTGATTCCCTCGATGCAGGGGAGCCACCAGACGAGCGACATGTACTGGGTGCCCAACCGACTGGGATGGTCGCGTTCGCAGGGCGCGTACGTGTGGCGCTCGCTCCTGAACACGGGCGTCGTGATTCCGAACGGGTCGGACTTTCCGGTCGAAGCGGTGAACCCGCTGATCTCGTTTCATGCCTTCGTCACCCGGCAGGACGCCGACGGCTACCCGGCCGGCGGCTGGTTCCCCGCCCAGCGAACGACGCGGGAGGAGGCCCTGCTGTCGGTGACGCTGTGGCCGGCCTATGCAGCCTTCATGGAGGGGGAGACGGGGTCGCTGACGGCGGGCAAGTACGCCGATTTCGTGATGCTCGATCAGGACATTATGACCTGCGCACCGGAGCGGATTCTCGACACGCGGGTGGTGGCGACGGTGCTCGGGGGGCGGGTGGTGTACCGGGCGCAGGCTGCGCCCTAGCCCGCGCCGGTGCCTTGCCCCCGGAAATGCCGAAGCCCCCGGCACGGCCTGAAGGCCGTCCGGGGGCTTCGCACAACGGCTACCCGGAGTCGGGGGATTCACTCCCTCCGTTCTTCTCTCCGTCGCCGCCGGTTGACTGTTTCGTCGCTCGGTAGGGCGCCCGGAGGCTCCGGCTTCCATCCCCACGCGGCCTGGCCAGGCCGCCTGGTTCACCGCTGTGAGTGCTGCGGGTCAGATCGGGTCGCGGACCGACCTTCCGCACTGCACGCCGAGACACCACGTCGGCGTGGATGGGGCACGCGACTGGCCCCACCGACCCGACCGGTGAGACGCTCCCGGATCGACGAGCACCTGAGCCCTTGTTGCGTCGGCGCTCTCCCCAGAATTCCCAATCGGGTCCGTCACTGCGGCGTAGCCGGGACGCGAGGTCCCAACCCTTCCCGCCGTGACGCAGGGGACAATTTAGGGGCTGCCCAGAATCGCGCAAGTGCCGATGTTTCTTCGGCTTACGCGACTTCAGTGTGCGCGGGATGTGGAGACTAAACGGCTACGCCAGCAGCGCTTTGCGCGCCCTTCCACAGGATGTGGAAGTGTGAATCCACAGCGCTGCGCATTCCCACACGGGTGGAAGGTGAACCGCCGGGCTTCGGCTTGGGGTAGGGGAGCCGGCTGGCGGCATGGCCGTACCGCCGCGCGGCCTCGTCGAGCCGGGACATCCGGTGCGGTCCCCAGGCGCGCACGGAGTCGACGGTCGCGGCGCGCGGCCCGACCTGCCACTCCCGGTCACAGCGGGCCAGCTCGCGCTGGAGGCTGGCGAGGGCGCGCCGGAAATCCGGCATCCCGCGGTCGCGCGCGATGAGCGATGCGTGCCGTTGATAGAGGCTGTCGATGCGCCCGGCGGCCGCGGTCGCGGCCTGGCAGCGCCCGCGGACTTCCCGGGCGCGGGCCGTGACGAGCTCCGCAGAGGCGGTGGCGAGATCGCGGTTGAACTGCGCGCCGGCGCCGCGCAGCGCGGCGAGCGAGTCGCTCATCGCCATCACCGCGTCCAGGACGTGGGATCGCACCACGCTATCGGGCGACTGGGCGGTGAGCGTCCAGGCGGTGAGCAGCGCCAGAATCATGGTTCAGCCTTCGATGGCGACTTCGTGATACGCGTAGCCGTTGCCGGGAAGGAACAGCAGCCCCGCGCCCGTGGTCGCGAACCAGCCGGCGAGCAGCGCGGTCGATTCTCCCGCCGGGACGTTGATCAGGAGCTCTTGGGCCCAGCGCCGGATGTGGCGCAGTTCGGGCGCGCGGCGACCGAGCAGGGCGAGCACTGCGCCGCGGCCGTGCGTCGCGCGCAGGAAATGCGCGATCGCGGGCGCCCGTTCGGCGAACGTGTATGCCCGGACCCCGGGCTCGTCCACGAGCAGCGTCCCTTCCGGGGAATCCACTGCCGGCGCATCCATGCGCGGGCCGAAGTAGACGAACATCCGGCCGCCGCCCACGGTCCGCTCCACCACGGCCGCCGCGCTCTCGGTGCCGAGCCGGGCCGCCTGCACCAGGTCGTCGTCCCCCAGGAGCCCGACGGCGCCGGTCCATTCGAGCGCGGCCAGCGCCTGGTCCAGGGGGCACCCGATGGCATCGTCGTACGCCACGAGCCGCGGGGCCTCACCGGCACGCAGGAAGAAGTGCGCGAGCGCATCGGCCCGGTCTTCGAACGTCCGGGTGATCCGGGTGGTTGCGGAAACAGCCATGGTGGGATTATAACCCCAAGCTATGACCGGGAGACAGAGGACCAGCATGGCGGCGGCCCTGATGGCGCTGGGCGCCGTCGCCGCACCCCTCGGTGCGCAGGCGCCCTCCGGCGGGGACACGACGTCGGGCCCCACGCCCGCACAGCAGCGCTACCTCGACGGCCTCCGCAGCACCGGTCGCGGCGTGGCTCAGCTCAAGAGCGGCATCGGGAGCGTGCAGCGCTACCGCAGCGACTCGGCCCAGCTCAACACGGCCGCGCGGCGGCTGGGCGGGCTGTGTGGCAGCGCCCGGAGCTTCATGCGGCAAGGGCGCGCCAAGATGGCCCACACCGCGTACGAAGACTCGGTGCGCGTCATCGCGCGGCGGCTGAATACACGGATCGATTCCGTGCTGGGCTTCCTCCCGACCTGTCAGCGCCAGGCCGCGAGCAAGCCGACCGAGACCTCGGCCGAGCTCATCTCCTTGCTGCGCGGATACGAGTCGGCATTGCAGGCCTTCCGGGAGGCGGTCATCCTGCCGCAGGCGGCCGCGACGGCCCCGGGGACCGACCACTGATCGGATGCTGGCGCGACAGTGGCGGAATCCGGTGGGGCGGAAAGGTGCCATGCGCTCTCACTCGCTCATCGCCGCTGGACGCGACATGCCGTTGCGCCCTCATGGGTTAGACCGTAGTTTGGTGGCGGTTCAAGCAATAACGTGGCACCGTCACCGGATGTCTGCGCACCGCGAGGACCGTGATTTCGTCTCGCGGTTTTTTGTTTGAGCCCGACCCTGGCCGCGGGGGCCAGGGCCGCACGCGTCCGGGGCGTTGCCCCTGTAACAGCTCGAGGTTGTAACAGTATGGCTAAGGGTAAGGTGAAGTGGTTCAACGACGCGAAGGGCTTCGGCTTTATCGCGCAGGAGTCGGGACCGGACGTGTTCGTCCACTTCACGGCGATCCAGGCGGATGGCTTCCGCAGTCTCGCCGAGGGTGACGCGGTCGAGTTCGACGTCGCCCAGGGACCCAAGGGCCTGCAGGCTCAGAACGTCCGCAAGGTCTGAGGGTTTTTCGCTGATCGCACGAGTTGTCGCGGGCCCGGGGAAGTTCCCGGGCCCGTGGCGCATCTAGCCCGGAGGCGGCGTTGGACTCGAGAGTGGCCTGGCAGTGCGCTGTCTTCGTCACCGCATGCGCGGTGCTCCCCGTGGCCGGCGACGCCCAGCAGGCGATCGACTCGACGTGGGTACCGGCCTACCGCGGCTTCCGCGCGGGGGTCTCCTACCGCGGGTTTGCCGAGCGTGCCCGGGCGTTGCAGGCCTCGGCTCAGGCGCCGCTCGTCTGCCGAACCTCCCGGCGCACAGCCCGGCTCATGGAGTGCGCGGTCGTCATTCGCGATCCGACGGACAGCGCGGCCTTTCACCTCGCGGCGCATTTCATCGAGGGACGGGCGGGCTTCATCTCGCTCGGCGATTCGGGCGGAGTGGATCTCGTCGAACGCCTCCAGGCGGAGACGCGCGCGGCATTCGGTGATCCCACTGCGGTCGCGCGGGGCACGTGGGAGTGGCGCGGCGGCCGCCGGTTTCTGCGACTCAACTGGCGGGGACGCGGCAGCGCGCGCTGGGTCTACGTGACGCTGACCGACCTCGACGTGCTGGAGGGCATCGCCACCTACGTCCCGCGGTCCCCCGACCGCTAGCCGCCGCGCTCCCCTTCCAGCAGCAACTCGACCAGCCGCGTGAGCCGCCGCGGTTCGACCAGCTGCGTCATCCAGGCCTGGGGAACCGCCACTTCGCCGTCCCTCGCCCCGATCATGGCGCCCGTGACGGCGGCATTCGTTCCGGTGTCCCCCCCGGCCTGTGCGAGGTACACCAGCGCATCCTCCAGGGTGCGCCCGTGGGTCGCGAACCAGAACGCGATCTCGACGCAATGGACCACGTAGCCTGTCTGTCCCTCGGTCGTGATGGGCAGCTCGGCCTGATCCTCGCGCAGCGCGCGGCGAATGGCGGCCAGGAGTGGGCGGGGAGCTCGCCCATCGAGCCGGTGCAGCACTTCGTCGGCGAAGTAGGTGTTGCCGTGCAGCAGCTCACGGATGCCCAGATTCACCGCCACCGCGCCCCACAGGCACCGCTCGTCCGAGTGCGTGATCGCCGCCTGCTGGGTGGAGACCCGCACCAGGCGGTCCACGTTATGGTGGTAGCGGATTGCCACGGGGAGACAGCGCATCACGGCGCCGTTGCCGGCGGACACGAGCGGATCGTTCTCCCGGACCAGCCGTCCGGCCTCGAAGGGCTCGACGCCGCGGTCGATGAGGCGCAATGCCTGAGCGGTGATCGAACCCAGCCCGCGTCCGTCGTGCTTCATCCAGTCCACCCAGCGGCGGGCCACGTCCACGGCGTCGAAATCGCCGCGGTCCACCAGCGATTCGGCGAGGAGGATGGTGAGCGCCGTGTCGTCGTCGTAGGGCGATCGCTCGGGCGGCGGCGCCAGGTCCCAGACGCCGTTCGGGAACGCGACGCGGATCGCCTGCGGCGTGGCGTACCGCTCGGTGGGGACGGCCAGCTGGTTGCCGGCCGCCAGGCCGAGCATCGCCCCGCGGGCGCGCGTCACGATGTGAGGATCGATGTCCAGCCGGGTCATCGGCAGCGACAAACTAACACCGCGACGGGGCCGATGCTCCGCGCGGCCGGCACCCGGAGACTCAGATGACGCGCACCGACCGAAGCACGTCCCGCTCCGCCTCGAACCGCTCCTCCGCCGCGTCGAGGGCCCGCCGGACCTCGGATCGGGCCGCATCGGGGAACTTGGCGCTGGCCGGCACATCGCCTGTGAGACGGCGTATCCCGACGAGCGCCCGGGTCACCTCGCAGCGCTCCGGATCGGGGTCGGTATGACCGGTGATCGCCAGCTCCTCGAACAGGGGGAGCGCCGCCGGGTCGGCGAGCACGTACAGCGATTCGAGGATCTTGGGTGCGAGAAAGCGGCGCAGCAGCTGGTCGCCGCGGATGCGGTCGAACAACTCGACCAGCTCGTCGGCATGCCCGGGGTAGTACCGGGCGGCCTCGATCGCCGCGGCGAGGAAGGCGTGGTGGGCGTCGGGCGCCCGCAGGTAGCGGGCGAAGACCGGCCAGGCCCCCGGGGGGTGGCGCTGCGCGAGGGAGAGGAACGCGAAGTAGCGCCGGCCCAGCGGCGCCGCCGTGTCGGCCACGACCGTCTTCAGCCCGGCGCCGCCCCAGCGGGCGCCCACCAGGGCCGCAGCCGTCGCGTGCTGCCACCGCTCGAGCTCGGGGACGCGGAAGGTCGCCACGTGCGGTGCGCCGCGGAACCCGCGGGCGCGCCGCAGGGCGGCGAGCAGCAGGCGGTCCGTCTGCGCCAGGACGCGCGAGAGTGCGGCCGACTCGGAGCGGCGGGCGAGGGCCAGCGCCTGCCAGCCGAGGCGGGTGAGCCCGCGCTCCTCCCAGACAGTGTCGAATGCGGCGGCGTCCGGGGCCTCGAGCAACGCTTCGAGCCCGGCCGCGAGTCGGCACAGACGGTCGTGGACGAGCATGGATCGTCAACCTACGCCGCCGCGCCCCTCTTGACCACCGGGGCCGGCGGCGCGACCGTTGGCGCACGCGCGCTTCCCACCGTGCTCCCTTGCCTGTGATCCGCCCATCCGGGCCCGTCCGACTGCTGCCGCTCGCCGCCGCGGCATGGCTCGCCGCTTGCGGCGGGGAGTCGGGTTCCGTCGTCCTGGGCGTCGCCGGGCCATTCTCCGAGGCCCGGGGGCGCTCGATGCGGCAGGCCGCCGAGCTGGCGGTCGCCGAGCTGAATGCCCGGGGCGGCGTCCGCGGCCGGCGCCTGGAGCTGCGGTTCGCCGACGACAGCGCCAATGACGACGTGGCCCTGCGCATCGCGCAAGCGTTGTACGACGACCCGGCGGTGGTCGCCGTGGTCGGGCACCTCACCTCCGGTCCCACGACCGCGACGGCCCGCGTGTACGGCGGTGGCCGGACGCCGTTGCCGCTCGTGTCGCCGTCGGCGTCCAGCCCGGCGCTGGCCGGCATCTCGCCGTACTTCTTCCGCATCTGTCCGAGCGACGTCGTGTTCGGCGCCCGGCTCGCCCAGTTTGCGCACGGGACGCTCGGCGCCCGTCGGGTGGGCGTCATCTACTCCAACGACGAATACGGCCGCGGCGTCCGCCGCACCTTCGCCACCGAATTCACGCGGCTCGGCGGCGTCGTCGTGAGCGAGGACCCGTACCTGCCCGGCGTCGGCTCGCCGGAGCCGTACCTCACTCGTCTCGTGCGCCTCGGCGCAGTCGATGCGCTCGTCCTCGCCATGCCGCGCACGAGCGCCGAGATCACGCTGCGAGAACTCACGCGGCTCGGCCTCCGCTGGGCGATCCTCGGCGGCGACGCCCTGACCGGAATCGAAACGGCTGGCGACCTCGCCAGTGGCGTGCGCGTCGCCTCGGGGTACTTGCCCGACCGTCCGGGTGCCCGCAACACCGCTTTCGTCGCCGAGTACATGCGCGCATTCGACGGAGCACGCCCCGATCATCGGGGTGCGGGTGCCTACGACATCGTGTACCTGCTCGCCGCCGCGATCGAGGCGGTCGGGCCCGATCGGCGCGCCGTGCGCGACTACCTGGCGAGCGTCGGGAGCGACCGGCAGGCCTTCGAGGGAGTCACGGGACGCATCGCGTTCAGTCCCGGCGGCGAAGTGCCCGACAAGCCGGTGCTGATCGGCGTCGTGCGCGACGGTCGCCTGACAACCGAGGCGAGCCAATGAACCGCTGGGCGCTCGATACCATTCGGATGCGGATCGCGGGCGGCCTCGCGGTACTCGTGATCGGCCTCGTGGTGGCGGGACTGCTGGGCGCGACGGCGCTGCGCGCGATGCGCGGATCGGTGCGCGACGAGCTCGTCATCCTGCGGAGCGCCACGGAGGTGGGAAACGGACTCACGGCGACCGTCTTCGACGAGATTCGCGCCGCCGAGCAGTACTTGAGCGCACCGACACCGGACGCGCGGAGCGAGTTCCAGGCCACAGCGGACGCCGCATTCGAGTTCATCCGCCGCCTCGAGACCCAGCCTGGCCTCAGCGTCGACGACCGGATGGCGGTAAGCCGGCTCAAGCAGCTGCACTCGGCCATCCAGGTGGACTATGCGATGGCGCACGCCTTGAGCGACCTCGGCCGATCCGCCGAGGCGCTGCGGCGTTCCGCGTCCGCCCGCCCCCCTGCGATCGAGCTCATGCGGCTCGTCCGCGATCTGTCGGCGTCACAGGCGGCGCGGGCCGGAAGCGTCGCCGAGCGTCTCTCCGCCCTCGCCACGCGCCGCGAGTTCATGCTGTGGCTCGTCGTGGTGACGGTCCTCGGCGGCGGTATCGCCGTGGCCGTCGTCACCGTCCGTGCCGTCGAGCACCCGCTCGAGCGGCTCGTCACCGCCGCCGAGCGATTCGGCGGCGGCGACCTGCGGCCCGTCACGGTCGGACGGATGCCGCAGGAGCTCCGCGTGCTGGCGGACGCGATGGGCACCATGGGCGAGCGCCTGCGAGCGATCGTCGGAGAGGTAGTGACCGAGGCCGACCGAATCGCGGGGTCCGCCGGCGACCTCTCGGCGGTGAGCGAGCAGCTCGCCGCCTCGAGCAGCGAGGTCTCGACGGCCATGGTGGACATCTCGGGCGGCGCCGAACGCCAGCGCGCCGAGCTGGCGGAGATCCAGAGCGCGCTCGAGCGCCTCCGCGCAGCGACGGCCCGCATGGACGAGGCCGCCGCTCGAGCCTCGCAGATGGGGCGGGAGATCCGACAAGTGGCCGAGCGCCATGCGGAAGGGGTCGCCGCAGCAGGTGGCGCGCTGATCGATGTCCGGACCGTGGTGGAGGATACGTCCCGCGAGGTCGCCGAGCTGGCCGACCGCAGCGTGTCGATCGACGACTTCGTGGACCTGATTCGCCGGATCTCGTCGCAGACGAACCTGCTCGCGCTCAACGCGGCGATCGAGGCCGCACGGGCGGGAGAGCACGGGCGCGGCTTTGCGGTGGTAGCCCAGGAAGTGCGTCAACTGGCAGACGAGTCGGCACGGGCCGCCGAAGACGTGGCGCGCACCACGGCCGCCATCCGCCGCCAAGTGGATGACGTGAGTACGACGATGACCGCGGCGCAGACCAAGGTGCGCGGGGTGGCCGAAACCGCGGAAGCCGCCGTGCAGGGGTTTGCCGAGATCGTCGGGGCGGTGGAGGAGGTCGAGCAGGCGGCCGTGCGGCTGGCCCGCGCCGCCGACGAGCATCGCGACACGAGCGACCAGATCAGGGTCAAGGCGGAGCACGTCGCCACCCGCGCCCTGTCCCACGCGTCGGGGGCCCAGGAGGTCAGCGCCTCCGCCCAGGAGCAGGGCGCGTCCACCGAGGAGATGGCGGCTGCCGCAGGCCAGCTGCTGCAGGCCGCCGAAAAGCTGCGCGGGGTGGTGCGGGGATTCCGGACCTGACGGCGCTCGGCGCGCCGCCCGGCCGCGCACGGATCACTCCGGAGTAACCCGGGTCCTCACGGATTGACGGTCACGGTCACCGTCGCCGTCGGCAGCGTAATGAAGGCCGGGATCGTCCCCGACACCATCGTCGTTCCCGCCGCCAGCGGATCGAACGCCACCCCGCCCGCCGCCACCGTGGAGGGCGAGCGCGTCTGGCCCGGCACGATCTGCACCGTGACGCTCTGGCCGGTCTGCGTCGAGGTCACGAGCTGCCCCACGGCCGACGCGGAGTTGGTCACCGTCGCGGTCACCGCCGTGCCGCCCGCACGGATCGCCTGCTCCACACTCATGAACTGGTTCGTCGCGTTCGGGATCCCGATGCGCACCAGGAACGGATCGTCCGCCGCGCCCGCCGTGGTCGTGGTCGTCAGCCCGATCACGTCCAGTGCCGGCTGCACGATCGTCGCGGTCGCCGTCCCATCGGTGTACCCCGATCCCGTGGCCCGCACCGTCACGGTCCCGGTCGCCCCTTCCACGCCCTGCACGTAATAGCTGAACGAGCCGAACCCCTCGTTCACCGTGATATCGATCGAGGCCGTCCCCGGCGTCGTCGCATTCGGCGCCACCCGCGCCACGGCCGGATTCGAGCTCGTCAGCGTCACGGTCACACCGCCCGCGGGCGCCGGCGCGCCGAGGAATCCCGACGAGTTGTCCTGCAGCCCGCCCCCCACCGTCAGGTTGCTGAGCGTGATCCCGGGCGTGTTCACCGTCACCGTCACCGACGCCGTCGGCAGGGCGATGAAGCCCGGGATCGTCCCCGAGACCGTCGTCGCCCCGGCCGTGAGTGGATCGAGGGCCACCCCGCCCGTCGCCACCGTGGAGGGCGAGCGCGTCTGGCCCGGCACGATCTGGACCGTCACCGTCTGACCCGTCAACGGCGTCGTGACGAGCTGCCCAACCCCCGGCGCGGAGCTCGTCACGGTGGCGGTCACGGCGGTGCCGCCCGCGCGGATCGCCTGCTCCACGCTCATGAACTGGTTCGTCGCGTTCGGAATCCCGATCCGCACCAGGAACGGATCGTCCGCCGACAGCGTCGTCGTGGTCGTCGTCAGCCCGATCACGTCCAGCGCCGGCTGCGCGACGGTCATCGTCGCCATCCCGTCCGTGTAGCCCGCCGCCGTCGCCTGCACCGTCGCC
>JBFGDF010000066.1:0-16174 GCA_041580775.1 Gemmatimonadales bacterium
CACGGTGCCCGAGTTCGTGGGCGATCGCTACTACTCCCACACGGCCCGCGTGGTGGCGGTGGTCTGCGCCCTGTTCGTCTCGTTCACCTACGTCGCGGGGCAGATGCGCGGCGTGGGCATCGTGTTCTCGCGGTTTCTCAACGTCGGGATCAACGAGGGGGTGCTGATCGGGATGGGGATCGTGTTCTTCTACGCCGTGCTCGGCGGCATGAAGGGCATCACTTACACGCAGGTGGCCCAGTACTGCGTGCTGATCTTCGCCTACCTGGTGCCGGCCATCTTCATCTCCATGCTGATGACCGGTCTTCCCATCCCGCAACTGGGGTTCGGCGCCGAGCTCGCTGACGGCTCGGGGCAGTTCCTGCTCGACCGCCTGGACGGGCTCACGACCGAGCTGGGGTTCACCGCCTACACCGACGGCAGCAAGAGCACTCTCGACGTGCTGTTCATCACGGCGGCGCTGATGGTGGGCACCGCGGGGCTGCCGCACGTGATCGTGCGGTTCTACACCGTGCCCAGGGTCCGGCAGGCGCGGAGCTCGGCCGGCTGGGCACTGCTGTTCATCGCGATCCTGTACACCACGGCGCCCGCCGTCGCCGCGTTCGCCCGGACGAACCTGCTCGACACGGTATCCGAGCGCTCCTACGCCGAGGTCCCCGCCTGGTTCACCAACTGGGAGGCCACCGGGCTCATCCGCTTCGAGGACCACAACGGTGACGGCGTGATTCAGCACACCGGCCCTGCGGCCGCGGTGCGGAACGAGCTCACGATCGACAATGACATCATGGTGCTCGCGAATCCCGAGATCGCCCGCCTGCCGGCGTGGGTGGTGGGCCTCGTGGCGGCGGGCGGGCTCGCGGCGGCGCTCTCCACTGCGGCGGGCCTGCTGCTCGTGATCTCCACGTCCGTGTCGCACGATCTGTTGAAGCGCACCTTCGTCCCGCAGATCACCGAGCGCCAGGAGTTGATCGCCGCGCGCATTGCCGCTGGCGTCGCGGTCATCCTGGCGGGGCACTTCGGGATTCACCCGCCGGGATTCGTGGCGCAGGTCGTGGCGTTCGCCTTCGGGCTCGCGGCGGCGTCGTTCTTCCCCGCGATCCTGCTCGGGATCTTCACGACGAGGATGAACACGTGGGGCGCCGTGAGCGGGATGGTCGCGGGCATCGCGTTCACCGGGGGCTACATCGTGTGGTTCAAGCTGTTGCACCCCGAGCTCAATACGCCGGACCAGTGGCTGTGGGGCATCTCGCCCGAGGGGATCGGCACGGTGGGGATGCTGCTCAATTTCGCGGTGGCGCTGACCGTCGCGCGCGTCACGCCGCCGCCCCCGGCGGACGTGCAGCAGTTCGTGGAAGACATCCGGGTGCCGCGCGGCGCGGGACCGGGGCACGAGGTTTCGGCGTAGGGTTCGGGAGCGCGCGCCGTCACCAGCCTTGGAGCAGCGAGATCCCCACCCACACGTGGCGGCCCGGCGCGTCCACGCCGCTGGCGTGCGTGCGGTACAGGACGTTGCCGAGGTTCTCGAGCCCGGCACTCAGCGTGAGCGCCCCCAAAGTCGCGCCGGCGAGGACGCTGTGGACGGCGTAGCCCGGTGTCCCGCCCGGCTCGATGCGCGGATCCAGGAGATCGCGGCTCGACAGCCGATTCTGCCGCGCCGCCCACCGCAGCTCGTAGCCGACCCACCAGCGCCCCTCGGCGCCGAGCCAGCGGAGACGCGTCTGCCCGCTGAGCGGCGGGATCTTGGCCATCGGCTCATCGGTGCCGTCACCGAGGGTCTGCTCCCCGCGCGTATAGAGCAGGGTGCCGCGCGCCTCGACGGGACCGGCGCGATGGACCGCCACCGCCTCGAGGCCCCACACGCGGGCGTCGCCCACGTTCTGCCCCTGCAACACGCGCTCACCGTCGAGCAGCGTGTCCCCACGGAAGGTCGCCGGCACGCGGTCGATGAAGTCGTCGATCAGGCTGCGGTAGGCCACGAGGTCCAGTGCCGTGCGCGCGAGATCGATCCGCGCGCCCGCTTCGTAGCTGAGTGAGCGTTCGGGCCCGACGTCGGGATTGGGAACGACGACACCGCCGGGCGCGGGGCCCACGTTGGTGAGATCGTAGAGGTTGGGGGCGCGGAACCCCTGGGCCAGCCGCAGGGCGACGCGCACGGGATCGGCAACACGAAGCACGAGTCCGGTCTGCCCGGTGAACGCGTCGGTGCGCTGCTCGACCCGGCCGCCCAGGTCGGTGCCGACCTCGGCCGTCGTGCGGAAACCGCTCCACCGTCCGCCCGCCGCCAGGCTGAGTCGCGGCACCAGAGCCACGTCCGCTTCCAGAAACACGCCCACGCGGTCCATCGTTGCACCGTCGGGGTACCGGCCGGCCGGGAGCGGGCCGGCGGCGGTGGCGCGCGTGAGCGGCGTCACCGTCCGGGTCGCCAGATCCGCGATCTCGCCCCAGCTCGCCACCAGGTCGCGGTACGCCTCGGCTCCCCACGTGAGCGCGACGACGCGCTCGCCCGGCGCGAAGCGCGACTCGCCGACGACACTCAGGCCGGGGGTGTACACGTCGTCGCGCGTGTACTCGACGGTGCTCGCGGGTTGCCCGCTCACGAATCGCTGGCGCCGCCGGCCCTCGCGCTGGACCGAAAGGCTCACCGTCGTCGACAACGCCCGCACGCCGGGTGTGCCGGGCCGATACAGATGCCGAGCGTACGCCAGCTGGCGGGTCTGTGGATCGAAGCGGTGCTCCGCGTCGGGTCCGAGGGCGGGCGCGCGGAACGTGACATAGCGGTCGTAGCGCGGCACGTCGTCCAGCGCGAAGTGCTGCAGCGCGACCGTCAGCCGGTGCTGGGGGGCAGGCGTATACGTGACGCGCGTGTCGAGCCCGAAGGCCCCGAATCCGGTCGGCCGCTGGGCGCCCACGTCCCCTCCCGCCCGCAGATCGCCGGCCTGCTGCAGCGTCGCGCCCCCCGCGATCCGCAGGTTTCCGCGGGCGTATCCCGTCGAGAGCCGCACGCGGGTACCCGCATTGGCGGAGGAGACGTGCCCCGCTGCCGCGAGACTCCAGCCCATGCGCAGCGGATGCGGCTGGGTGATCACGTTGAGCACGCCGCCCTGCGCGTCGGAGCCGTACAGCACCGAGGCCGGCCCGCGGAGCACGTCCAGACGCTCGATCGTCTCTGGATCGATCGTCGCGAGGTACTGGCCAGGGCCGTCGCGATAGGTGCCGTTGTTGAGCGGGATCCCGTCCACGAGCAGCAGCACCTGGTTGCCGACGAGGCCGCGGAGCACCACGGCACCCTGCCCGGCCGATGTCTGCTGCACGTGCACGCCCGGCGTATCCCGCAGCAGGTCGGCGGCGACGCGACTCGCCGCCCGGTCGGCGGCGAAAGTCGTGTCACTCGATCCGGCGGCGGCACTGCCGGCCCGTGATCCCTGCTCGGACCGGGTGGCGGTGATGAAGATCTCGGGAAGCCGCACGGCGGAATCGGCCGGGACCGAGTCACGCCCCTGGCCGGTTGCCGGGGCGGCGGTGAGGGCGAACGAGAGCGCGGTTACGGCGCATCGGGCCGCGCGCGGGAGGATCGGGGGTCGCATCGGTCCGAAGTATACCCGACCGCTGCGTGCCAGGTTCAGGCGAGTATGGCCGTCAGGGCCCGCGCGTCCGCCCGCAGCGACACGTCGAACGGCGAGCGCGTCCCGATGCCGGCCAGCCAGCCCTGGGCCTCGCCGCTGCGGGAGGTCGCCACCAGCGCCTGGCCGTAGAGGAACCGCTCGTGCGTCAGTGCGAAGCACGGCGACGCGGGCGCGAAGTGCATCCACGGTCCGAGCGGCAGCGCGTCGAGCAGGGCGCACGCGGCCGCGGGGTTGCCCGCCTCGACCTGGACGCGCGCGCGCACGCCGCGCGCCAGGGTCGCGGGCAGCGACGCCGCCCATTCGGGGGCCGCTGCGCCCTCGCAGTGATGGGCGCAGTGCTCGGCATCCTCGGGTGCGCCGGCCACGGCATGCACCACCCCGAGCAGGTACTGTCGCAGCGGCTCGCGTGCCGCTTCGTGGGGGTCGAGGCCCGGTCGCCCGGCGCCGACGTGCGCGGCGGGACCGCTGGCGGCAAGGCGGTCGCGCAGACGGCCGAGCGCGCCGGTTTCGGCGACACGGCCGGGACGCGTGGCCAGGAACGTCTCGTGCACGAGGGCCACCCAGGGCTGCTGGGCTGCCGCGGCGTCGAGCGCGTGATGCTGCGTTGTCGTGTCCCCGGCCGCGGCTGCCAGATGGGCGGTCAGCAGGGTGGGAAACGGGCCCAAGCCCCGCGCGGCGGGCAGGGCGGCGAGTCGCCGCACGGCGTCCACAGCCACACCGAGGTCGGGCACGACGCACGGCAGGTCGGCGAGCACGCCGGCAAGTCCGGCGGCGCGTGCCGGCGCCCGCTCGATGGCGCCAATCGGATCGGCCTCCGCCCGCGTCCCGAGCACCTGCATGGACAGCGCGTCGTCGCCGTCGGGACTCAAGGTGAGGTAGCGGGCGGCGAACCGCGCGGCGGTGGGGGGATCGCCGTCGACGGCGGCGAGGCGCGCGAGCCCGGCCACGGCCGCGGCGTGCCGCGGGTCGAAGGTGCAGGTCTGCTCGAACGCCGGCCGCGCGTCCGCGGGACTCCGTCCCCGGAAGGGAGCTCCATCCAGCAAGACCGTGCCCAGGCGGTACCACGCCTCCACGTCGTCGGGGCGTTCCTGCAGCACGGTGGTGCAGCGGCGCTCCGCCAGGGCAAGATCCCCGTCCAGCCACGCCGCCTGCGCCGCGAGCAGCTGGCGCGTGTGCGCCGTAAGGTGCCGGCTCTCGGCGGTGGCGCGCGCCGTCGCCACCCGCGCGGGCTCCGGCGCGCCGCCGGCGAGCAGCGCGGCCCCCAGGCGATAGAGGGCCAGGGAAAAGCGCGGATCGGCCTCCACCGCGCGCTCGTACGCGCGCCGGGCGGCCGTGGCCCGCCCCTGGCGCAGCGCGCGTTCCCCCTCGAGGTATGCCTTGATGGCCGGCAGCGACTCGGTGGTCATGGCCCCGAGCCGCGCCAGGTGGCTCCCCAGCGACGTCGTGCGGGTGGCCAGGAGGCGGCGCACCAGCTCGTCCACCGCCGCAAAGATCTCGCCTTCGGCGGCGGCTTCCGCATCGACCCGCACCTCGCCGTCGCCGCGCGTCTCGTACAGCGTGGCACGCACGAGCAGGCGGGACTCGGCGGCCACGATGCTCCCCAGCATGAATGCGCCGGCCCCCAGGCGCTCGGCTACCGCCCGTGCCTGCGCGGGCGGCAGCCCTTCCCGCCCAAAGGGCGCCGCCTGCGCGAGCGTGGCGTGCGGATCCACGGTGCGCACGTCGCCGGCGCCGTCGAGCTTCGTGCCGAGCAGGTCCACCATGCCTTCCCGCAGATAGTCGAGCTCCGGTCGCCCGCGCACGGCGAAGGGGAAGATGACGACGCGATTGGGCGACGGCGCGGCGGGGGCGTCCACACCCGTGCTCCGCGCGTCCGGGGCGCGCAATGCGGCCACCAGCGCCGTCGTTTCGGGTGACGGCGTGAGTTCCATGTCGGCGGCCAGCCGCCGCGCGAACTCGTCGTAGACCTGGAGCGCCGCCGCCCGGTCGCCGGACCGATCGAGCAGCACGAGCAGGCGACGCAGGCCGGCTTCGTCGTCGGGCTGGAGCGCGGCGGCGCGCCGCGCCCACCGGGCGGCGTTCGCCGGGTGACCGGCGGTCTCCTCCTGCTCCGCCAGCCGCCACGCGCCCTCCGCCGCGGTCCGGCGCAAGCGCTCGCGCGTGTCGCCGAGCCAGTGCTCGAAGCCCGGGGCTGACGGAACGTGGAACCCATCCAGCAGGTCGCCGCGATACAGGTCGAGTGCGCGCTCGACCTCGCCCGCGGCGAGCGCCGCTTCGCACGCGGCGACGTCGCACCAGCACGCGTCCGGCGCGACGCCCACCTCCTCCCCGCGTGTCCGGACGACGTCCGCGCCGACATGTCGCCGGAGGAAATGCAGCGAGCGGCGCAGCGCCGCCCGGGCCCGCTCGTCATCGAGCTCGGGCCAGAACAGCGCCAGCAGGGAATCGCGGCGGTACAGCCGGGCTCCCGGCGAGGCCGCGAGCAGCGCCAGCAGGGCGAAGCGCTTCGGCTGATTGAGGACCTCGGTGATCTCGCTGCCGTCGGATCCGTGCAGCTCGGCACCGCCGAGGAGACGCAGGCGGATCACCGCGTACCCACGGTGGCGGACAACGCGTCCCGGACCACGAGGCCGGCGCCGTTGGCCTGGTCCAGCGCGGCCAGGGTACGCTGCCGGAGATCCCGTGCCACCAGCGGGCCTTCCGCCCGTTCGAGCGCGTCGGCGCGCAGCGGGAGCGTGACCAGGCGCGGCACCTGGTCCATGAACCCGGTCGCGTACTCGAAGGGGAACGTGGCCACCAGCACGAGGTCGACGTCCCCATGCGCCGCGGCGGCCCGCGCCCATCCCAGGCGCAGTGGCCAGAGGGAGGCGACGAGGCCGAACGGGACCTGCTCGATCTGGTAGCGCCTGATGGCACTCCGCCAGGTCGCGAACGCGGCCACCGTATCGCCGGAGGCCAGTCGATCCAGGGCGTGGAGGTCTTCCTCGAGGCTCTGCGCGAGCAGCGCCGGCCCGTCGCCTGCCCGCGCGAGGCGCTGGACGTGCCGCCGCGTGCGCCGCTCGGCGGCCGCGTCCCGCCCGCGATACCAACGAGCGGCGAGCCAGGCGGCCGTGGGATCGGTCGTATCCGCCGCCAGACGCGCCGCCGCCTCGTCTCGTTCGCGTTCCGTTCCGAGCTGGTCGTGCAGGCCGGTGACGTGCAGCAGCAGGAGCCAGCTCGCCGTTTCGTCCGGCGGGACGCTCCAGCGGCGCGCCTCCCGCCACAGCGAGTCGACCGTCGCCAGGCGCCCCAGGCCCATGGCCGTTCCCATCTGCAGGCGGAACGCATGGCGGCGCTGGTCGTCGGTGGTGGCGCGGTCGCGCAGCGTGCGCGCGGCCAGCTGCACGATGTCCCGCTCGACCGGCCGGAGGGTCAGGGCGCTGCCCGCCAGCGCGATGAACTCCAGGGTGGCGGCGTCCCGCTCGGGGATCGAGGCCAGAATGGCGAGCGGCGGTCCCCGGAACCGCAGGGAATCCACCATGCGTACCAGCTGCGCCCAGGCCGACGTGCTGTCGATCGCGAGGTAGGTGCGAAGCCGGGTCTTCGCGACCTGATCCTCGTTCTCCGTAATCGCGATCCAGCCGAGCAGGCCGTGCAGCGCCGCGAAACGCGGCATGAGCTCGCTCGCGCGCTGCAACTTGGGTCGGGCCTGCACCGGCCGCACCTGGTAGAGCGGGCCGAAGTACCACTCCAGGTACCCGAGAATGAACCACGCGTCGGCGGAGAGCGGCGCGCCGGCGACGATCTCGGAGACGTGGTCGTGCGCGCGCTGCACCTCACCGTGTGCCACCAGGATCTCGTATCCCTCCAGCACCCGCTGGGTAGTGGAGTCCAGCCGGTCGCGATAGCGCTGTGTGGCGCTCAACGCCGAACGGACCGCCGCACTCGCGCGTGTCGGCTGCGCCTGCATGACTTCGGCGAGCATGCGCTTGAAGTAGGCGGGCGCGTAGGTCGAGTCGAGCGCGATGACGCGGCCGAACTCCTCGATCGCGCGCGCGGCGGCGCCGGCCCGCAGCAGGCTGTCGCCCGTGAAATAGGCCTGCCAGGCGGCGGCGCCGCCCGACGGCGTGGTGATGGCGTAGCCCGCGCGCTCACGCGCGAGGGACTGGGCGAACAGGTCGCCCATGATGGCCATGACCATGGCCGAGAGACTGTCGCGCGGGCCCGTGCGGGCCGCCGGACCGAACAGCCGCCGCCCGTCGTTGGCGCGCCGCTCGACGCTGAGCTCCACGCGCCCGGCCTCCACGGCGCGGAGCCGGCTCACCAGGACCTCCGCCACGTCCGCCGCTCGGGCGAGATACGCCGCTGCGGAGTCGGGGTCGACGGTCCGGGTCCCAAAGTGCGATGTGAGGCTCGCCGCGGCCGCCGCCGCCGGCAGCACCTGCACGCCCGAGATGTAGCGGAGCTGTTCCTCGAACGTGAACACGACGTCACGCGGGAGCCCGGCGGTCACAAGCTCGGCGTCGGCGGTCACCGGCAACAGGGTAACGACCGGGGGGCCGGCCGCCGGTGCGGAGGTCTGCCGGAGCACCGCCACCGCGCCGGCGATCACGAGCGCCGTGGCGGTGAGGCCGAGCACGACCCAGCCGGTCGTGCGGCGGCCGCGGGCGGTCTTGAGGAGGCGGAGCCACTCGCGCACGCTGGGGGGGCGCTCGTCGGGCGCCAGCGCCAGCGGTGCGGCAAGGATGGCCGCCTGGCGCGACGGCAGACCCGGCGGAGGAGCCCGGAGTCCGGCGATCGCCTTGGCGCGATCGGCCATGGGCTCCGGGCGAACCCCGGTCAGCGCCTCGTAGGCCACGGCGGCGAGCGCGTAGAGGTCGGAGCGCTCATCGACCTGTGCGGCCGCCGCCTGCTCCGGCGCCATGTACGCCGGGGTGCCGATCACCATGCCGGAGGCGGTGAGCGCCGTCTGATCCGGCTGGACGTGCCGCGCGATCCCGAAATCCGTGATCATCCACCGCGCCGTGGCCGGTTCCCACAGGATGTTGCCCGGCTTCACGTCACGATGCACGATGCCGCGCTCGTGCGCGAACGCGAGGCCGTTTCCCACCTGCTGCAGCAAGTCGGTCGTTTCCGGCAGCGTGAGCGGCCCGTCGGCGGCGAGCCGGTCGGCCAGCGACGCGCCCTCCACGAACGGCATGATCAGGTAGGCGAGATCGTCGTGGATGTCGAACTCGTGCACCGGGACGATGTTCGGATGCCGGAGATGCGCGGCGAGCATGGCCTCGCGGCGGAACCGGGCCAGCTCGTCGGCACCGAGTGACGCGGGCACGGGCAGCACCTTGATCGCCACCGGGGCTTCCAAGCTGACATGCCGTGCCTTGTAGACCGCGCCCATGCCGCCGTGGCCCAGCAGGTCTTCCACGACGTAATGGTCGCGCACGGCGCGCTGGACTTCCTCGAGCGACGGGATTCGCATGCAGGCCTGGGTCGAGGCGACGGTCGGCGGTCGTGACGACGCTTGAAGTATGGGGAGGGCTGCTCGTGGGGACCAGTGGCGTGAGGATGGTGCAGCGTCCGTGGGTTGAGCGGGGGGGCCGTCCAGGTTACACTTCGCATCCCTTCGGGCCCGCGCCGCTAGCTCAACTGGCAGAGCAACGGACTCTTAATCCGTAGGTTCTAGGTTCGATTCCTAGGCGGCGCATGCGTTCGCGCGGGCGGTCGGTCACGACTACCCGCGCGTTTCGCGTGATGGCGCATCACTCGGGAATGCGGGGCACCGGCACGGGCTCCCAGTGGTCCTTGGGAATGGCCGACCCCACGAGAAACCCCGCCGTCGCCCCGGCCAGCACGCCCAGCGGGATGAACTCCAGGTTCTCGCTCGTCGCGCCAAGCAGCGTACCCCCGATGGCACCCGCTCCGGCGCCGAGCAGAAGGCCGAGCACGTTGCGCGTACCGCGTCCCCGATACACGGCGAGGTTCTGCAGGGTTGCGAGTGGGACGAGCGTCGTGCGTCCGTCTGCCGTGATCGCCAGTCCCTCGCTCGACGGCGGTGCCGCCAGGAATCCCTCGAGGATTGCCGCGTCCGGCGTCGCGGGTCGCACGCGAATCCGGACGCCGCGGTCGTAGAACTGGTCGGTGGACACAGGATCCCAGCGCGGGGTGCGAGCCAGCAGGCCCACGAGGGAGCCGAGCGTCGCGCCGCCCGCCGCGCCCAACGCGGTCAGTACGCCCACGGCGGCCGCGGGCGCGATGTCGCAGAACGGCGCGTCGTAGCAGTCGCGCGTGGCGACCGCGAGCAGGACGCCCGCCAGCAGGCCGGCACTGCCCCCGACAACCGCTCCCCATCCCGCCCCCCGGCCCACATGCGGCACGGTGCCCCGGTATGTGCCGAGCGTGGTCACGCCGTGCAGGACGACGGTGCCCGCCGGCCGCCCGAGGGTGAGCGATGTGGGAGTGAGGTCGAGCAGCCGGCCCTCGATGATGCCGAGCGCAGGTGGCGGGTGCGCCACGCGGACCCGCAGGCCGAAGGGCTCGAGCGGCGCTTGGGCGTGCGCGGCTTCGGCGGAGGCGAGCCGGCTCAGGGACAGGACGACGAGCAGAAGCCGGCGCATGCGATTCGCAAGTGAAGGAACGGGCAATCTCCGAGGGGCCGCGCTCCGGTGTCAAGCCGGTGATGTCAGGTCACGCGGAGGGGGCGGGCGGGGGACGCGCAGTTCCCATCGTGGTCGTGAATCCACGCCGCGGAGGGCACCATGCGCTCCCTGATCGTTCGTCCGGTGTTGCTCCTGACCCTGCTGGTCCTGCCGCCCGGATCCACCCGCCTCGCGGCGCAGGAGCTGCCGGTCTTCCTGGCATCGGTCGAGCGCCAACGGGCGCCAACGGGCGCCGATGACTCGGTCATCGACCCGGTGAGCGAGACGACGCCCGCCGTCCTGGGCGCGCTGGTCGGCGGCGCGGCGGGTGTACTGGTGGGTTGGTACGGGGGGTTCCACCTGACGGGCGGGAGCCGCATCTGCGGCGACGACCCGTGCGGGTTCGTCGGCGGGCTCTACGGGGTGCTGCTCGGCGAATTCGTCGGCATCGGGTTGGGCGCGCATCTCGGCCACGGCCGCCGCGGCCAGGCGGGTGCCGCGATCGGGGCGTCGTTTGCCGTCCTGCTGCTCTCGGGCATGCTCGCCTCCGTGATCGACGCCGGGGACGCGTGGATCGTGCTCGTCCCGGCCGCGCAGATCACGGCCGCCGTGGCGGCCGAGCTGGCGTCGAGTCGCTGAATCGCCGCCGCCGGATTCCGGCTGGCGAGCGGCGTCCCCTCCAGCGATGTTGCGGCGTCGTCGCTGTCCGACTCTCGCCGGAGTGCGCCATGTTCCGTTGCTGTCTGCTGCTCGTGCCGCTGCTCGCGACCCCCCTGGGGGCGCAGGATGCCGCGAACCTGCGCGACCACTACACGAAGCGGGAAGTGATGATCCCGATGCGCGATGGCGTGCGTCTGTTCACGTCGATCTACGTGCCCAGGGACACCACCCGGCGCCATCCGATCCTGCTCACTCGCACGCCCTACTCGTGCCGGCCCTATGGCGACACCGCCTACCACCGGCAGCCGCCCACGCAGTTCGCGCACTACTTCGCGACCGGGTACATCGTCGTGTGCCAGGACGTGCGCGGTCGGTATCTGTCGGAGGGCGACTACGCCAACGTTCGGCCGTACAAGCCCGCCAAACGATCGCGCCGTGACACGGACGAGACGAGTGACACGTACGACACCGTGGACTGGCTGGTGGCGAACCTCACCACGAACAACGGACGGGTGGGCATCACCGGCATCTCGTATCCCGGGTTCTACACGTGGATGGGCACGATCGACGCGCATCCGGCGGTGAAGGCGACCTCGCCCCAGGCGCCGGTCTCGAAGTGGATGGGCGGGGACGATTTCTTCCACAACGGCGCCTTCCTGCTGCCGCACGCGTTCAACTTCTACAGCCGGTTCGGGTGGCCGCGGCCGGCCCCGTCCACCGAGACGGCACCGGCACCCTTCGACAAGGGGACACCCGACGACTACGAGTTCTTTCTCGAGTTGGGCCCACTGCCGAACGCCAACGCGCGGTACCTGCAACACGGCGTGCCGTATTGGGACACGATCACGGTGAACGGACGGTGGAACGACTTCTGGGCGGCGCGCGACATCCTGCCGCACCTCAGGAACCTGAAGCCGGCGACGCTGGTCGTGGGCGGCTGGTTCGATACCGAGAATCTGTTCGGGGCCCTCAACTCCTATGCGGCGAACGAGCGGCAGTCGCCGGGCGCGACGAATCGGCTCGTGATGGGACCGTGGTACCACGGCCAGTGGAACTTCGACTCGAGCGGCCGGCGACTCGGTGACCTGGACTGGGGCTCGGAGACGGCGCAGTTCTATCGTGACAGCATCGAGGCGCCGTTCTTCGACGCCTACTTGCTGAACGGCGGGCGCGCCGCGCTCCCCGAGGCCTTCCTGTTCAACACCGGTGCCAACGTCTGGCGCCGACTCGACGCCTGGCCGCCACCGACTGCGACGTCCGTCAACCTCTACCTGCACGCTGGCGAGCGGCTGTCGTTCGACCGGCCGACGGCGACGGCGTCGGCGTACGACGAGTACGTGCACGACCCCGCGCGCCCCGTGCCGTACACCAACGAGGTGACCCGGTGGTACAACCGGGGCTTCATGGTGGAGGATCAACGGTTCGCGGCCCGGCGCCCCGACGTTCTGGTGTACGAGACCGACGTGCTGTCCGCGGACGTGACGATCGCGGGCCCGATCGAGGCGCACCTGGTGGTCGCGACGTCCGGCACCGACGCCGACTGGGTCGTGAAGCTGATCGACGTGTTCCCCGACACCGCCGGGCGCGGCGCGGGCCGGAGCGCGTTGGGCGGCTACCAGATGCTCGTGCGGGGGGACGTACTGCGCGGCAAGTTCCGCAACAGCCTGGCGCGGCCCGAGCCGTTCACTCCGGACGCCCCGACGCCGATCGCGTTCACGCTGCAGGACGCGTTCCACACGTTCCGCGCCGGGCACCGGATCATGGTGCAGGTCCAGAGCTCGTGGTTCCCAATGATCGACCGCAATCCCGGCACCTTCACCGACATCTTCCAGGCCACGGCCGACGAGTTCCGCCGCACGACGCAGCGGGTGTATCGCTCCGCGGCCTATCCGTCGTACCTCACGGTGCGACGGTTGGATTGAGCGGGGGCGCGATGACGCGACGAGGAGGAGGAGTCACCATCTAGGACCCCGCACTGGCCGCGCCCGGGATTTCGACCCATGTTCGTCGGAGCGCCCAGCACCC
Source organism: Gemmatimonadales bacterium (assembly GCA_041580775.1). Taxonomy (GTDB): domain Bacteria; phylum Gemmatimonadota; class Gemmatimonadetes; order Gemmatimonadales; family GWC2-71-9; genus JAOTWJ01. Next base: position 12,923 of record JBFGDF010000066.1, read on the forward strand.
GGAGTCGGCCATGACCCCGCACGACCCGAACAGGGAGACGCCGCTCGACGCGTCCCCCGGCGAGCCGCTTCTCCATCCCGCGCACATCGGTCCGTACAAGATCCTGCAAGTCCTCGGCGAGGGCGGCATGGGTGTCGTCTACGAGGCGGACCAGACCGCACCGGTGCGTCGGCGGGTGGCCTTGAAGGTCATGAAAGTCGGCATGGATACCAGGGAGGTGGTGGCGCGCTTCGAGGCCGAGCGCCAAGCGCTGGCCGTCATGAACCACCCGGGCATCGCGAAGGTGTTCGAAGCCGGAGCGAGCGAGTCCGGACGCCCGTATTTCGTCATGGAGCTGGTGAAGGGCGTCCCCATCACGCAATACTGCGACGGCGGCCGGTTCACTACCAGGGAACGCCTGAGCCTGTTTGTCTCCGTCTGTCAGGCGGTCCAGCACGCCCATCACAAGGGCGTCATCCATCGCGACCTCAAACCATCCAACGTGCTCGTCACGGAGGTCGACGCGCGGCCCGTGCCGAAGATCATCGACTTCGGCATCGCCAAGGCGACGGGCCAGCACCTGACCGACAAGACCCTGGTCACGAGCTACGGCCAGACCATGGGCACTCCCGCGTACATGAGTCCCGAGCAGGCCGAGATGTCCGGGCTGGACGTCGACACGCGCACGGACGTCTACAGTCTCGGGGTCCTGCTCTACGAGCTGTTGGTTGGCGAGGTGCCGGTGGACCCCACGGAGGTGGGGGTTCAGGGGTTCATCGCGCAACTCGTGCGGCGAGAGACCGATCCGCCGACCCCCAGTGCCCGGGTGGCCACGCTGGACGAGCGGCGCGAGCGCGTTGCCGCCTGCCGCGGGACCGATCCGCACAGCCTGCGGCGCCAGTTGCGCGGCGATCTCGACTGGCTCGTGATGAAAGCGATGGACAAGGACCGAGCGCGGCGCTACGAGACCGCCAACGGGCTGGCGATGGACATTCAGCGCTACCTCGCGGACGAACCGATCGTCGCGCGGCCGCCCAGTGCCCCGTACCGGGTCGCGAAGTTCGTCCGCCGCAATCAGGCGGGGGTTGTCGCGGCGTCGGTCGCTGCCATCGCGCTCCTCATCGGTGCGGTGCTCGCCACCGTTGGGATGATGCGGGCCAACCGGGCAGAAGCGCAGGCGCGTCAGGAGGCCGAGACGGCCACGCAGGTATCGGACTTTCTCGTGGGGCTTTTCGAGGTGAGTGACCCAAGCGAGGCGCGGGGCAACAGCATCACGGCCCGGCAGGTGCTCGACAAGGGCGTGTCCGAGATCCGCACGGGCCTGGCAGACCAGCCCGTCGTACAGGGACGGCTCTTGAACGTGATGGGACGCGTGTACCGCGACCTCGGTCTTTACACGGATGCGCAACCTCTGCTGGAGGACGCGCTGGCTCTCCAGCGCAACCGCGGATCGGAGGAATCAGAGACAGCCAAGACGCTGCGCGAGGTGGTCCTCCTGTACCTCACGCAGGGTAAGGCGGCAGCGGGTCTTCCTCTCATCCGGGAAGCGGTAGCGACTATGGAGGGGACGTTGGGCCCGGACCATTCCGAGACGGCCTACAGTTATGAAGTGCTGGGCAGGACGTTGCGGGCGCTTGGCGAGTACCAGGAAGCGCGGACCCACCTCGAGCGATCCCTGGCGATCCGCGAGCGTACCCTGGGCCCCGAGCACCGGTACACGGCCAGCAGTCTCGCGCAGCTCGGCTGGCTCGCCGGCCAGTTGGGCGAATACGAGCAAGCCAAAGCGCTCTACGAACGCGCGATTCCGATCGCCGAACGCGAATTGGGGTCGGACGATCCTCGACTGGCCCACTTCCTGTCCGATTTCGGAGGGCTCCTCGCTGAGATGCGTGAGCATGGGGCGGCGCGTGAGTATTACGAGCGGGCACTGGCCATCCGGGAAAACGCTCTTGGGCCGGATCATGTCTATGTGGGGTACACGCTCAACAACCTGGGAGCCCTCGAATGGGGGGTCGGCGATCTGGCTGCGGCGCGACCCTACTACGAGCGGGCCCTCGCCATTCACGAGAAGGCGCTTGGGCAGGAGAGCCCGGCCTACCGCGGCACGCTCGGCAACCTGGCACTCCTCGCGCACCGCACCGGCTCGTATGTCGAAGCGCTGCGCCTCTACGAGCGGCTGGGTCTGGAAGCGGGTGCGCCGCACCGCGACGAAGTGGGGGTGGCTAACGACCTCAACAACTTCGGCTGGCTGCTGCGCTCCATCGGCCTGTTCGATCGGGCTGACCGCGTGCTCCAGCGTGCGCTCGCCATCCGGGAGCGAATCCATGGTCCCCAACACCATCTTCTGCTCGACCCCCTCACGAATCTCAGTCGCCTTGCCCGCGATCGGGGGGACTACGCCAAATCCCGGGAGTACCTCGAACGCAAGGTAGCGATCGAGCAGGAGGGATCCCGTCGGTCCGACGCCCCGCTCACGCTCTGGGACCTCGGCTGGGTCCTGGTTCTCCTGGGCGAATACGACGCCGCGCAGCCGGTGCTGGACAGCGCGCTGTCCATCCAGCCAGACGCGCCTGAAGCCATCCAACACCTCGCCAAGCTATACCACGAACGCGGCGAGGTCACTACGGGCGACAGCCTGTTGGCTCGCTGGCTCGACCTGCGCGCCGAAGCGGCGGGAAGCGATAGCTCATGGTTTGCATTTGAGGAAAGTGTCGCCTGGGCCATCCGCGGGAACCGGGCGCGGACCCTCGAGCGGTTGCGGACGGCGCTTCGCCGAGGCTACCGCGACCCGTGGCTTACGCAGCATCCGGACCTGGCGTTTCTCCATGGCGATCCGGCATACGAGGCGATTGCGGCGACGGTGAGACGGCGGACCGGCATCGACCGGCTGAGGCAGTGAGACGGACGCGGAACTGGCGCTGACGCTGGGTGCGGTTACGCGACGTCGAGCACCGGCTCGCCGAGTACCTCGGGGCGCGGGGTGACGCCCAGGCCCGGCTCCGAGGACGCTGCCATGGTCCCGGCGGCTCGCTGCGGTGCGCCATCGGCCGTCCGTACGGTCACGTAGCTGTTGAAATCGGTGGCCGAGAAGCGCAACGCTTCCGGCGTGCTGTGGGCCAGGTGCGCGATGGTCGCCGTGGTGATGTCGCCGCCCCAGCTGTCCTCGATGGTCATCGCGATTCCCAGGTCGGCGCACACGTCCCGCACCAGCCGCGCCTTCGTGAGCCCGCCGACCTTGCTGATCTTCACGTTGACCACGTCCATCGCGCGATC
>JBFGDF010000067.1:0-16151 GCA_041580775.1 Gemmatimonadales bacterium
CCGGTAGTTGCTGCGCACGTCGTCCGGCGGCACCGCGCGTTCGTCCCCGAAGAAGATGGCGACGCAGTGCCAGGGCACCGACGCGCCGGCCAGACACCGGTAGACCGGTTCCGGCGTGTCGCCTCCGGAGAGCGCGAGGCTCGCATCGCGTCGCCGCTCGATGGCCTCGCGCAGCCATCCCGCGATCATCGCCGCGCCGACCTCCGCGAGCTGGTTTGTCTCGACGATCGTGACGCGCTCGGGCGTCACCGGTCTGCCCCGCCGATGGGACGCCAGGCTCGTCCGTCGCGTCCCACCAGGGCCGCGGCGGCCTCAGGGCCTCCGCTTCCGGCGGCGTAGTTGGGGAACGCCGCGGCCGCCCGCTCCTCCCACCGGTCGATGATGGGATCCACGATCTCCCAGGCGCGCGCAATCCAGTCCGACCGCGCAAACAGGGTCTGGTCACCCTGCATGGCGTCGAGGAGCAGCCAGGCGTAGGCCGGCGGCAGTTCCGTCATGCCAAAGGCGGTCGCGTAGCGGAAACTCATGTCCACGGCGCGCATTTCCAGTCCCGGACCAGGCTGCTTGGCGAGGAACCGCTGCAGGATCCCTTCCTGCGGCTGGAGCCGGAATACCAGCACGTTGCTCGCGAGCGCCGCGCGATCCACGGGGAACATCAGGTGCGGCGTGGGCTTGAACTGGATGGCCACCTCGGTGAGCCGAGCCCCCAGTCGCTTGCCGGTACGCAGGTAGAACGGCACGCCCGCCCATCGCCAGTTGTCGATCGTCAACCGCACGGCGGCGTACGTCGGTGTGATCGAGTCGCGGGCGACTCCCTTCTCTGATCGATATCCCGGAACCGCGGCGCCCTGAATCGTCCCGGGTCCGTACTGGCCCCTCACACAGTCGGTATCGACGTCCACGGCGCAGATTGCCTCCAGCACCTTTGCCGTCTCGTTGCGGAGGGACGTGCCCTCGAACCGTCCCGGCGGCTCGATGGCCGTCATGCACACCAGCTGGAGCAGGTGGTTCTGCAGCATGTCCCGCACCACCCCGGTGCCTTCGTAGAACGCAGCACGCGTCCCGATGCCGATGTCCTCCGCCACGGTGACCTGCACGTGATCGATGTAGTTCCGGTTCCAGATTGGCTCGAAGCTGGGATTGGCGAACCGGACGACCAGCATGTTCTGCACCGTTTCCTTGCCGAGGAAATGATCGATGCGATAGATCTGCTCCTCCGCGAACACCCGCCCGATCGCCGCGTCCAGCTGCTGGCTCGACGCTTTGTCCACTCCGAACGGCTTCTCGATTACGATCCGTCGCCAGCCGTCCGCCGCGTGCGCCAGGCCGGCACTGCTGAGCCGCTGCGTGATGCCGTCGAAGAAGCTGGGGGGCGTGGCCAGGTGCACGAGCACGTTGTCCGGGATGTGCTGCTCCGCGCGAACCGTCGCGAGCTTGCGGGCGAGCCGCGCGTAGTCCTGGTCCGGGGGCGAGCGGAAGTCGCCCCTGAGGTAGTACAGGCGGGGGGCGAATTGGCGCCAGCGGTCGGCGTCGAACGCGCAGTACTGCTCGACTTTCTGCCGCATTGCCGCGCGGAACCCGTCGTCGTCCCAGGGGGCGTTCGAGAAGCCGAGCACGGCGAACTGTGGCGGCAGCAGCTCGTAGCGCGCCAGTTCGAACAACGCCGGGATCAGTTCCCGGCCGGCGAGGTCGCCCGAGGCTCCGAAGATGACGACCGCACAGGGGCCCGGCGGTGACCCCCCGTGCAGGCCCTTCCCGTCGACCGTCAGGACGTGCGTCGTCACGCGCCCCCCTCCGTGCGCACGGCATGGCCGCCAAACTGGTTGCGCAGGGCGGCGATGACCCGCGCGGCGAACGGGTTCTCCGCCCGGGACGCGAACCGCGCGTACACGGCGTCGGTGATGGCGGGCAGCGGGAGCGCGTTCTCCACGGCGTACTCGATCGTCCAGCGCCCCGTGCCCGAGTCATCGATGTATCCCGCAATCCGTTCCAGACCGGCGCCGTCCTCCCGGAACGCCCGCGCCAGCAGCTCGATGAGCCACGATCGGACCACGGATCCGTGCTGCCAGAGGTCCGCGATCTGCGTGAGATCCAGCGCGAACTTCGATCGTTCGAGACAGGCGAATCCCTCTCCCACGGCCTGCAGCATCCCGTACTCGATGGCATTGTGGATCATCTTCACGAAATGCCCGGCTCCGCTGGGCCCCACGTGCGCAAACCCGCCCGTCGGTGCGAGCGCCTGCCAGATGGGAGTCAGCCGGTTCACCGCCGGCGTCGGACCTCCCACCATGAGGCAATACCCCTCGGTGAGACCCCACACGCCACCACTCACGCCGGCATCGAGCAGGTGCACGCCGCGCGCGGCACACCGCTCCGCCGCCGCCATCGAGTCGAGATAGCGGGAATTGCCGCCGTCGATCAGGACGTCGTCCTGCCGCAACAGCGGCAGGAGCGCATCGATCGTCTTCCGGGTCGGGTCGCCGTGCGGCACCATCACCCAGACGGCGCGCGGCTCCGCGAGCTGCTGGACGAGCGCGTCCAGCGACGCTGCCGGCGTGGCCCCGGCGGCAGCCGCCGCCTGGAGGTGCGCGGCGTCGAGATCGTAAGCGACGACCGTATGGCCGGCGTCGAGCAGCCGCTTGACCATGTTGCCGCCCATCCGTCCCAGTCCGATCATTCCGAGTTGCATACCCTCTCCCTGATGACGACTGCGAAGTCCGTTCCTCAGCCCTGCGCCCCCTGCGGTCACCCAAACTACCCCCGGTTTCCATGCCGTCGAGTGACGGACCTCGGGTGCCGCGTGATCGCCGAGCGGGAGCGAGTCAGCTTGCTTCTGAACGGTCGCGGGGCGCGAGCCAGTTCGCAATCTCGCGTATCCGTCGTGCGGACGGCGGCCGATCGTCGCCGATCCCTCGCGGCCCGTCGGCTGGCAAAGGGCCGGGGCGGATGGCAGGTTGCTGGGATGACGACCCCCTTGCCCGGTGCATCCGAACCGTCAGGCTGGCTCGCCAAGCGGGGCGTCACCGATCCCCGCTCCTATGCGCGGGCGTCGAAGGCACCCTCCGGTCCTTCGGGACCCGAATGACCGGCCTCACGCATGTCCAACGCCGCCGCCGCGCTGGCGGTCGTGCCGTCGTGCGAGCGTCGGTGGCGTGGCTGGGCGCGGTGCTGCTGGCCGGGCCGGTGAGGGCCCCTGCGCAGGATGTCCCCCCCGATTCGGCGGCGGGCACACTGTCGGTCGCCTTGGCCATCAGTGGCGGCGCCTCGCTCGGCGTCTACGAGGCGGGGTATCTCTATGTCCTCGGCGAGGCCCTCAAGCGGGAAGGCATCCCGCTCCGGGTTGCCACCGGTGCCTCCGCCGGCAGCGGCAACGCGCTGTTCAGCGCGTTGAGCAGTTGTGGCGCGCCCAACGGCAGGCCCGGCGCCGACCTTGGCTACCGCTTCTGGCTGAGCACCCGCTTCGCGGACCTGTTCCGGCCCGCGGCCAGCACGCCCGTCAGCGCGTTCACCGCCCGGCGCGGGCTGGACGTGATGCGGCGGCTGACGCAGGAGACCTGGGAGCGCGGGCTCCCCGCGTCCTGCGATGTGGTGCTGGGCATCCCCGTCACCAGAATCACGCCCTTGGACGTACCACTCCGACCCGGCTCGCCGCTCTCCGCCCCCCGACAGCTGCTCCGCTTCACGCTGCGCATCCGGGGGCGCGGACCCGGGCGGCCGCCGTTGATCGAGAACGTGCTCGATCCCGCGTCCCGGGTGCCACAGCTGTTGCTGCCGCTGGTGCCCGACCCGGACGCCGGCAGCCGGGACAACCTCGAGCGGTTGCTCGAGGTCACGGCCGCGTCCGGCGCCGTCCCCTACGCCTTCCCGCCCGTGCGGCTGGGCTACTGCCTGCACGCCGCCGACGGATCCGCCCTCCCCGCGTGTCACGCGGCGGAGCACGCCGGCCAGTTCATCGACGGCAGCGTGTTCGACAACGTGCCCCTGCGACTGGCCAGTGCCTTGGCCCGGCTCGCGGCCCCGTCGGACGACCGGACGCTGTTCATCTACCTCGACCCCGATCTGCGCGCCTACCCGCTGCCGGACGCCGGCCGTGGCGACACCCTCCCCCCACCGCCGGGCGACGTGTTCAGCTACGGCGTGCAGTTGGCGGGGGCATTCGTGCAGCAGGCCCGCAAGACCGAGCTGTTTGCCTTGCTGGAGGAGCGGCCCGAAGTGCTCGACAGCGTGCTGATCGCCACCAGTCGGTACCCCATGGCCGGCGGCTTTCTGGCGAACTTCTTCGGCCTGTTCGAGGGGGAGTTCCGGCGTTTCGATTACTACCTGGGAATGTCGGACGCGCTCCACGACCTGGAGTCGTGGGACGCCCAGCTGCCGACGCGGCGCGGACGGCGCCAGCTGGCGGGACTGTGGTCGGGGCCCGAATGGGGACCGCTGCGCTGCCTGCGTGGGTGGATGGAGTCGGAGGAGGCCGCGGGCGAGGCCGCGTGTGGCGGCCCGGAGCTGCGGGATCTGCGCGTGCTGGCACAGATTGCAGTGAACCGCGTGTACTCCAGCTGCCGGGAGCTGAGCGCGCAGCAGCGCCAGGCGCTCATCGCGCATCCTCACTGCCGGCGCGCGGCGCGCGACTCGCTGCCGCCCGTGATCGTCGACGACCCGCTCGTGCCGATCGCCCCGGAAGCGGGGTTGCGGCAGCCGGCGGAGTCGGAGCTGGATTACAACCTCCGGCTGCTGGCCGCCTACGGGTTCGCCTTCCGGGATCTGGGCCTGCCGCCCGCGCGGGCGCACCTGGCCCGTCGTGTGCTCGCCCGCCGGCTGCGGGAAGTGCTGAAGAGCTTGGCCCGGCGGCAGCCGGAGCGCTGGCAGTCCAGCCTGGTGAGCCTCGCGGCCCTGGGCACGGTGGACGCGATCCACTACGAGCCGCCTTCCCACTGGGGCTACTTCGTCTTGGGGACGGCACAGGAGCTGGGGACGAGCGTCCAGCCGCCGGGCACTCCCGATTGGCTGCGCCTCAACGGTGCCTTCCGGCTGGAGGGGGTGTTGTCCCTCGTCACGCAGGACCCCAACAAGTTCGCGGTGGGGCTGTTTGCCGGGCCCGAGGTGGAACTGCGGCCGCTCACCCGCCCAACGTACATGGTCGCCGTCGCCGGGCGCCTGGGCTACCAGTTTGCCGCGGGCGACGGGTTTCTGACGGAGACGTGCACCACCGAACGGGCGCGCGGAGACGGACGCGACTGTAGCCAGGTCGTCGTGCAGAGCGTTGCCTCGCTCATCGCGATCGAGCGGGTGCGCGTCCAGGTGACGCTGGACTTCTTCACCCGCGACGTGCCCTTCGACGATCGCTACTACGACGTGCACCTGGCGGTGGGCGTGCAGTTCTAGCCTACACCTCCGGCCGGCCGCGACACCGTTGATCGCTTTCGTGTCCCGCCCTCGCGTCCACAGGGGGGAGCCCCGCCTGGTCCCACGGTTTGGTCACCCGGTCGAGGGGGAACAATGAACCGAACGGGGGGCGACGTGTCCCCCCGTGACCCGGACCCCGGAGACGAGGTAATCCCAGGTAGAGGTCGGGGCGGGGATTGGACTTCATTCGGAGGGTCGCCCGATGCATGCGGGTGTGAGAGGGATGGGGAGGTTGGCAGTGGCGGGTGTGGCCGGAGTGCTGGCCTGCGGCAACCCGCTGGCCGTGAGTGTGATGAATGTGGGCGTGACCGGCACGATCGTGGTGTCGCCCATGGAGCGGGGCGGGATCACCGTGAAGGCCGTGAACCGCGGCGACGAGCGCGTGGTCTGGGGATCGGGTAGCTCGTCCTGCCAGCTCGGCCTGTTCGTGCGCGATGCCGATGGCCGGGATCACAGCATCGATTTCCGCGACTGCACGGCCGATTTCGTGGAGCAGGGCCTCGCCCCCGGCGACTCGCTTTCCGAGACGTTCGTGTGGGGCGGCTGGATCGAGGTGGACGGGGAACTGCGGACACTCCCCAACGGCGAGTACCGCGTGTACGGGGTGGCGGGCGACCGCGCGCGGAGCGAACCGCTGCTGGTGCGCGTGATGGTTCCCTAGGCGACCCGGGCGCCGCCGGGCTGGCGCGGCGCCCCCGGGGGTGGAAGCATGAAGTGGCGCGCGGGCCTCTGCCGTCCGCCCGCCGGTCCCTGGGTTTCCTCTGACACGGGAAGTGCACGCATGCCCTTCGAGCGACCAGTGGTCGCCGCGACCATCCTTGCCCTCGGAATCGCCGTCGCCGGCTGGTTTGCGGGCCACGGCTTCGTCCAATCGCGGCGCGCCGATCGCTACGTCACCGTGAAGGGGCTGACCGAGCGGGACGTGCAGGCGGACTTGGCGCTGTGGCCGCTACAGATCGTCGCGACCGACAACACCCTCGCCCGCGCGCAGGCGGAGATCGAGCGCAGCACGCGCGAGGTGCTCCGGTTCCTCACGCGCCACGGCCTCGATACGGCCGGCGCGGAGCTGCAAGGACTGGAGGTGACCGACCGGATGGCGAATCGCTTCGGGGGCGAACGAACCCCGGGCGAGACACGCTTTGTCGTGCAGCAGCTCATCATGGTCCGGTCCGACGATCCCCCCGCCGTGCATGCCGCCAGCCAGCAGATGGGCGAGCTGGTGGAGGCCGGCGTGGTGCTGTTGTCCGGCACAGGCTTTGGACCGGCGCGGCCGACCTTTCTCTTCCGGGGATTGAACGATCTGAAGCCGGCGATGATCGCCGAGGCCACGGCGGGCGCCCGGGCGGCGGCGGAGCAGTTCGCCCTCGACTCCCGCAGTGCCGTGGGCCGGATCCGGCAGGCCAGTCAGGGCGTGTTTGTCATTCTCCCACGCGACCAGGCTCCGGGCATTGCGGAAGAGACCCAGCTGCACAAGACCGTGCGTGTGGTGGCCACGCTGGAGTACTACCTGCGGGACTGAGCGTGCGGCCGGCGTCCTGACACCCCTGGCGAGGCGAAGCGTCCCGGCCTGCACGTGGCCGCCTTGCCGGCGGGTCCAATCCTCCGATATTAGGGCCGGCTCCCTTCGAGCAGCGGTCCCTCTTCCGGAGACCCCCCGTGCTCACCGCGTGCTGTGTCCTTGCCCTGGGCCTGGTCCAGGGGGCCCCACCCGACAGCGCCATCCTCCACATCAGCAACCGCGCGATCGTCGTGTTCCACGCGCCGCTCGGCGCCCTCGCGCCCACCGAGCGTGCCCTCGCCGCGCGGGCCCGCCTCCTGGGAGCCCTGGAGGCCGGCGCCCACCCCGACTCGGTGACCGTGCGCGCAGTGCCCGAAGGGCGTCTGCTGCTCCTTGATGGCCGTCCGGTCTTCACGGTCACGCCGGCCGACGCGGATACCGCCGCCGGCAACTCGCTGGACGACCAGGTGGCTCTGGTCGCAGCGCGCCTGCGCCTTGGCCTGGCCGAAGAGCTGGAAGCGCGCAGCCTCGCCGGTCTGCTCACCGCGCTGGGTCTGGCCCTCCTCGCGACGCTCGCCCTGGCGCTGATCGGCCGCCTGCTCGTTCGCGCCCACGCACGGATGACGATCGGCGTCGATGCCACGGCGCTCCGCCGATTGCCGCACCTCAGGCTACGGGGCTTCACGCTGATCGAACGCGATCAGCTCCGCCGAGCGGTCCGGGCGGCGCTGACGGCAGGTTTCTGGCTGGCCGGCCTGGTGGCAGGATACGTCTACGTCGCCTACGTCCTCACCCGATTCCCGCAGACTCGCCAATGGGGCGAGGCGCTCGGTGAGTACCTGGTCGGGCTCCTGGCGGGGATCGTCGGTGAGTCCATTCGTGCCGTGCCCGGGCTGCTCACGGTCGCCATTCTCCTCCTGCTGGCCCGCGCCGTCGCGCGCCTCGTGACCGCGTTCTTCCGCGCCGTGGAGAACGAGACGATCCGGATTCCCGGTATTCACGCCGACACGGCGGCGCCCAGCCGACGCATTGCCGTCGCGGTGGTGTGGCTATTCGCCGTGGCCGTCGTGTACCCGTTCATCCCCGGGAGCGACACGGCCTCGTTCAAGGGTGTGTCGGTGTTCGCGGGCCTCTTGATCACGCTGGCCTCCACCGGCGTCCTGGGCCAGGCCATGAGCGGGCTGGTGGTCATGTACACGCGGGCCTTGCGCGTGGGCGACTACGTCGAAGTAGGCGAGGTAGAGGGCGTTGTGAGCCAGGTGGGGCTGCTCTCGACCAAGGTGCAGACCACCAAGCTCGTGGAGGTCACGGTCCCCAGCGCGCTGCTCCTGTCGCGCAGTATCAACAACCTCTCGCGGCTGCGCGGCGACCAGGGCATCATCCTGCACACGACCGTCACCATCGGCTATGACGCCGCGTGGCGCCAGGTGCATGAGCTGCTCGGCGCCGCGGCCCGGAACACCGAGGGCCTTCGCCCCGATCCGCCCCCCTTCGTGCGCCAGCGCGCCCTGTCCGACTTCTACGTCGAGTACGAATTGAATGCCTACACGCTGATGCCCGAACGGCGGATCGAGCTGCTGTCGGCACTCCACCAGAACATCCAGGACCTGTTCAACCAGTACGGCGTGCAGATCATGTCCCCGCATTACGAGGGCGACAAGGACCGCCCCGTCGTGGTGCCACCGGCGAGGTGGTATCCGCCGCCGGTGCCGCGGCCGCCGGAGGACGGCCCGTGACCGCTCGCATCACGGTGTTGTGGATTCTGGGCCTCGTCACCATCGTCCCGTTCGCGGTGTACCGGCTGCTGTTCGAGGCCGAGCGGCACGAGTATGTGTTTCTGATCAGCGTCAGCCTGTTTTGGGTGTTCGGCTTCTGGGGAATCGTGGGGCCCCTGATCGCGCTCGTGCGTGTACGCCGCTTCCTTCGGCTGCTGCAGTCGGCGCGGTCGGCCGACGATGCGCGAAAGCGGCTCACCGATCCGGAGGGCCGGGAGCTGGCCATCGAGCTGATTGCGGCCGAGAGCCGCATTCCCAAGTGGCTGGCCCGTCTTGTGTACCGGAAACTGCTGGAGCGGGCGAGCCGCACGCCCTGACGGGTGCAGCCGGCGGCCACGGCGGGGCCGGCTGGACGGTGGGGAAGCGGCGCGCTAGGTTCTCCGCCGGTGGATCCCGTGCCCAGGAACGCCGCTGCTCGGGACTCCTGACGGTCTCGACCACCGCGAACACGGACCTGCCCCATGTCCATTCCGACCGAGCCGATCGGCAGCATTCCCCGACCGCGGGCCCTGATCGACGGCATGCAGGCGTTTACCGCCGGTCGCATGCCCCGGCAGGAGCTGGACGCGCTCGCCGCCGCGGCGATCCGGGACACGATCGAACGGCTCGAAGCGACCGGGTCGCCCGTCATCACCGACGGGGAACAGACCAAGCCCAGCTTTGCCACGTACCCCATCGACGGCCTGAAGACCTTGGCGCCCGACGGCGTCACGATCCCGTTTGCCGACGGCCACACCCGACAGCTGCCCCGCCTCAGTGCGGGTCCCTTCCGGTACGGGACGTATGCGGAGACGTATCTGGCGGCGGCGCAGCGGGTCGCGCGGGTGCCGGTCAAGCAGGCCGTGATCTCCGCCTCGGCCCTGAGCCTGCTGTATCCCCAGGACGGCATCCCGGGCTACGCGCGCGACGCGTTCCTCGACGACCTTGCGCGCGAGCACGAGGCCGACATCCGGCGCTGCCTGCAGAAAGGCGCGCACGTAGTGCAGGTCGATTTCACCGAGGGCCGGCTGGCCGTGAAACTCGATCCGAGCGGGCAACTGCTGCAGAGCTTCGTCGATCTCAACAACCGTGTCCTGCGCCGGTTCTCCAAGGAACAGCGCGCGCGGATCGGCGTGCATACGTGCCCAGGTGGAGATCAGGACTCGACGCACAGCGCGGATGTGGATTACGCCGGCCTGCTGCCGGGGCTGTTCCAACTCGACGCGGGGAACTTCTACATCCAGCTGGCCAGCGAGCCCGATCGCGCACGGGTGCTCGGGATCATCAAGCAGCATGCCAAGCCCCACCAGCGTCTCTTCGTGGGCGTGATCGATCCGATCGACCCGCGCATCGAGTCCGCGCACGAGGTCCGCGATCGGGTGCTCGAGGCCGCCGAATACATCCCCGTCGCGCAGTTGGGGACGACGGACGACTGCGGCTTCTCGCCCTTCGGAGACGACATCTCCACGGCCCGCGACACGGCCTTTGCGAAGATCCGCGCCCGCGTCGAGGGCACGAACCTGGCCGCTCAGGCGCTCGGGGTGTGAAAAACCCTCCTGGACGGAGGAGCGTCGGGACGCTACGTTCGCCCCCCTGATCCCCCCCCGGAGGACGCATGCACACGCTGTTACTGGGAGCGCTGGCCGTCACGACGCCGTACGTTCCGCTGACCAGTCTCTGGCTTCCCATCCTGATCGCGGCCGTCCTGGTCTGGATCGTGAGCGCGCTGTTCTGGACGGTTTCTCCCCACCACAAGAAGGACTTCGCCCAGCTGCCCAACGAGACCCGGGCCATGACGGCGCTCCGGGAGGCGGGCGTGCAACCCGGACACTATTCGTTTCCGTTCGCTGGTGACCAGGCGACGATGAAGGATCCCGAGTTCCAGAAGAAGCTCGATGCCGGGCCCGTCGGGATGCTCACCGTCGCCACGGCCGACATGTACCGGAACATGGGCAAACCCATGATCCTGTCGTTCGTCTACTATGTCGCGATCTCGTTCCTCGTGGCGTACGTGGCGAGCCGCACCCTCCCGCCGGGCACGGAGTACCTGCACGTGTTCCGCGTCGTCGGGACGATCGCCTTCCTGGCCTACGCGGCGGGCATCATTCCGGACACGATCTGGTTCGGGCGCGGCTGGACGCGCGCCTGGAAGCACGTGTTCGATGCCTTCGTCTACGGGATGCTGACGGCGGGCGCGTTCGGGTGGCGGTGGCCGGGAATGTAGGGGTGGATGGCCGGCGTAGCGTAGGAGTGAAAACTGAAAAGTGAAAACTGAAACCCGGAAGTTGTCGGTGCACCCCTTTCACTTTTCAGTTTTCACTTTTCCCCCATTCATTCGCCGCGATATTCTACGGAGTTCCGCGGCGTCTCCCACAGCACGAGCTTCACGAGTTTCCCCGGCAGCTTCCCCTCGAGCATCCGCCAGATGACGACCACGATGTTCTCGGCGGTGGGGTTGAGCTCCGCAAACGCGGGCACGTCCAGGTTCAGGTTCTTGTGGTCGAGCGCGGCCACCACGATCGCTTCGGCGATCCGCTTCACTTCACCCAGGTCGGCCACGTAGCCGGTGACCGGGTCGATCTCGCCTGCCACCGAGATCTCCAGCTCGTAGTTGTGCCCGTGGTAGTTGGGGTTGTTGCACGGGCCGAAGATCTGACGGTTCCGCTCCGGCGCGAGCTGCGGATTGTGCAGCCGATGGGCGGCGTTGAAGTGCACGTGACGGGTGACGGTCACCGTGGGCATGCTCACTCCACCTGGAAGGTCGCGGACGCGCGCCCAACGTGATCGCGCGCCGTGACGGTCCCGACCAGCGTGTAGCGGCCCCGGGCGCGCGGGGCGTCGATCCGTTCGGTGTAGCGCAGGGTGTCCTGCGGTCCCAGCGTCTCTTCACCCAGCGCCTGAATGAATCCCCGCTCCGCGCCCCACCGCCAGTGCACGGTGCCCGCCGCGTCCTGCACGGCGAAGTCGTAGCGCTGGCCGGACGTGAAGGACAGGGTGAGGATCGTGTCACTCCGATTGTGCACCACGAGCGCGGCGATGATCGTCGCCCCGGGCGCGTACGTGGAGCGATCCATGGTGACGGTAACCTCGACGGGATTCACGACATCCCCCGTGTCGCCGGGCCTCCGCACCCCGCAACCGAGCAGGAGCACCGCCAAGAGAAGCAGCGATCGTGGAGGCACAGAGGAAATATACCCAGTGCGGGGACAGCAGCGGGGAAGGGTCAAGACTGAAAGTGAAAAGTGAAACGCCACGGTCCTCGGCACGGCGTTTCACTCTTCACTTTTCAGTCTTCAGTCGTCAGAACGTCACCGTTGCCGCATTGGAGCAGGTCGATGTCCCGGCTTCGCATACCAGGTACGTATAACTCACCCCGCCGCCCTTGTTGCCGGTGTTGTCCGTGTACGCCCCGTCGTTGGCCGTCGTCGCGACCCGAGAGCCGTTGCGGTATACGTCCACGTTCGCCGAGGCGGCGCCCGACCAGGTCAGGTCGGCGTGGTGCACGCCCTTCACCTTGGAGCCGGTGGCGCTGAGGACGATTCCGCCGCCACCCGGTGCCGTGACCGTGACGTTTTGCGCATCGCTGCCGGTGGCGTTCTGGTTGTCGGTCACGGTGAGCGTCACCGTATAGGTGCCGCCCGCGGCGTACGTGTGCGACGTCGTGACCCCGGTCGCCGTCGCGCCGTCCCCGAAGGTCCAGGCGTAATCGGTGATGCTGCCGTCGGGGTCGCTCGAGCCGGACCCGTTGAAGTTGCACGCGAGGTCGGTGCACCCGTAGGTGAACGTGGCGACGGGCGGCTGGTTCACCGGTCCGCCGCCGCCGATGAACGCCGTGTAGAGCAGTCGGTTGGGGGTGCCGTTTTGCCGGCTGCGCCGGTGAAGCGCGATCTTGTTGGTCGACGCGTTGCTGGTGAACGCCTGCGACACCTGCGCCGGAGTCGCCCCCGTGTTGGCGGTGAGATGGAGCGCGATGGCGCCGGTCACATGCGGAGTGGCCATCGAGGTGCCACTCATCGTGGCCGTGGCCGAGTTGCTGGTGTAGTAGTCCGACACGATGCTCACCCCCGGGGCCAGGATGTCCACACACGTGCCGTAGTTGGAGAACGAAGCCTCGCTGTCGTTGCTCGCCGTGGCCCCCACTGTGTTGGCACTGACCGCACCGGCCGGGCTTTCCGCACAAGCGTCCTGCGGGATGCCGATGAAGTTGCCGTTGCCGGCTGCCACGGCGTAGTTGACCCCGGCGGCGACCGAGGCATCCACCGCGTCACGCAGCGACTGGACGTTGCCGTAGCCCAGACTCATGTTGACCACGGCTGGCCGGGCGGCGTTGGCGGTGGCCCAGTCCACCGCGGCGATCGCCATCGAAACGTTGCCCCCGCCGGCACAGTTGACGACACGCGCGGCCCAGATGGGTGCGCCCTTGGCGATGCCGTAGCTGTTTCCGGCCGCCGTGCCCGCCACGTGCGTCCCATGCCCGTGGCAGTCCTCGGCGCTGCCGTGCCCGTCCCCCACGAAGTCGCCGTTAGTGCCGTTCGGGACGTACTGCACGCGCCCGCCGAAATCGTTGTGGCTCTTTCGCACGCCGGTATCGAAGATGTAGACGTTGGCGCCGGCGCCGGTGTTGGCGTAGGTGTAGGAGTTGCTCAGCGGCAGATCGCGCTGATCCACGCGGTCGAGCCCCCACGAGGGCGGGTTGTTCTGGGTGTCGAACAACCGCACCTCCGCGTCCGGCTCGATGTAGGCGACGTTGGGATTGCGCTGCAGCGCCTCGACAGCCGCTGCCGGCAGGGTGGCGGCGAAGCCCTTGAGGGCATGGCGGTAGGAGAACTTGAGCGCGCCGCCGTGTGCCTGCGTCAGCTGGCGAGCCAGCCCGGGCGCGTCTGCCACGCCGCGGTCGAAGACCACGATGTAGTCGCCGTCGGCGGCGGCGCGCGCGAGCTCCGGCGCACCGGGGTCGGGTCGGTTGGAATCCTGGCAAGCCGTCACCGCGAGACCCGCGGCCAGCAGCATCGTGCCGGTGACCTTCCGCATGCGTCTTCCTCCCTCGTTGACCTGAACGATGCCGGGCCGCGCACCCGAACGGGGGCGGCGGGGCAGGGCGGCATACTGTCCTGATCTATTGCTCCGAGAGCCACGGCGCCGGGCGTGCGTGCACGCGTCGGCGCCGCTCGGGCCGGGAAAACGCTGCCCCAAGAAAGGGGCGCGTGGCTCCAGCGTCAAGCCTGTCCTCCTCAAGATCCGGGCCCGGCCGCACCGGCGGGTAGCGGCCCTCCGTTGACCGCACTCCACGAGGCCACTACCATTGGCGTAACCGGTTCTAACACCATGAGTTCGACGATCTCGCGGGCGGTACTCGCCTGCATCCTGCTTCTCGCCGCACCGCCGGTGTGGGCCCAGGGCCCGTCGTTCGAGGCCGCCTACGGGTGGTGGTTCCCGAGCGGCGACTCGGCGGCCGTGGCGTTCCACGCCGGAATCCACCAGCGCCTGTGGGGACCGGTGGGCTACGGGCTGTCGTTCGTCCACGTCGCCGACCGACGCTCGCTCGTCGATCGGACCTTGTCGGGCGGCGAGCTGAGTCTCCGGGTGGGGAACACCCGATCAGGACCGTACGCGCTCGCCTCCACCGGGCTCGGCCTCCGCCACAGCGGGGGCGGCACCGACGCCTTCTGGACCCTCGGCGGCGGCCTCGCGGCACGGCTGTTCTCGCTCGTCACGCTCGGCATCGAGGCGCGCTACCGCGTCGAAGACCAGGACGTCGCCGGCTTCTGGCGACTCGACCCGACGGACGCGAAGGGCCTCCAGGCACAGGCGCGGATCTCGTTCGGGATCGGCGGCGGAGGGAGCCGGGGGACGGGAGCGGCCCCGTCCACCGCCGGACCGCGCTCGGGGACCGGGGGCAGCGCGCCGCCGTCCGCGCGACCATCGGAGGGCGCCACGCCCGACGCCCCACTCCCCGACGAGACCTATGCCATCGCCATCACGTTGGGCGCGAGCGAGGAGACCGCCCGCGTCACCACCAGCGTGGTGGAGACGGCCCTCGGCGCCATGGGCAGCCCGTATCGCTGGGGCGGCACCGACGGCAACGGATTCGACTGCTCGGGGCTCATCCAGTATGCCTACGCCCAGCACGGCGTCGTCCTGCCGCGCACCAGTCGGGATCAGGCCCGGCTCGGGAGCGCCGTCGAGCGCGACGTTGGGAAACTCCGACCCGGCGACGTGCTCGCCTTCTCCGCCGAGGGGACGGCGAGCCGCGTGACCCACGTGGGGCTGTATGTCGGGGAGGGCCAGTTCATCCACTCCTCCTCCACCGGCGTGAAGACCTCGAGCCTGCTCGGCGACGACGGCGGCGACAGCCGCTGGTGGCGGCAGCGCTGGGTGGGCGCGCGGCGGATCGTGGAGTAGGGTGGAAGGGGGCACGGACCCGGCGTTCCGTCCTCCGTCATCCCCCCTGCCGTCAGCCCCTCCCTCAGTCGTTCCAGCTTTCCGTCATTCCGCCCTTCCAAGCTGCCGCTCGCCAACTTGACACCGCCTGGCCCGAGACTATCTTTAGGATCGTTAGCACTCAGGGTCAGTGAGTGCTAGTGACTCTGAACATCTTTCCCATCAACAAGTTACACTGACGGAGGCTTGTCGGTATGGCCACAGCAACGAAGGGCAAGATCAAGGTCCAGCCCCTCGCCGACCGGGTCGTCATTCGTCCCCTCGAGGAGACCGAGGAGATGAAGGGCGGGCTCTACATCCCGGATACGGCCAAGGAAAAGCCGCAGCAGGGCGAGATCATCGCCGTGGGCCCGGGACGGTTCGAGAAGGGGGAGAAGGTCCCGATGGAGCTCAAGGTCGGCCACAAGGTGCTGTACGGGAAGTACAGCGGCACCGAGGTGACCATCGACGACGAGCAGCTGCTCATTATCAAGGAGTCCGACGTCCTCGCCGTGATCGGCTGAGGCTTTCCAGGAGGAGTTCGAGCATGGCGAATGCGAAGGAACTGCACTTTGACGTCGAAGCGCGCGCGCGCCTGAAAAAGGGCGTGGACCAGCTCGCCGAGGCGGTGAAGGTGACGCTCGGCCCCAAGGGCCGGAATGTCGTCATCGACAAGAAGTTCGGCAGCCCGACGGTGACCAAGGACGGCGTCACGGTGGCCAAGGAGATCGAGCTCTCCGACCCGATCGAGAACATGGGCGCCCAGATGGTGAAGGAAGTGGCGACCAAGACCTCGGACGTGGCCGGCGACGGCACGACCACCGCGACGGTGCTCGCCCAGGCGATCTACCGCGAGGGGCTGAAGAGCGTGACGGCCGGCATCAACCCGATGGCCATCAAGCGCGGGATCGACAAGGCGGTCGAGCGGGTTGTGGCCGACCTGAAGAAGTTGTCGGTGCCCACGGTGGGCAAGAAGGAAATTGCGCAGGTCGGCGCCATCTCCGCGAATACCGATAAAGAGATCGGTGACCTGATCGCCGATGCCATGGAAAAGGTGGGCAAGGACGGGGTGATCACGG
>JBFGDF010000068.1:0-16140 GCA_041580775.1 Gemmatimonadales bacterium
CAGCATCCCCTCGGGGGTCGCGAACCCGGCGTCGGCGACACTGATGGGGCCGGTCGCTTCCGGCGGCCGCTCGGCGGGAGCGCAGGCGAGGCCGCCGAGGGCACTGATCACCAGGAGAGACGGCATGCGCATGTGGAAAAGCCCTCCGTGGCAGGTCGACGGTTGAGGCGAGCGGTGACCAGTATAGCCGACTCCCGTGAGCGATGCGACCATGCCACCCGCCGCGTCCTCGCCCTCGCAGTTGTGGTGGGGGCGTGCGGGACCATCGGCTGCGCCGCGGACCCCCCGCCGCCACCCGTCACGGCCCCGACGCCGGCCGAACACGTCGCGGGCGAGCAGTTGTTTGGTGCCCGCTGTGCGGCCTGCCACGGGATCCGCGGGGCCGGCAGCCCGCAGGGCCCGCCCCTCGTGCATCCGGTTTACGAGCCGTCCCATCATGCGGACGCCGCGTTCCACCGCGCGGTCCAGGTGGGCGTGCGGGCCCATCACTGGCGGTTCGGCGACATGCGACCGGTGCCCGGCCTCGCGCCGGCGGACGTGGACCGGATCGTGGGCTACGTGCGATGGCTGCAGCGGGAGGCGGGCATCCAGTGACCGCGCCTCACTGGCAGACCGGCCGTCCGGCGTAGGGTCCCGGCAGCGCCCGGCTCACCACGCGGACCTGATGGGCCACCCACATCGGGGCGGCGCCGCGGCGGGCCACGGCGACCACGGTGTCGCCCGCGCGTGCGGCCACGCCGATCACCTGGGGGGCCAGGTCCACGTAGACGTCGAAGCAGCCGTTCGGCGGCCGAACCTCCACCGACAGGCGTCGTCGCGGCAGGGTGGCAACGGTGCGATAGGCCTCGTAGCCCCCCATAGGCAGCGGGGCGGCCCGCAGGACGGTGTCTTCGCGGATAGCCCCCAGGAGCGCCAGATGCCCGCGGGTCTGCATCTCGCTGAGCCCTACTCGATGCCCCCGCCACGTACGCTCCGGCGACCCGAGCGTGATTGCGTAGACCGTGCCATTCAGGACGTCCACGAGGCTTCCCCGCCCGAAGTCGTACCGGGCGAGCGTGCTGGTGTCCGGATTGATCTCCGGCGGGACCGGCCCGAGCAGGGCGAATCCGCCGAGAATGGGGGTGTTGGGCTCGATGGGCAGGGGGAGCGGATCGGTCGTGGCGAGTGGCGGGATGTAGCCTTCCGCAAACGTCGGGCGCGAGACGTAGTAGATGAACACGAGCGTCAGGGCACCCAGGAGCACGACGGTGATCGTGATGGCGTTCGCCGCGAGGAACTTCCCCAAGGCCTCGAGGCGGGTCGGTTCGGGCGTGGGGAGGCGCGGGGGTTGGGTGACCGGCGGCCACGGTCCCGCCGAGCCGACGTCCTCCTCCGGTTGGGGGGGCGGCAGGACTTCCACGGCCGGCGCCCCCCGCGAGGCGCGCGCCAGCTCGCGCATCACCCGGCCGCCCTCGTCGGCGCCCTGCCGGTCTCGCCAGCACGCCGGGCACCCACGGGGATTCTGGTCGTTGTAGGGAATGTCGTGCGTCGGGCAGCGGACAATGGCCATAGATGCCGTCAAATCCTGGGCAGGGTGACCCCGCGTTGTGCCTGGTACTTCCCCCGCTTGTCCGCGTACGACGTCTCGCATTCATCGTGCTCGTCGGCCTCGAAGAAGAGGACCTGGGCGATCCCCTCCTGGGCGTAGATCCGGGCCGGGAGCGGGGTCGTGTTCGAGATCTCCAGCGTCACGTGTCCCTCCCACTCCGGCTCGAACGGCGTGACGTTGGTGATGATCCCGCAGCGGGCGTACGTGCTCTTGCCGACGCAGATCGTGAGCACGTTGCGCGGGATGCGGAAATACTCGACCGATCGCGCCAGCGCGAAGGAATTGGGCGGCACGATGCACACCGCGCCCGTATACGCGACGAGGGATCGAGGATCGAACGCCTTCGGGTCGACGACGGTGGAATGCACGTTGGTGAAGATGCGGAACTCGTTGGCCACCCGCATGTCGTACCCATAGGACGACACACCGTAGCTGATCACGCCCTGCCGCACCTGGGCCTCCTCGAACGGCTCGATCATCCGGCGCTCGCGGGCCATCCTGCGGATCCAGCGGTCGGACTTGATGGACATGGGCTGGTGGTGCGTCCACTGTCTGAAGTGAAGGTGAAGACGGCGTGAACCGGCGCCGAGGAAAGATATGCGACGTACTCCGTTATGCCACATGGATTTGCTTGACACCCGTCGAGAAGCCTAGGTAACTTGTGGCCTCTGAGCAAGTGAATTTTTTCACGAAATTCACGGGCCGGTGTGTCTGATGATCCGCGAATACGTGCCGCTCCTGATGCTGGTCAGTTTCGTTCTCGTGAACGGACTGGCGTTCATCGTGCTGTCCCAGGTCTTCTCCCACCGGCGGCCCACGACCATCAAGGGCGTGCCGTACGAATCGGGCATGCCGCCGCTCGGGAGCGCGCGCGACCGGTTCAGCGTGAAGTTCTATCTCGTCGCGATGCTGTTCATCGTCTTCGACCTCGAGATCGTATTCATGATCCCGTGGGCACAGGCGTTCCGGCAGCTCGGGTTGTTCGGGCTCGTGGAGATGGGGATCTTCATCTTCATCCTCGCCGTGGGCTACGTCTACATCTGGAAGCGGGGGGCGCTGGAATGGGAGTGACGACGACGTCCGCGGGGGGGCGCGGCGGGACGCTGGTTTCGCAGATCTCGCCCAACTGGCTGACCACGCGGCTGGATTTCCTCGTCAACTGGGCGCGATCGAACAGCATGTGGCCGATGCCGTTTGGCACGGCCTGTTGCGCCATCGAGTTCATGGCAACGGCGGCGGCGCGGTACGACATTTCGCGCTTCGGCATGGAGCGACTGGGGTTCTCGCCGCGCCAAGCCGACGTACTCCTCTGTGCGGGGCGGCTGCCGTTCAAACTCGCGCCCGTGATCCGGCGGATCTACGACCAGATGCCACAGCCCAAGTGGGTGATCTCGATGGGCGCCTGCGCCTCGAGCGGCGGCATCTTCGACAACTATGCGATGGTGCAGGGGATCGACACGGTGGTCCCGGTGGACGTGTACGTGCCGGGCTGTCCCCCGCGGCCCGAGGGACTCCTGTACGGCATTCTGCTGCTGCAGAAGAAGATCCGGGGGGAGACGCTGGCGGATGCGTCCATCCGCGTGGAGCAGTCCCTCGACGAACGCGGGCTGCGCCTTGCGCCCGATAGGATCGACGAGCTGTCGGAGCCGTTCGGGAACTCGTTGCACCAGACACGCTCCGCGTGAGGCGCCGATGAACCCGTCGGCGGAAGCCCTGAAGCGCCAGTTCGGGTCCGCGATCCGGCGCGTGCGCGAATCATGCGGCGACACCATCGTCGCGATCGACCCGGCGCGGAACCGCGAGATCCTCGGGTGGCTCAAGGACACCCCGGAACAGGCGTACGACTACCTCGTGGATATCACCGCGGTGGAGTACCGCGACGGGGAGCTCCCGCTCGAGGTCGTCTACGAGCTGTTCTCGCTGCGCCGCCAGGTGCCGCTCCGCCTCAAGGCGTCCCTCCCGAAGGACCAGCCGCTCGAGATTGCCTCCGTGGTCCCGCTGTGGGCGGGGGCGAATTGGCTCGAGCGGGAGGTCTACGACATGTTCGGGATCACGTTCACCGACCACCCGGACCTGCGGCGCATCCTAATGTGGGAGACGTACGCCGAGGGGTATCCGCTCCGGAAGGACTTCCCGCTGCGCGGTCGCTTCTCCCGTTCCGAGCAGGTGCGGCAGGCGCTCAACGCCAATCCCGAAGCGCATTACTCGATGGAGGAGCTCAGCATCGCCGAGGCGTACCATGAGCTGCCGCCGGAACTGCGCGGGCGCCTGGCCCGGGGCGAGCGCGGCCGCATTGCCGAGCCCGAAGGGGAACGCTGATGGCGGCCAAGCGCACGCTCGAGTTGAGCCTCGGTACGACCGGCGTGGACGAGCGTGGGCTGCCGCTGACGGTGCCGCTCGGGATGGAGACCCCGGGACCGGACAGCGCCGAAGAAGCCGGGCGGCTGTCCGGCGAGCACATGCTCATCAACATCGGCCCCCAACACCCGGCCACGCACGGGGTACTGCGGCTGGTCGTCGAGCTCGACGGGGAGGTGGTGGTCCGCGTGATCCCGCACGTGGGCTACCTGCACTCGGGCTTCGAGAAGCTTGGCGAGTACCGCCATTACAACCAGCTCATCCCGCTCACGGACCGCATGGACTACCTGGCACCAATGTCCAACAACGTGTGCCTGGCCATGGCCGCCGAGAAGCTGATGGGGATCGAGATCACGGAGCGCTGCACGGTCCTTCGCGTGATTGCCTGCGAACTCAGCCGCATCATCTCGCATCTCGTCTGGGTGGGGACCACCGGGATCGACCTCGGGGCCTTCACGCCCTTCCTGTGGCTGTTTCAGGAGCGTGAGAAGATCTACAACCTCCAGGAGCAGTGGACGGGCGCCAGGCTCACGACCAGCCTGACCCGCGTGGGCGGGCTGATGGCCGACATCCCCGAGGGCTTCGAGGATGCCCTGCGCAGCGTACTGCGGACCTTCCCCAAGGCGCTGAACGACACCGACCGCGCCCTCACCCGCAACGGCATCTGGTGCGGCCGCACGCAGGGCATCGGCGCCCTGACGGCGGAGGAGGCGATCAACTGGTCGCTCTCCGGACCGATGCTCCGCGCAAGCGGGGTGGACTACGACGTGCGCAAGGACCGCCCGTATCTGGACTACGAGACGTACGATTTCGAGATCCCGATTGGCGAACACGGTGACGTCTACGACCGGTATCTCGTCCGCTTCGAGGAGATGCGCCAGTCCGTGCGGATTCTCGAGCAGGCGCTCGATCGGCTGCCGGACGGGCCGATCAACGTCGCGGATCACCGGGTGATTCTGCCTCCCAAGCACGCCGCCATGAACGACATGGAGTCCATGATCCACCACTTCAAGCAGGTGATGGAAGGGGTGAAGGCGCCCGTCGGGGAAGCGTACTTCTCTCTGGAGAGCCCGAAGGGCGAGCTCGGCTATTACTTCGTGTCCGACGGCACGGCCAAACCCGTGCGCTGGCGCGTGCGGCCCCCGGCCTTCATCAACCTGGCCGCGCTGCCCAAGATGGCCGAGGGCCATCTGCTTTCCGATCTGATCGCGATCAACGCGAGCGTGGATATCGTGATGGGGGAGGTCGATCGCTGATGAAGACCACCGGCGAGTATCAGCCCGTGTTCACCGGCCCCCGCCGGGCGCAGCTCGACGCCCTTCTCACCCGCTATCCCACCAAACGCGCCGCCCTCCTGCCGGCGCTGTGGTTGGTCCAGGAGGCGCACGGCTGGGTGTCCGACGAGTCCATGGTGGAAGTGGCCGAAACGCTGGAACTCACGCCGGCCTACGTGAAGGGCGTGGTCACGTTCTACACGATGTACCACCAGCATCCGGTCGGCCGCCACTTCATCCAGGTGTGCACCACGACCCCCTGCCACCTCTGCGGCGCGGAGGGGGTGGTGGAGGCGTTCCTGAAGCACACGGGGTGCGCGGACCTCGGGGCCACGTCGCCCGACGGCCGCTTTACGGTGGTGGAGGTCGAGTGCCTGGGCGCCTGCGGATTTGCGACGCCAGTGCTGGTGGACGAGGACTTCATCGAGGGTGTGACCGCCGAGCAGGTGCCGGCGCTGCTGAGGAGGTATCCGTGAGCGGAGGACCCCGGTAATGGGATTCCCCCACAAGCCCCACCCCAAGGAAACCGTCGTGCTGTCGCAGTACTTCGGGGATCCGGAGGCCCGGTCGTACACCGGATGGGTGAAGCGCGGCGGCTACACGGCGCTCAAGACGGCGCTCGGCATGCCGCCCGCCGGGGTCACCGATCTGGTGAAGGAGAGCGGGCTCCGCGGTCGGGGCGGCGCCGGGTTCCCCACCGGCATGAAGTGGTCGTTCATGCCCAAGGAGAAGACCAAGCCGCATTACCTGTGCTGCAACGCGGACGAATCGGAGCCCGGCACGTTCAAGGATCGGGAGATCATGCGCTGGACGCCGCACGCCCTCATCGAGGGGTGCGCGATTGCCATGCACGCGATTCAGGCCGAGGTGGGCTACATCTACATCCGGGGCGAGTTCACCGAGCCGATCCGCATCATGCAGGCGGCGCTGGACGAGGCCTACCAGGAGGGCGCGTTGGGCCCGAACGCCCTCGGGTCCGGGAAGCGGCTGGATCTCTACGTCCATCGGGGCGCGGGGGCCTACATCTGCGGGGAAGAGACCGCGTTGATGAACTCGATCGAGGGGAAGCGCGGCAATCCGCGGATCCGGCCGCCGTTCCCGGCGCAGGTCGGGGTGTTCGGGATGCCGACCACCGTGAACAACGTCGAGACGATCACGGCGGTGGTGCACATCGTCAATCGCGGGTCCGCCTGGTACAAGAGCCTCGCACTCGGCAATCCGAAGAGCACGGGCACGAAGCTCTTCAGTGTGTGCGGGCACGTGGCGCGTCCGGGCAACTACGAAGTCACCGCGGGCTTCCCTCTGCGGGACCTGATCTACGACATGGCGGGGCTGCGGCCCGGGCGAACCCTCAAGGCCGTGCAACCGGGCGGCTCGTCGGTTCCGATCATCAACCGGGAGGAGGCCGAGGCCTGCCTGCTGGACTACGAGGGCTGCGTCGCGGTCAATACGATGCTGGGCTCCGGGGGTCTCATCGTCTACGACGACACGGCCGACATGGTCTATCAAGTCATGCGGCTCGCGAGGTTCTACGCCCACGAGTCGTGCGCGCAGTGCACGCAATGCCGCGAGGGCACGGGGTGGACCGTGCGGATTCTCGAACGGATCCTGGCGGGGAAAGGGAAGATGGAGGACCTCGCACTGCTCGAGGATCTGGGCGAGCAGATGACGGGCAAGACGATCTGTGTTCTCAGCGACTCGTGCGCCGCGCCGGTGGTGAGTGCCATGAAGCGATTCCGGCCCGAGTTCGAAGCGTACATCACGGGCGCGCGGAAACCCGCGCTGGCCCTCGCGTAGGGGAGTCATGGCCGAACAGCACGACATGGTCACGCTGACCATCGAGGGCGCACCGGTGTCCGTGCCGAAGGGCACGACGATTCTGGAGGCCGCCAAGCGAGCCGGCGTTCTGATCCCGCACTACTGCTACCATCCCGGGCTGCCGGTTGCGGGCGTCTGCCGCATGTGCCTCGTCCAGGTCGACGGGGTGCCCAAGCTGCAGATCGCCTGCGCAACCCCCGTGACGGCGGGCCAGGTCGTGCGCGTGTTCGCACCCGAGGCGACGGAGGCCCGCAAAGGCGTGCTGGAGTTCCTGCTGATCAACCACCCGCTCGATTGTCCCATCTGCGATCAGGCGGGGGAGTGTGAGCTGCAGGACTACGTGTTTCAGGAAGGACGGGCGCGCACCCGCTACACGCCGACGTACCCCAAACGGTACAACCCGGTGGAGGACTTCGGGCCGGACATCCTGTACGTTGCCAACCGCTGCATCCTATGTACGCGCTGTGTCCGGTTCATGGAGCATGCGGCGGAGGAGCCGGTGCTCAACGTGAGTGAGCGGGGGGACCGGGCCTACATCGGGGTGCACCCCGATCACCCGTTGGACCACCCGTGGGCGGGGAACGTGGTGGACGTCTGTCCCGTCGGCTCGCTCATCTCGAAGGATTTCCTGCACAAGGCGCGCGCGTGGGAGCTGGACAAGACGGGGAGCATCTGTCCCGGCTGCTCCCAGGGGTGCAACGTCGCGCTCGAGACCCGGCAGAACGCCGTGGTGCGGGTGCGGCCGCGTCCGAACGCCGCCGTGAATCGGTACTTCATGTGCGATCACGGGCGGCTCAATTACCGCTGGCTGAATCGAGGAGACCGGATCGAAGCGCCCCTGGTACGGCGCGGCGCCGAGCTGGTGGCGGCGGACTGGGACGACGCGCTGCGTCAGGCGGCGGAGGTGTTCGCCGGAGTCGGTGGTGACGTGGTCGTGCTGGCGTCGCCGGGGGCGTCCACGGAGGCGCTGTTCCTCGCCCGTGAGATCGCGGGCGCCGGGTTCCGCGGTGCGTTCCGGGTGGAGCGCGTGCAGGAGGAGCATCCGCTGGCCGGCGTGCCGAACCTGGCGCTGCGCGGCGAGCGGTCGCCCAACGTCCGCGGCGCGCTGGTGACCGGCTACACGGAGGGGTTTGCCGACGCGGTGGCGGCCCTCCCCAAAGCCGGAGCGGTGCTGGTGCTGGATGAGCGGCTCGCCGGCGTGGCGCCGGCGGTGCTCGCGTCGACGCCAGTGGTCTACGTGGGCACCGTCTTGCCGGACGGCGTCCGGGCGGCCGCCCGGGTCGTGCTGCCGATTGCCAACGTGGCGGAGGAGGACGGGACGTTCGTGAACCGGGACGGGCGGGTGCAACGCTATTTCCAGGCCAAGAGCGCCCCCGGCATGGCGCGCCCCGCCTGGTGGGTGCTGGGCGAGTTGCGCGCGGCGCTGGACCGGGGCGAGCCGCTGGCGAGTGCTGCCGAGGCGTTTGATCTCCTGGCCGCGGCGACCGACGCCGTCGGCGCGCTCACCTACGACGCGCTCGGCACGCGGGGCGCCGTGCTCGAACGCGCCACGCCGGCGGGAGCGCCGCGATGACCCCCGAACTCAAGGGCCTGCTGCTGGTCAGCGCGCTCAAGGTGTTGCTGGTGTTCGTCGCCCTCCTCGTGGGCGTGCTGGTGGTCATCTGGGTCGAGCGGCGGGGTGCCGGCTTCATGCAGGACCGCCTGGGGCCCAACCGGGTCGGACCGCTCGGGCTGCTCCAGAACGTCGCGGATGGCCTCAAGAATCTGCTCAAGGAAGAGGTCGTGCCCGCCCAGGCCGATCGGGTGATCTTCTATCTGGCGCCACTGATGTCGTTCGTGACTGCGCTGATCCTGTTCGCGGTCATTCCGTTCGGCGCCCCCCTGCCGCCGTTCGACGTCACGGTACCGCTCCTGGGCCGCGTGGTGCACGAGGGACCGATCGCGCTGATGATCGCCGATCTGCCCATCGGGTTCCTCTTCATCATTGCCATTTCGAGTGTGGCGGTGTACGGCATCACGCTGGCCGGCTGGTCGTCCAACTCCAAGTACTCGCTGCTCGGCGGACTCCGTGCGAGCGCGCAGATGATCAGCTACGAGCTCGCGCTCGGGTTGAGTCTGATCGTCGTGCTGCTGCTGGCGGGAAACGTGATGCTGAGCGAGATCGTGGCGGCGCAACAGCGCATGGTCTGGTTCGTGTTCGCGGCCACGCTGGCCTACCTGATGCTCCACATCGCGGCCTTCGCCGAGACGAACCGGCTGCCGTTCGATCTTCCCGAGGCCGAAGCCGAGCTGGTGGCCGGCTACCACGCCGAGTACAGCGCGATGAAATACGCCATGTTCCCGCTCTCGGAGTACGTGGCGCTCATCACGATGTCGGCCTTCATCACGACGCTGTTCTTCGGCGGGTGGGACATCCCGTTCACGGCGTGGGACGAGCAGGCAGCGGCGACCTGGTCGCTGGGCGCCGTGCTCCGCTCGACCACGACGGCGCTGGCGTTCCTGGGCAAGACCTTTGTCTTCGTCTGGATCTTCGTGTGGGTGCGGTGGACGCTGCCGCGGTTCCGCTACGACCAGCTGATGTTCCTGGGGTGGAAAGTGCTCCTGCCCACCGCCCTCGCGTACATCGTGGTCATGGCGACGGCCGTGCTGCTGCTGGAGCGCTGGGGCCTCGCGCAGGACTGGAAGTACGGGATGATCCTCTTCGTGGTGAACGTCCCCCTGGTGGCGGCGGTCGTCTTCGGGCTCGACCGGCGCCGCGTGGTGGCGGGGACGCAGCGCCGCGTGCCGATGGAGGGCTGACATGGCGATCCGTGTGAAGGTGATGCGCCGCCCGGAACTCGAGGTCAGCTATCTGCGGGCCACGCTGAAGGGGATGGCGGTGACGTTCACCCACCTGCTGCAACCCAAGGTGACGATGCAGTATCCGGAGGAGACGGCCCAGGAGGGATTCTGGAGCCTCTCGTCGCGCTGGCGGGGCACGCATCGGATGCTGACGGACGAGCAGGGACGGGCCAAGTGCGTGGCGTGCGGGCTGTGCCCGCAGATCTGTCCGGCCAACTGCATCAAGCTCGTGCCCGGCGAAGACGAGGACGGGCACCGCTACCCGCTGATCTACGAAATCGACGAGTTCCGTTGCGTCTTCTGCGGGTACTGTCAGGAGGTCTGCCCCGAAGAGGCGATTCACGTCGGGGTCCACTACGAGAACGCCGAGTACCAGCGCGAGCGGTTCGTCTACGATCTGGAGCGACTCTGCGCCCAGACCCACCCCGTCTCGACGTTGTGGGACCCCGCCGATCCCCGGGGGGAGTGACCGATGCACGAAGTCATGTTCTGGGGATTCGCGGGCGTCGCGCTGGCCGCGGCGCTCCTGTGCGTCACGCGGCGCAGCGCCGTCGCGAGCGCCTTGTGGCTCGTGCTCACGCTGTTCTCGCTCTCCGGCTTGTTCGTGCTGCTCGACGCCCAGTTCATCGCCGCGATCCAGGTGCTCGTCTACGCGGGCGCGATCATGGTGCTGTTCCTGTTCGTCATCATGCTCCTCAATCTCGGGCGCGCAGGCCCGGCGGACATGCGAGGCTGGCTGGGGCGTGGGGTGGCGGCGCTGCTCGGCGCCGGCCTGGCGGTCGAGTTATGGGTGCTCGTGCGGATCGTGCGGGGCGGGGGCTTTGCCGCGGAAACGGCGGCGTTCCCGCTGCCGCCCGGGGAGCTGGGCCGGGTGCAGGCGGCGGAGGGGGCGGTGGGCATGCTCGCCGAGCCGCTGTTCCGTCAGTACCTCGTCCCATTCGAGATCACGTCCGTGCTGCTGCTCGCGGCTATCGTCGGCGCCGTGGTGCTCGCCAAGAGGAAGATCTAGATGCTGCTCGGTCCCGCGCTCGGGGTCTCCGCGCTGCTGTTTGCCATCGGCGTGGGCGGGGTGCTCCTGCGCCGTAACGCCATCGTCATCTTCATGTGCGTCGAGCTGATGCTCAACGCCGTCAACCTCACGTTCGTGGCGCTCGCCCAGCAGCTCGGGCCCCAGGGACAGGTCATCGTCTTTTTCGTGATGGCCGTCGCCGCCGCGGAAGCAGCCGTGGGGCTCGCGATCATCCTGGCCGTGTATCGGCACAAGGAGTCGGTCAACCTCCAGGACGTCAACCTCCTGCGCGGCTAATGCCTCCCGTCATCGAGTGGGTCTGGCTCGTCGTTGCCCTGCCGCTTGCCGGCTTCGCGGCCAACGGGCTTCTCAGCCTCGTCAAACCGACGGCCAAGCGGGCCGTCTCCGCCATCGGGGTCGGCACGGTCGCCGCGGCGTTCGTCATGACGCTCGTCGTGGTGCGGGGGCTCGCCGGGGCCCACACGACCGAGCCGTTCGTGGTCACGCTGTGGCAGTGGATTCCCATGGGGGACCTGCGGGTCGCGGCGGCGTTCCAGGTGGACCAGCTCTCCGCCGTGATGCTGCTGGTCGTGACCGGCGTCGGTCTGCTGATCCACGTGTTCAGCGTCGGCTACATGCGGGCCGACGACGGCTACGCGCGCTACTTCGCCTACCTGAACCTGTTCGTCTTCTTCATGCTGGTGCTCGTGCTCGGCGCCAACTTCCCCATCCTGTTCGTGGGGTGGGAAGGCGTGGGGCTGTGCAGCTACCTGCTGATCGGGTTCTGGTTCGACGTCAAGGCGAACGCGGACGCCGGCAAGAAGGCGTTCCTGATGAACCGGATCGGGGACGCCGGGTTCCTCATCGCCATGTTCTTCATCTTCCAGGCGACGGGGTCCCTGGCCTTCGACGAGGTGTTCGCGCGCGCGCCGCGGGTCTTCGCGATCGGGGGACCGACGATCACCGCGATCGCGCTGTTCCTGTTCCTGGGCTGCACCGGGAAATCCGCGCAGATCCCGCTCTATACCTGGCTGCCGGACGCGATGGCCGGCCCGACGCCGGTCTCGGCGCTGATCCACGCGGCCACCATGGTGACCGCCGGCGTCTATCTCATCGCCCGCACCAACGTGCTGTTCGCGATGGCGCCCATCGCCGGGGCCGTGGTCGCGACTGTGGGGGCCGTCACGGCGCTCTGGGCCGCGACGATCGCGCTCAAGCAGTGGGACATCAAGAAGGTGTTGGCCTACTCCACCGTGTCCCAGCTGGGCTACATGTTCCTGGGCGTCGGCGTCGGCGCCATCGCCTCCGGCATGTTCCATCTGGTCACCCACGCCTTCTTCAAGGCACTGCTGTTTCTGGGAGCGGGCAGTGTGATCCACGCGCTGCACCACGCGTATCACGCCACGCACCGGCACGAGGACGCCCAGGACATGCGGAACATGGGCGGCCTGCGGCGCTGGATGCCGTGGACGGCGGGCGTCATGTGGCTGGCGACGCTGGCGATCGCGGGCGTGCCGGGCTTCTCGGGCTTCTTCTCGAAGGACGAGATCCTGGCGATGACGTTCGCCAAGGGGCACGAGCACGTGCTGTTCTACGCGCTCTGGGTCGTGGGCGCCGTGGCGGCGCTGCTCACCGCGTTCTACATGACGCGGCTCATGCTGTATACGTTCCACGGGCCCAACCGGACGGGAGCGGCCGAGCAGGGGCACGTGCGCGAGGCACCGTGGGTGATGACCGGCCCGCTCGTGATTCTGGCGGCGCTGAGCGTCGTGGGCGGCGTGCTCAATCTGCCGGAAGTGCTCCCGCGGTCCGGGTGGCTGCATCACTGGCTCGAGCCGGTGACAGCCGCCGGCGACTTCTTCCGCCCCGACGCGCATCTCAGCCACGCGACCGAATGGGCGCTGCTCGGGCTGGCGACGGTCATCGCGGGTCTCGGCATCGCGGCCGCGTGGCGCTTCCTCACGCCGGCGGCCCTCAAGCCCGCCGCCGAGGCGCCCGCCGAAACCGGGCTCCAGCAGGTCCTGCTCCGCAAGTGGTACGTGGACGAGATCTACGACGCGCTGATCGTCCGGCCGCTCGTGTGGCTGTCGAACGCGGTGCTGTGGCGTCGCGTCGACGCCGGGGCGATCGATGCGGTGGGGGTCAACGGCTCGGCCCGCTTCGCCCGCGGGCTGGGACTCATCGGGTCGTGGCTCCAGACCGGCCACGTCGGCACGTACGTCTTCTTCTTCGTGGTCGGTGCGCTGCTGCTGCTGCGCGCCGCGACGCGGTTCTGACATGAGCGAGTTCCTGCTGAGCATCGGCTACGCGCGCTGGGTCCTGAACGCGCTGCTCGTGCTGCCGGTCGTCGGGGCGCTGCTGACACTGGCGGTGCCAGCGGCCCGGGTCAAGCACGTGGCGTTCGTGGCGGCGCTCGTCGAATTCGTCGTCTCGGCCGGCCTCTGGTGGGCCTTCGACCCGGCGTCCGCGGGCATGCAGTTCGAGTTCTGGGCCCCGTGGATCCCCTCGTTCGGGATCGCCTACCGGGTGGGCGTGGACGGGATCTCGCTGTTCATGATTTTGCTGACGACGCTGACGATGCCGCTCGCGATGCTCGGGAGCTGGCAGTACATCACGCAGCGCGAACGGGGCTTCTACGCGCTCATGCTGGTGATGACCACGGGCATGCTGGGCGTGTTCGTCGCGCTGGATCTGTTCCTGTTCTACGTGTTCTGGGAGATCATGTTGATCCCGATGTACTTCATCATCGGGGTCTGGGGTGGCGGCCGCCGCCTGTACGCGGCCATCAAGTTCTTCCTCTACACCTTCGTCGGGTCGCTGCTCATGCTCGTGGCGATCCTGGTGCTGTACGCCGCGGTGGGGCGCGAGACGGGCCAGTACACGTTCGACTACGAGTATCTGCTCGCGTACAGCGACGTCGTGCGGCCGTGGGCCCTGTGGCTGTTCGGGGCGTTTGCGCTCGCGTTCGCCATCAAGGTGCCCGTGTTCCCCTTTCACACGTGGCTCCCCGACGCCCACGTGGAGGCCCCCACGGCCGGCTCGGTGGTGCTGGCCGGCATCCTCCTGAAGATGGGGGCCTACGGGTTCCTCCGGTTCGCCGTGCCGTTCTTCCCGGGGGCGGCGTTCGATCCGACGGTCTCGACGGTCGTGGTCGTGCTGGCCGTCGTCGGCATCATCTATGGGGCCCTCGTGGCGATGGTGCAGCCCGACTTCAAGAAGCTGATCGCCTACTCCTCGGTGAGCCATTTGGGGTTCGTCATGCTGGGGATCTGGGCGCTCACGGTCCAGAGCGTGGCCGGGGCGATCGTCATCATGATCAACCACGGGATCTCGACGGGCGCGCTGTTCCTGCTCGTCGGGATGATGTACGAGCGGCGCCACAGCCGGGACATCGCCGCGTACGGCGGCATCGCGCGTGTCATGCCCGCCTTTGCGGCGATTCTGACGCTCGTGGCGCTGTCGTCGATCGGCCTGCCGGGCACGAACGGGTTCGTGGGCGAGTTCCTGGTGCTGGTCGGGGCGTTCCGCACGCAGCCGTGGGCGGCAGGCATCGCCACGACGGGCGTGATCTTCGCCGCGGCCTACCTGCTGTGGGCGCTGCAGCGGATCATCTACGAGAAGCTGGACAAGCCCGAGAACGCACAGTTGCGCGATCTTTCCCCGCGGGAGTTCGCCATCCTCACCCCGATCGTCGTGCTGATCCTGTGGATCGGATTCTATCCGAAGCCGATCCTCACGCGCATCGAGCCCTCGGTGCGGGCGTTCGTCGAGCAGGTGCGGCAGCCCGCCGGGCCGGCCCTCCGGTTTGTGCGGCGGTCTGACGTGAGGGAGGCGGAATGACGCCCATGCTGATCGACCTGTCCGCCCCGGCCGGCATCACCCTCGCGTTGCTCCCCGAGATCGTGCTGACCGCATGGGCGCTGATCCTGCTGCTGGTCATCGGCTGGCGCCACGGCGATCCCGAACACCACCGGTGGGCGGGCGGGTTCACGCTCGTCGGGCTGGTGGCAGCGCTCGGCACGGTGGTGTGGCTCTGGCGGGCGGGCGCCACCCCCGACGGCCTGCCCCTCATGATCGCGCTCGACAGCTTCCGGTGGGCGACGGCCGCCGTCTTCCTGATCGGCAGCATGGCGGCCGTGCTGCTCGCGCAGGGCTACCTGGGCCGCGAGCGCATCTTGGTGCCCGAGTTCTACGTGCTCGTGCTGTTCGCCACGGTCGGCATGCTGCTCATGGGGGGCGCGGCCGACCTGATCGTCGTGTTCCTTGGCCTGGAGCTGATGTCGCTCTCGGTCTACGTGCTCGCCGGCATCAAGCGCCGAAGTCCGCAGTCGAGCGAAGCCGCACTCAAGTACTTCCTGCTGGGCGCGTTCGCCTCCGGCTTCCTGCTCTACGGGATCGCCCTGATCTACGGCGCCACGGGTACGACCAACCTCCAGGCCGTCGCGCTGCAGCTGGCGGACAGCGAGATCGCCGGCCGGCCCATGCTCACGATCGGGGCGGCCATGCTCCTGGTGGGCTTCGGGTTCAAGGTCTCGGCGGTGCCGTTCCACATGTGGGCCCCGGACGTGTACGACGGCGCGCCCACACCGGTCACCGCCTACATGGCGGCGGCCGTGAAGGCGGCGGGCTTCGCGGCGCTCGTGCGGGTGGCGCTCACGGCCCTGGGCGACGCGACGGCGGCGTGGCAAACGACTGTCTGGTGGCTGGCCGCGCTCACGATGATCGTGGGCAATCTGGTGGCACTGGCCCAACGCCGGCTCAAACGCATGCTCGCCTACAGCTCGATCGCCCACGCGGGCTATCTGCTCGTGGCGGTGGCGGCGGCCTCGATCCAGGGCGGGAGCGCCTTCGTCTTCTACGCCTTTGCCTACACGCTGATGACCGTCGGCGCTTTTGCCGTGCTCGCGGCGGTGGGGCGGGACGGGGAGAGCGATCTCCTGATCGACGACTTCAACGGACTCGCGGAGCGCCGTCCGTGGCTGTCGTTCGCGCTGGCGGTGTTCATGCTCTCGCTGCTCGGCTTTCCCGGGACGGCCGGGTTCATCGGCAAGTGGCTCATCCTGGTGGCCGCGGTGGAGGCGGGGCAGACGACATTGGCCGTGGTGCTGGTGGGCGCCAGCGTCCTGTCCGCGGGGTACTACCTCCCGGTGATCATGGCGATGTACATGAAGCCGTCCGAGCGGGCGGAGGTGGCG
This sequence comes from Gemmatimonadales bacterium, assembly GCA_041580775.1. Classification (GTDB taxonomy): domain Bacteria; phylum Gemmatimonadota; class Gemmatimonadetes; order Gemmatimonadales; family GWC2-71-9; genus JAOTWJ01. The sequence continues at coordinate 16,084 of JBFGDF010000068.1, forward strand.
GAAGGGGCGCGGCTGGCCCGGGGCGGCCGGCTGGTCGTGGCCGCGGCCGCCATCGCC